>JAICMR010000236.1 GCA_025929155.1 Chthoniobacterales bacterium | reverse complement strand
GCGACATCGCCGACCTTCACGCCGCTCGCAAGCAATTCCTTTGCCCGCTTCAGTCGCCGCTGCGTCCGAAACTGCCCGAGCGTCAGCCCGGTCTCCCGCTTGATGAGCCGGTTGAGATGATCGCGTTGATAACCACTCCGCCGCACGATCTGGACGAGCGGCGATTCGAGGGGCATCGTCAGCAACAAGCGGTGCATGGCGGATTCGCCCGCCGGATGACTCGGGACCGTTTCGGGCGTGAGCCACCCGGCCGCGCGAAGGACGGTGATCAGCACATTCAGAACGACCGCCGCTCCCTCCCACGCGCGATGGGTTCCCGCCTGCAGACGCAGCAAATATGCGAGTTGCGCGCGCACTTGCAGCAACTCCTCCCGGCGCACAACACAGGTAACCGCCAGCTGAGGCGCCGGCTCGGCCAGATGGAAATCGAAGACCACACAAGCGGGAAACGAACCACCTTCGCCTTCCCTTTCGTCGCAATGCCCCGGCGGCAGCACGACCACAGTACCAGCCGGCGGTTGCCACGGCCAGGCAGCCGGGTCCCGGCTCGCACCCTCCAGAAAAAACACCGCGCGCGACCAACATTTCGAATGCGCCCGCAAGACCGAGCGATCCGCCGCCGGCCGGTGCAACGCGAAATCGCGCAGATGAAGGCCCGGCATCCGGAGATCGACTTCGCCCACCGTGACCGACTCGAAACCGGTCATGGGATCGGGCCCGGAGCTCGAGCTGGTCGGGGGCAAAGGCAGAAGGTCGGCGGCTGAATCGGGCGAACTCATCGGAAGGGTCAGGTGTCGCGTCGTTTCGGAGAGGAACACCGGCAGTCTTCAGCTTTGACGCCGGAGCCGGCGACCCCTTTCATGTTTTACAGTAAAACGTTTCATGCCCGGCTCACCCGTTTCACCGTCTCCGCCGCACACGATGCGCACGCTCGCCGCGCTCGCCGGGGTTTCGCCGATGACCGTTTCGCTGGCGTTGCGCAACCACCCGAGTCTGCCCGCGGCCACCCGCGCGCGGATCCGCAAACTCGCCGCCATGCATGGTTACCGTCCCGACCCGGCGGTCACGAAACTGATGCATCATCTGCGCACCAGCCGCGCCCGCCGGCGGCAATCGACGCTGTGCGGGCTCTGTCTTCGTTCGCTGGGCGCCAATCTCGACTACGGCGCCGCCGTCCTGTCCGGCGCGCGCGCCCGCGCGGATTCGCTCGGATTCGGTTTCGAGGTGATGGCGATCGACGAACCCGGGGTGAGCCCCGGGCGTCTGCAACGCATTCTCCTCAACCGCGGGATCGCGGGTCTTTTGCTGCTGCCCATGCGCGAGCCGGTGCACCTGGCAAACTTTCTCGACTGGACAAAATTCCCCGCCGTTTCCGCGACGCCATCCGTGATGAGCCCGCGCCTCAACGAAGCCATGCCCGATCTCTTCGGCAACATGCTCCTGCTCTGCCAAAAACTCACCGAGCGCGGCTGCCGGCGCCTCGGACTCGTCCCCGTCGCCGAGCATGATTTTCGAATCAAACACCGCGTGCTCGCGCCGTTCCTTTGGCACAGCCATTTCGGCGGTGGGGGCGCCCTGCCGCCTCTCGTCATTCCCCAATACGATCCCGACCCGGAGCTCCTGCGCGACTGGATCGCGGAACACCGGCCCG
>JAICMR010000013.1 GCA_025929155.1 Chthoniobacterales bacterium | reverse complement strand
TGCGGACGCGTGAGCTGGAGCAGTTCGAGGCTTCCCTTCAGGTCTTTCGCCGGATGCTCCGCAAAACGGGCGCCGCGGAACTGTTCCTCGGTGAGCTTGAATTGCTGCACCATCGTGCCCATGGCGCCGTCGAGAATAACGATACGCTCGCGCAGAAGTTTCTCGAGAGGGTGCATCGCGTCGGAGTTCACGGCGGGAGCACTTAACGACAAGCGCGTTCAGTCGGCAAGTAACAAATTGACGTATCATGATGCGTAGATGCGTCTCCTGCGCTGCGCGCTCCCCGGACGCCTTCCGTAGCTCCAACTGCGAGACAAAATGCTTCTCTCGTCGCGCGCCTTCCTTATCCTTCCGCCGAATGGAAGCGATTCAGATTTACCGCTCGCTCAATCGCACTCAGCGCAACACTTTCCTCGCCTGTTTCCTCGGCTGGACGCTCGACGCGCTCGATTTCTTTCTTCTCACTTTCGTGGTCCGCGATGTGGCGGGCGAGTTCTCGGTGTCGATCGTAAAGGTGACGTTTGCAATCACGCTCACGCTCATGATGCGACCGCTGGGCGCGCTGATCTTTGGAATGTTCGGCGACCGATTTGGGCGGCGGATTCCGCTCATGGTCGATATCATTTTCTACTCCGTGATGGAGTTGCTGACCGCTTTCTCGCCGAACTACACGGTCTTCCTGATCTTCCGCGCGCTCTACGGAATCGGGATGGGAGGCGAATGGGGACTGGGGGCGTCACTCGCGATGGAAAGTCTGCCGGCACAAGCGCGCGGACTCGCTTCGGGAGTTTTGCAACAGGGTTATTCCTTCGGATTTCTGCTCGCGGCGGTGGTTTACTGGCTGGTCTTTCCGCACTTCGGATGGCGTGCGCTTTTCGTGGTCGGCGCGCTCCCGGCCTTGCTCGTCATTTTCATCCGGGCGCGCGTGCCGGAATCGGAAGCCTGGCAGCGTGAGCGCGCGGCTCGGACGCCGCAGTCGTTAGGCATCGTCAGGATGATTCGCGAAAAATGGCGGCTGCTGGTTTACGCGATCCTGCTCATGACCGCGTTTAACTACATGTCGCACGGCACGCAGGATCTTTACCCGACCTTCCTGCAAAAGCAGCGTGGCCTTTCTGTCAACCAGACCGCACCGGTCGCGATCATCTACAATCTCGGCGCGATCTGCGGCGGAACTTTGCTCGGATTCTACTCGCAACGCTGGGGGCGAAGGCGCACGATTATCATTGCAGCGATCCTGGGAATATTGCTGATCCCGCTCTGGATTTTCTCGCCGTCGCTGCCGCTCCTGATCGTCGGCGGATTTTTCATGCAGTTCATGGTGCAGGGAGCGTGGGGCGTGGTGCCGGTCCACCTGAACGAGCTGTCGCCGCCCGGCTGGCGCGGAACATTTCCGGGCGTTGTCTATCAGCTCGGAAATTTCTTCTCCGCAAATGCAGCGATGCTTCAGGCGAAACTGGCGGAGTATTTCGTTAGGCCAAATGGCCAGCCGGATTACGCCCTCACGATGGCTTGCGTCATGGTGGTGGTTTTTCTCGCCCTTATTTTACTGGCGGCGATTGGGCGCGAAAAGCGCGGGATCGAATTCTGAGGCCGAGAGAGCGCTCGATCTGCTCCCGGCAAGTTGATTCCGACGTGCGCCGACGCTGCAGCCCTAACGAAAACTGGCCGCGAAAGGATCGACTGCGGAACGTGCCGCGATCACGGCCGGCTGGCGCGCATACATGCCTTTGCCGTAGCGGTAATCGACGATCGCCTCCGCGATTTTGTCGGCCAGCCTGTCGCGATAGGCTGGGCTGCTCACTTCGTTGCCTTCGCCGCGATTGCTCAGGTAACCGCACTCGACAAGGACCGATGGATATTGCGCGTTGCGCAGAACGCGGAAGCGCGCGGTGCGAACGCCACGGTTCACGGAGTGGGGAAGGGTCGACAGATTACGGTCAATTGCCACCGCCAGCGGTTGCGCGTAGGGCGACTGATAGTAGGTCTCAAACCCGCGGACGGCGCGCCGACGCGCGTCGTTGAAATGAATGCTGACGAAGATTGAATTCTTCTCGGCGTTTCCCATTGCGACACGGTCGTCGAGCGGGATGAAAGTGTCGTCATCGCGAGTCATGACGGTACGCATTTGCGATTCGTGCAACTTGCGTTGGACACGCAGGGCGACGTCGAGCGCGAGAGTTTTTTCGGCTGGGGAATAGCGGCGGACCGCGCCGCTGTCCTTTCCGCCGTGGCCTGGATCGAGCACGACGGTGTCGAAAGTGCGACTCGTATTTTTCGTAACGGTCGCGCAGCCGCCGCAGCAGAGGAGCAACGCAGCCGACGCAAAAAAAATCGGAACAAACTTCCGGCGAAGCATCGTCTTCCATAAAGCGAAACTCGTGCCGCGCAAAACGAAAGCTGCCGTTGCGCGCGACCCGCGAAACATCACGAAATCGTTTGTTTTTTCCCGTTTCCGCTTAGAGGCTAGCGGCGAATTTATGGCCAAATATTGCACGATTTTCCTGATGATTTGCGGCCTCGCCCTCGGCGGGTGCAAGAAGAGCAACGAGGCGCAAAAAAATCATCAACTTTCCAATCCCAGCCCCGCGCCATCGGCCTCGGCGGTGGCCGCGCAAACCCCGAAGCCCGCGCCGACCAAGCCGCCGATCGATCAGAACGCGGAAGTGGTCGTGTTTGGCTACCACCGTTTCGAGAAAAAGATTCGCCGCCCGGATACCGAAATCACACCGGAAGCCTTTGAGGCGCAGATGAAAGAGCTGCAGGACAAGAAAGTCCCGGTCATCAAGCTGCAAGATTTCCTCGCCTGGAAAAGGGGCGAGAAAGACATTCCGTCGCGTGCCGCGATCATCACGATCGATGACGGTTACAAATCGGGCTACGAAGTGGCGTGGCCGATTCTGAAAAAATACGGTTATCCCTTCACGATGTTTGTTTACACCGAAGGAATCAAACCGGGTCGCTACAGCGGCGGTGAGTCGATGAGCTGGGGGCAACTCGAGGAGATGCGCGACGCCGGTGTGGATATCCAGTCGCACACGGAGACACATCAGGATTTGCGCAAGCCGCCCTACGATCGGCTCCTGAAGAAACGTTACACGCAGGCGGAGTACGAGCCCTGGCTGGAGAAGGAGATCGCCGAGTCGAAGGAGATTATCGAACAAAAGCTCGGCGTGAAAGTGGACGCGCTCGCCGTGCCCTACGGCTATTACAACGAGCACGTGAAAGAGGTCGCGAAGAAAGCCGGTTATGAGGCGCTCTTCACCGTTTATGGCCAGAAACTCGGTTATGGTTCCGAGAACATGTCGTTAGGCCGCTACATGATTGAAGCGAACAAACCGAAGGTCTTCGAAGATGCGATCAACTTCGGCGGTTCTGCGAGCGGTGGCGCCGAGGCGATCCAGGAAATCCCGACCGGCAGCCTTCAGGCACAGCCGGCGGATGGGGCCGTCGTGACGGATCGGACGCCGCTCATCCAGGCGAACCTCGGCGGTGTGGCCGCAATCGATCCCGGCTCGGCCAAGTTGCGGGTGAGCGGGCTCGGGCTCGTGCCGGCGACGTTCGATCCAAAGACGAAGATGATTTCCTTTCAGGTGAAACAGCCTCTCCACGGCGACTCGTGCACTGTGATCCTGGAGGCGAAAACCGGCGGAAAGAAAATGGAAGCGCGCTGGTCGTTCACACTCAAAGAAGACGCAGTGAAAGCAAAGGATGCACTTCCTCCGGCGACATCGCCGGGCAGAAAGTAGAGCCGCGCGAAGCGCGGCATCAGGACGTGGGGTGGTAACTTCGACGCTGCCGAGAAGGCTGCGTTTGGGGCGCGCGATGGCGAATCGCTCCAGCCTCCCTTTTAATAGGCGATTCCGCGACTTATGGCTGGTCAGCGGCAAGGCCAGTGAGCGCACCCGCCGCAATGAAATCTCGATTATCGGAAATCTTTGCTTCCTTTGCGGTTAATTTCCCGACCAGCCGCAGATTCTCGTTTTCTCGCACCGGCATCTGTTTTAGAAGTACGAATGAGCTTAAACCTCGAGATACTTTCCAAAGCGGCCGACCAGGCCCGTGGCCTTGCCATCGACGCCGTCCACGCCTCGAAATCCGGGCATCTCGGCCTTCCGCTGGGTTGCGCCGAGATGGGCGCAGTTCTCTACGGCTATGCGCTCAAACATAACCCCGACAAACCCCGCTGGATCGGGCGCGACTATTTCATTCTCTCCGCCGGGCACGGCTCCATGTTCCTCTACGCCTGGTTGAATATGAGCGGCTATGATTTGCCGATGTCCGAGATCAAACGTTTCCGGCAACTCCACAGCAAAACGCCGGGCCACCCGGAATATTTCGAAACGCCGGGCGTCGAGTGCACTACCGGTCCGCTCGGCCAGGGCGTCGGCAACGCGGTCGGTGTCGCGATGGCGGCGAAGATGGCCGCGGCGCGCTTCAACACCGACGAACACAGAATTTTCGACCAGCACGTCATCTGCCTGGCTGGGGACGGTTGTCTGCAGGAAGGCGTGAGCGCGGAAGCGAGCGCGTTCGCCGGCCATTTTGGGCTCGATAATCTGATTCTGATCTATGACTCGAACGCCGTCACGCTCGACGCGATGGCCAAGGAAACGCAGAGCGAAGACACCGCCATGCGTTATCGCGCCTACGGCTGGGAGGTGCAGGAAATCCAGGGCGATGACATGCAGGCTTTCCTGGATGCGCTCAATCGGGCGAAGGAAAACGACAACGGCAAACCAAAATTCATCATCGCCCATACCTTGATCGGCAAAGGCATTCCCGAAGTCGCCGGCACCTCCAAAGCGCACGGTGAAAGCGGCGCCAAATACGCCGAGGAAGCGCGCAAAGGCCTGGGTTTGCCTAACGACCTTTACTTTGTCTCCGACGACGTTCGCGATTACTTTGCCGAGCACAAAAAGCATCTTCTCGCGGAATACGACAAATGGGAGAAAACCTGGGAAGCGTGGCGGAAAGCGAACCCGGAGAAAGCGCAGCAGCTCGATGACGCGATCGATAAAAAAGTGCCGGACGATCTCTTGGAGAAGATCTCAAAATTCCCTGCTGACACCAAGATTGCGACCCGCAAAGCCGGGAGCGAAGTGCTCCAGCCGCTCGCCGAGGCCCTGCCATTTTTGATCAGCGGGAGTGCGGATCTCCACGGGTCGACTCTGAACTACATCAAGGGTGGCGGCGATTTCACCCGCAACCATCCCACCGGCCGCAACATCCATTATGGAATTCGCGAACACGGCATGTGCGCGATCATGAACGGCGTGGCCTATCACGGCGTCTTTCGCGCGTCGGGCGCGACCTTCATGGTTTTCACCGATTATTGCCGCGCTTCCATTCGACTCGCCGCGCTCTCGAAGCTGCCGAACATTTACATCTTCACCCACGATTCGATCGCGGTAGGCGAAGATGGTCCGACGCACGAACCGGTCGAAACCGTCTCGAGCGTGCGGGTCATGCCTCAGATCGATGTGATTCGTCCGGCCGATCCGGAGGAAACCGCGGGGGCGTTCGTCGCCGCCGCTGAGCGAATCGATGGTCCGACCCTTCTCGCCTTAACGAGACAAAACGTGCCGCTCCTGAGCGAGATCGACGTGCAACTTCGGCGCGAAGGCGTTCTGAAAGGCGGTTATATCGCGAAGAAAGAAACCGGCAAGCTGGAGCTCATCCTTCTCTCCTGTGGAAGCGAACTGCAGCACGCGCTGGCCGCAGCGAAAGAACTGGGCGAGGGGACCCGTGTCGTTTCGATGCCCTGTTTCGAACGTTTCGCCCGCCAATCCGATAGCTACCGCCAAGAAGTCTTGCCTAACGAGTGTAGGAAGCGAGTGGCAATCGAAGCGGGCGTGCCGCAGCTTTGGGCGCAGTTTGTCGGGCTCGATGGCAAAATCGTCGGCCTGCACCGGTTTGGCCTGAGCGCGCCCGGCGCCGAGGTCATGAAAGAATTCGGAATTGACGCCCAGCACGTGATCGACGCTGCGAAGTCGCTCTCCGCCTAACGGCTAACGAACCTAAGTGAGTTTGATGGCAGCGGCCTGGAAAGAACTGGCGCTTCTCTCCAAGATCCATGCTGCGTGGTGTTGATTCGAAGACGAGTCGTCACCGTGAGCGGAGTCAAGCGGGAGCGCTAAGCTGATCTAAGGCCGCCCATCGAGCGCGTGCGCGTCCGGCGGCGGTGGAGGTTGCTGCCGGTAATCAATCACTTTCCAAACGACCAGAACGATCAGCATCACGACCACGGCCGACACGATCAGCCGCGTCCGCGACGGCGCGGGTGCTGACGACGCCATGGCGCTATTCCGCGAGCGTATCAATCCGCTCCGCGAGCGCGAAGTCGAGTTCGGTCAAGCCGCCTTTGCTATGCGTCCAGAGAATCAGCCGCACCTTGTTATAACGGATGTCGATGTCCGGGTGATGCTCTTCATCCTCTGCGACTTCGGCCACACTGTTCACGAAATCGATCGACTCGGAAAACTCGTCGAACTCGAAGGTGCGCTCGATATGTTTCTTCTCGAGTTCCCATTCGGGTATTTTTTTCAGACGGTTCTTGAGGTCGTCCGCTTTGATCAGCTCGGCCATAACGGCAACACGAGTAACATCCCGTTTCGCTTTTGCAACGGGGAATCGAAAGGCCTTTTTGCGGCCCGCTTTTCGTCGATCAAAGACCGAGAATTCGACGCAAATTTTTCGCAGAATCGAAGCACTCGACTGCGCAGTCGCGAGCGTCGCGCGCGAGCCGCGGTTGGTCGCGCAGAATCCGGCGCGCTGCTTCGGCCGCCTTCTCTGCATCGTCGCAAAAGAAGAAGCCGCTCGCCTCCGGCAGGTATTTCGAGGCGCCGGTTTGCTCCGTGATTACCGGCCGGCCCAGCGCGAGAAAGGCCGCCGCGCGATCGCTGACCCAGCCGGTCCGCCAGCTCACATCCACGCCTTTGATCGCGGTGAATTCTCCGGTGGCCGAGGCGAGATAGCGGCGATAAAGCGCCGGCGTCCGCGCCACTCGGTGCGGCGCGACCAGTTGCCAGCCGCGGTTCGTTAGGCGAATCCGTTCCGGGTCGTCCGGGCTGAGGTTCATCGCCAGCTCCCAGCGCGCCTCCGGCACGCGCGCCGGCAACTCGAGATAAGGCTCGAAGGCCTGCTTCTTCGAGAGATCGGGGAACTCGCCATTCACCTCCACGGCGCCGCTCCAATACCACTGGCCGATCGTCGTGAACTTCGCCCGGCGCGGCGCCGGCTGCGGGCGCAGTAGAACGGTATCGGCGAGCGGATAAAAAGTTCGCCACCGAAGCGGTGACGGCGGCATCGCGCAATCGGTGCCATGGACGTTCAGCGCGATCGTCCAAAACTCGTGATGCCAGCTTTGGCCCATCTCAAGCTTCGTCATCCAATAGAAGATCTCGCTCGGGTCGAGATCGCAAAAGAGCCGGCGCTCGAATTCGAGCAGAAGCGGCGGATGCAATGAATAAGCGAGGTTCAGGAGGACGTTTGGTGCGGACAGGTGCGCGCGCAGCTCACGTCTCGAAATCCCGATGCAGTGCATTCGGTCGAGATCGTGTTCCTGGCTTACCGGATCCTGATAAAGCAGGCAATAACGACCAGCCAACCCGTGCGCACGGAGCTGGTGCTGGAAGTTTTGGATGCACTTGCGATCGGCAACGGGATCGGCAGTAGCGGGAAGCAGCTCGAGCCAGATCGCCTCCTGTTTCAATCGACGCAGTCCGAGCATCCACTGCAGCGGCACGGAGAAATTCCCTCCGCCCTCGCGATATTTCGCCGCGAACCCGCATCCAAGAAAAACCGTCACCGACCAGCTTCCTGGCGGGGCGTTAGGCAAGCAAGGGGTCGGGATGAGCCGAACACGCAGACCTGTTCTCGTGCCCGCCTTTTCTCGGCGTTATTCCGGCGTTTCGTAGGGCGGTTCGTCGGTGGCGATCGCAGTCGTTTGCGCCGCCGGATTGATCAGGTTGAAAGCGACGGCAGCAAACGCGCCCGCGACCAGCTCCGACACCAGGTAAATCCAGATGTTCGACCAGATGGAGAGCCCGAGGATCGAAATGCCGACGGCCACCGCGGGATTGAACGCTCCCCCCGAGATGTCGCCGACTGCGAACGCGCCCGCCATCACGGTCATGCCGATCGCGAGGCCATAAAAGGAGTTGCCCGAAGTGCCCTCGGCGGTCGCAGTATGCAGGACCACGTACACGAGGGCGAAGGTAAAGAGAAACTCGGACACGAGTGCTGGTCCCAGCTTCAACGTCATCGGGGCGACTGTGCTACCGGCCCGAAGGTAAGTGACCAGAAAAGCGGCCGCCACCGCGGCGAGAATTTGCGCGACGATGTAGGGCAGCACGTCGGTCATTTTCAGCCGTCCGCGGATCAGCATCCCGACGGTTACCGCTGGATTGTAATGCGCTCCCGATATGTGGCCGCCGGCGAAGACCATCACCATCAGCACAGCGCCGATGGCGAGCGGCGCGATCACCCCCGCGCCCGCGCCGATCCCAGTGCAACCAACAGTGAGGACAAGAAAGAAGGTACCGATAAATTCAGAGGCGTATTTGTTCATGGTCTACGGCGATGTAATCAGCAGCACGCCCGTCAACGCCAGCAAAAAGCGCGAGGCCGTTACCAAATATATCCGCGAGTCTTTTGCTTGCGCGGACTTGGAGGTAGATATTTGTCGTTGAGCGGAGGCGTTTAGATTGAGAGCGCGGAATCAAGCGCTGGACGTGTAACCAATCCGTGTAGCGCCGACTGACGCGTCTATGCCGGTAGGCGACGAGGGTGACAGGGCGGCACTGGCATCATCTGATTCTGGAGGCCCCAATTAACAAGCGCTTGAGTCGGTTCACGCTTAATTGATGGACGTAGTCGTCGTGTCGACGCAGCATGAGTCAGGACCGTTAACGAAAATGAAATTGTATACTTTAGTGGCCGCGCTGGCTGTCTCACTAACGACGAGCGCCGTTGCGCACATTGGGGATTCCGAAGCGCAGATGAAGCAGCGCTACGGCAAACCTTACTCCACCGTTCCGTGGGGTTGGGACGGGATCGTCTGCCGCTCCTATCATTATCACGGCTTCGACATCCAGGCGCTCCTTGCCGAAGGGCATTGCCAGGCGGAGAAAATTCGCAAACAAGATCGTAGCGACTTCCAAGGTGAGGAGCTGGAGTCGCTCGTGAAGGCGAACCTCGAGCCGGGCGAGTCATTGGGAGAAGGTCGGAAGGTGGGCGTGCAACTCTTCTACGTCCCCGGCCACAATAAGACAGCTTCTTACGACATGAGGAAGCGGGAACTGTTGGTCGGATTCCGGTCTTTTCTGAATAGCATTTCGAGACACTTCGTGGCGGAGCAGCGGCCCAACACCAGCGGATTCTGAAGGATCTGCGCGAATAAAACTCGCGTTCAAGAGTCAGTCTCGTCATTCGGTTTGAGTTGGGTTCTTATCTCGGGAAAGGCCGCGCGGGCGCCGCTTTTGGTCACGCGAAACTTCGGCATCGCTTGATCAGCTTCTATTCGCCACTCATTGATCGTTCGGGTCCCGCATGAGGAGCTGGAGCAGGTGATTCTCGCTGTGCACGCCGCGTTGTTCGCTCGGGCCAGTGGATTACGATCCAAGTGGCGCGGACGGTCGACTAGACGACAGGTCGAGGAAGTCCCGGAGCGAGCGAAGGTTGCCCTGGGAGCCGCGATCGCTTCTGCTTGGTTTCCCCAATGGCTGAGAGCTTGCCAAGGGCGGCTGCGTGCTTTTATAGAGTCTCCAGTGCCAGCCAAACCATCGGGCCCGATCGCGGCCGCTTTCATTCTGCCGGAGTATCCTTTCAGCTGGAGAGCCGCGTCCGCGCCATTCTTTACCGCCCGACGCGCAATGGTCCGCCCGCAGTAGTTTGACGGCGGTTCGAAACGAATATACTAACGCCTTCCGGTGTGCCCAAAGTGTAGCCAAGTCATCCATGAAGAAGTCTCCATGTGCTCAGGCGTGCTTCCCCGTTTTCGGGGTTGCGGCAGAAGCTGCACGAGAGAGAATCAGATGTTTTGGCCGCATTTTGGAGGGGAAAAGCGCCCGTAGCTCAACTGGATAGAGCATCTGACTACGGATCAGAAGGTTTGGGGTTCGAATCCCTACGGGCGCGCTCTTTCTTTCCGGATGCCTGGGAGAAGCAGCGATTAACTCGTCAGGTCGCGAGCGAGCGATCCAGCGTCTCGAGAAATTTTTTGATGTTGAGCGGCTTCGTCAGGTAATCGAGCGCTCCTTCCGCCAAAAGACGGTCGCGCTGCGCGGACATTGCATCGGCGGTGATCACCACGACGGGAATGTCGCAGGTCGCTTTATCCGCGTGCAACCGCTGCAAGACTTCGTGCCCGTGAAGATCGGGCAGATTCAGGTCGAGCAAAATGAGTTCAGGCTTTTTTTCCTGCGCGGCGCGCAATCCTTCCGCGCCAGTCATCGCGGTGAGTAACTCGATGGCCGGCCGGCGCGCCAGAACCTGCTCGATCAGCCGGAGATTGGAAAGGTTGTCTTCAATGTATAAAACTGAGTGCTGCTCCGCGCCGTTGAGGTCCGCCATCTCGGCGTCAGCCGACTGCAGGTCGTTGCGCTGCAAAGGCGAAATCGTCAGCGGAAGATCGATCCAAAAGGTGCTGCCCTGCTGCTCTACGCTTTCGACGCCGATCTCGCCCTTCATTGCTTCGACCAGACGCCGCGCGACGGCGAGCCCGAGACCGGTGCCTTCAATCGAGCCGCGCTCGGCGCTGAGTCGTTCGAACGGCATGAAGAGCTGCGAGATTTGATCTGCTGCAATTCCGAGGCCGCTGTCTTGGATGAGAATCCGCACACGCGTCGCGCCGGTTTCACAGGTGATCGTCACCGATCCGCCCACACGGTTATATTTGATCGCGTTGGAGACGAGGTTCAGCAGGACCTGCTTGAAACGCTGCCGATCGGCGAGGACGAAGCATTCGGGAAATGGATGCATCGTCAACTCCAGTTCGCTATCGGCCGCAAGCGGTCGCACGAGGTCGATCGTCTCACGCAACGCCGCTGTCAGCTCGACAGGCTCCGTCGACAGCGCGAGCCGGCCAGCTTCGATGCGGGCGATATCGAGCACCTCGTTGATGAGATCGAGCAAATGCCGGCCACCGCGGATGATGTGCGTTACGCTTTCGTGCTGGTCGGTAGTCAATTCTTCCTGCTCGAGGAGCTGCGCGAAACCGAGAATGGCATTCATCGGTGTCCGCAGCTCGTGGCTCATGCGCGAGAGGAATTCGCTCTTCGCGCGGCTGGCGCGGTCGGCTTCATCTCTCGCCTGCTGCACCGCCTGCTCGGAACGCACTCGCTCCGTAATGTCGGTGCTGATGCCGCACGTCGCGTAGACTTTTCCCTCCGCATCGATGAGCGGAAACTTGGTAGAGAGGAAAGTATGCGCCCCGTCCGGCTGCTCGACCACTTTCTCGAAGTGGAGCGATTTCCCCGTCGCAATGATCTCGCGATCGTCCTCATCCGAGGATCGCGCAGGTTCGGCCGAGAAAAGATCGCTGGCCGTCTTTCCGTAGGCGCTTCCTTCGGCAAGGCCGAAGACCTGCTCAAAGCGGCGATTCACGAGCTGGTAGCGACCTTGCAGATCCTTCATGAAAACGGTCGCGTTCATGTGATCGAGGAGCGCCTGAAGTTTCGCTTCGCTCTGGGCCAGGGTGGCGGTGCGTTCGCGGACGCGCGCTTCCAAATGCGCCCGCGCCGTTTTCAGCTCGGCGTTCGCCTCGGACAGTTCCGCCGTTCGGGCGGCGACATTGCGCTCCAGTTGGTCGTGCGCGCGGTGCAATTTCCGGTCCGCCTCGACCCTCGCCGCATCGATGCGAAAAAGCACGACGGCGTTGCCCGCGACGAGCGCACTGAGGACGAGCATGTTCATCACGGTGTAGAGCGCGACGCCGAATTCGCCCCCGAAAAGTCCGGCGCGTTGTCCTTCCATTCGCAACCAGCCGATGACCACAGGGACAAGGATGGCGGCAGGCAAAAGACGGCGCGCCATCGTGCCGCCGACGTTGCTGCCGGCGATGGCGACGAACATCCCGCGATTGGCCTGGCAGGCGAAGACGCCGCCGGTCAGTAAAACGAAGGCGATTGCAGTCGGCAACGCCATCGGAATAAACGCCTGCAAGC
Source organism: Chthoniobacterales bacterium (assembly GCA_025929155.1). Classification (GTDB taxonomy): domain Bacteria; phylum Verrucomicrobiota; class Verrucomicrobiia; order Chthoniobacterales; family UBA10450; genus Palsa-1392. The sequence goes on along the minus strand of JAICMR010000013.1, from coordinate 25,761 downwards.
CGTAAAACGCGCCGATGCCATAGAGATAACCGATGACCGCAAGGATTGACTCGAATCCACAGACGGTTGCCGCGACCGTGACGAATGGACTAGTGCGGCTCGAACGCGAGTGCAGCAGCCAGAGCGCACTTCCGATGAGGATGAAATTCAAGGCTGTGTTCGGCGCCATCACATTTCGGAGGCGGAACCCGTAGTCGAGTTGGCTGGAAAAAAGGAGTTGGTCGACGTGCAGATCGGGTCCGCCAATCAGGGCAAGGATGCGCGCACCGCCGATGAAGATGATCCCGGCCGTAGCGATTCGAGCAGGGAACTGAAGGCGGGGATAGCGCGCTTGGCTCGAACGCCTCGGCACCAGCGCGAGTGAAAGCGCGCCCAGCAGGAAGCCCAACGCGGTCATTGGATTCATTGCGACCATTCCCGGAAGAACGCGTTTCAGATATTCAATCCCCAGCATCCAGCCGAGAAGAACCAGCACCCCAATCAAAGCAGTGGCGTTCGCGGCAATGACCTGGGGGCGGTGCATGTCGAACGGGAGAGCCCGCAGTCGCTTCATGCGATCGCAGGCATCCCGGGGGCGACGGAATCCGTCATGACTTCCGCGATCGCACGGCGAAGGTCCACCAGCGAAACCGGTTTTGTCAGCGCCCGATCGACGACACGGCTCGCGCTCGCGGCGGGACGTTCAGCCATGCTCGTGAGAAGGATGACGCGCGTTTCGGGAGAAATTTCTTTCACCGCAGCCGCGAGTTGTTTGCCGCTCATCCCGGGCATGACGTGGTCGGTGATGAGCAGGTCGAATTTTCCTCCGCCTATGGCTTCCAAAGCAGGTTTGCCATCCATCACGGCCCGGACTTTATGGCCGTCATTCAACAAGTGATTCGACATGATCGCGCACATCTCCGGCTGATCGTCCGCTATCAGAATAGTTAATGGTCGCGTCCGTCGCGGCGCAGGCTTCACCCCTTTTATTTGCTCCTCCAGCACCGGCGGAAAGGAAATAATGAAGGTGGTGCCAAGACCTGGCGTGCTCTCGATCTCAAGAGTGCCGCCATGACGATCAACAATGCCGTAGACCATCGCGAGTCCCAGGCCGGTACCGGCTTCGCCTTTCGTGGTGAAAAAGGGCTCAAGACAGTGGCGACGCACCTCCTCAGGCATTCCGATTCCGTTGTCGCGCAGCTGAAGGACGACGCGGTTGTTGACGAACTTCGTGCTCAAACGGAGGACGCCACCTTTCGGCATCGCATCCACGGCGTTAAAGATCAGGTTCATCAACGCATCCCGCAGCTCAGAAGCATCGGCGAGGATTGATGGGATCTCCGCAAGATCCGTTTCGATGTCGATCAGGATATCGGCGCCGAGCGATTCGGCGTGCCACTTCGGCTTGGTCGTGGCGACAGCCTGTTGCACGACGTCGTTGAGTGCGAGAACTGTCCTCGGCTCGTCCTTGGCTTGGGGTCGGTAAAATTCGCGGAGCCGCTTGATCATTCGGCTCGCGTCCAAGCCGGCGGTCATGATCGTCTGGATATGCGTCTCGAGCTCGTTCCGGCGCATTTTCCCTTCGCACTCGATCAGCGCAACTTCACAGTATCCAAGGATGACGGAGAGAGCATTGTTGAAGTCGTGAGTGATCCCGGTCGCCATCGTGCCAAATGCATTGAGCCGTTCCTGTTGGATTGCTTTATCCTGTGTTTCCTTTAAATCGCTGAGAGCTTTTTCGAGCTCCTTGGTCCGTTCCGCCACCTGCTCCTCAAGATTGTGATTCTGCCGCCTTACCTCGAGATGAAGCTGGCGAGTCTGGAGTAAGTTCGCGACACGCTGCACGACTTCCGCTGGACTGAACGGCTTCGTCAAAAAATCGTGCGCTCCGCTTGAGAGCGCGCGCATTTTCGTCTGCGGCATCGCATCGGCTGTCAGAACTAGGATGGGCAGGTAGGAGTTCGGCGGGTTCCGCTGCTTGAGTTGCTGGAGCAGCGCAAAACCATCCAAGTGCGGCATCTGGAGATCGAGCAAAATGATGTCCGGCTCTTTCTCGCCGAGCAGATCCATCACTTTGCGGGGCTCGGTCGTGCTCCGGAGTCGGGTGTAACCGGCGGAATGGAGGATTTTCTGCAGGAGGGTCAGATTTAACGGCTCGTCATCGACGATCAGGATATCTGCATTCTGGAGGCGCGCGTCATCCATAAGTCATAAAAAAGCAGCAGGTTTGATGCTAATGCCGTCGCGGATTTGACCTCCTTCCCGCGCTGATTGACCTCCTTCCGGCGCGAGAACTTCCGTCTGGTCTCCACAAACTTCCTTGTGCGGGGGCCGAGTTAACCGTAGGAGATGAACATGGCAGGTCAAGGTTCCACCGGCAACGTGATCGCTGCGCTCTGCAGCTTCTTCGTGCCTGGTCTGGGTCAGTTGCTCCAGGGCCGTCTCTTCACGGCGGTGCTGCAATTTTGTCTGGCGGCCGTGCTCTGGTTTTTCCTCCTTGGATGGCTCATTCACCTTTGGTCGATTCTCGACGCCGCGCTTTACCGCGGTCGCATCTAATCGGCCGGTTCGGCTGCTTGTTTCTCTGCTACCACCGGGATCTGCTCCAGGTTCTCCATCACTTCTTCACGCAAGCGCGCGCCCCAGACATAGCGTGCGAGCAAGACCTTGATCGTCGCCGTGAGCGGAATCGCGAGCAACGGTCCGAGCAAGCCGCCGATCAGCAAACCCCAGACAAAAATGGAAACGATCACCGTCATCGGATGCAGCCCAACCGAGTTCCCCACGATCCTGGGCGCGTAAAAGATTCCTTCCAGGTTTTGCACGACCAGAAAGATGACCGTGACCCAAAACGGATGCCACCAGTCGCCCCATTGCGCAGCCGCGATGAGAGCGGTCGGGATCCAGCAAAGGACGATTCCGAGATAGGGGATCATCGTAAGTGGGATTACAATCAAACCGATCAGTGGGGCGAAGTTCAGGCCGAAGATGGTAAGGGCCGTGCCAATTAACAACCCATCGACCAGGCAGACCAGTAACTGCCCGCGAAAGTAGGCGATGACATAACTATTGATCTGGGCAAGAGTCGTCGCGACCTCATCCTTCAAGGGCGACGCGCGTAATGGGATGTATTCTCTCCACCGCCGCTCAATCGCCGGGCGTTCCTTGAGCAGGAAAAAGGCATAGATCGGAACCATCACCAGGCTCAGAAGAAATCCGGTGACTCCGAGAAAGCCGCCCACGCTGGTCTTAATCACTAGCCAGAGCTTGGCTATTAAGTCCGGTAACTGTTTCTCGAGTGCTGGTAATTGTTTCTGCACCCAGTCCTGTATGTGCTGACGATCCGCTGAAGTCAGCTTATTTGGCGCCGGGCTAATGACTTCGCCGCTTGGCGGAGCGGGAGAAGAGACTGGAGGAGCCGTGGGAGCGGGAGTGCCGGGCAACGGAGTAGGCCCAGCCAGCAACCAATTCACGATGCCACTTGTCGCGTCTGAGTTCTTCCCTCTCTTCTCGCCGAGACCGAAGGTATTTTCGTAGCGATACATGAGGTCGACCACCTCGTCGCGCACATGCACGGTAAAAGCTGGAAGTTGCCGCGCGAGACTTGCGCTCTGCACGGAGATCAGCGGCACGATCCATGCCACCAAGCCGGCCAGCGCTACCAACGCGATCGCGAAGATGACCAGGACCGACTTGGTCCGCCCGAAGCCGCGGGCGGCGAGATAGGTGACCAGCGGATCCAGGAGATAGGCGAGGATCACGCCGATCGCCACCGGAATCAGAATAGGCTGAAGAAAGGCGACCAAGGTTGCCCCGAGCCAGACGGCAGTGCCGACGATCAGGAAAAGGATAACAACGAAAACCGCCGTGAGCGAAGCCCACATAGTTTTGCGTTGCCAGCGGGTTGGATACTTTGTCACTTGGGCGCAGGTGTGCCGGATGGTTCCGGTTGAGCTGGTTCCTTCTTATAGCGTACGATTTTGTCCGCCAGCTTTTTGTTTGTTGGGTCGATCGCAAGCGCACGCTGCCAATACTCCAGCGCCTGCGGAAGTTGTTGCAGCTTTTCGTAAGTGTCACCGATATGATCGAAAACGGTTGGGTCATCCTCTTTTAAGTTATGCGCCGCATTCAGTAACTCCGCGAGCGCCTGCTCATAGTTGCCGCGTCGAAAGTCGAGCCAACCCAGGCTGTCTAAATACGCGCCATTTTCCGGATCGGCTGCGAGAGCTTTCTTGATGTAGCTCTCGGCTTCGTCCAAATTCCTCCCCTGATCCGCCCACATAAAACCGAGATAGTTATAAGCTTCCGCCGCTTCGCCGGGATCGAGCTGGATGGACTTCTTGAAAAGCTCCGTCGCCTTCTCATAGAGACCAGCCCTTTCCGCGGCGGCGCCGTATTCGAAAAAGAAGCGACCGTTCACGATCTCTCCGCCTTGAGCTTCCGCTTCATGGAGCGCCTCCGCGAAGGTGGTGACCGATTTTTGAAATTGTTGCGCTTCCCGCAGAGCGACCGCCAGCAGATAAGCGATCTGCGATGAGTTGGGGAAATTCCGCCGCGCATCCTGTAACAAGGCAACTGCACGATCATTCCGACGAAGTCGGGTAAGATACAGCTCCGCGAGATGAAGATAGCTCTCGGGCTGAGCCGAGTTAATCAGGAGGCTTTGCTCGTAACTTGCCGCCGCCTTGCCGAACTCAGCTTTCGCCTGTTCCAGTTTCTTCTCCCGGAGCAGGGCATCTCCGTCTTCCTCCAGCACTTTCCCTAACAACTGATAGGACTGATATTGGTCCGGATGTTGTTGAATGATTTCCTGCAACATCTGAATGGCTTTCCCGCGCTGATTGGTGGCGAGGAAGCCAGTTGCAAGTTTCTCGCGAGCCCCAGTGTCGTTAGGTTGTAACTCGAGAACGCGGAGATAAAGCGGGATCGCATCTTTCACCTGCTGGGTTGCGGCGAAGTAGTCAGCCGCGTCTTTCATGACAGAAGCATCGCCGGGCGCAAGCGAGAGAGCCTTGCGGAAGACCTTGTTGACCTTGGTTAGCTCCTCGGGTTTCGGCGTGGCCGTGTTTTGCGCAAGTAGCGCAAGATAAAGTTTGCCGAGTCGCGTCCAGAACGAAGGGTCATTTGTGTCAACCTTCGCGGCGCGATCGAGCGTCTGGAGCGCAGCTTTTCCGTCGCCGGCGGTAAGCTGGACTTCGCAGAGCCGTTGATAACCGTCGATCACGGCCGGCGCGAGGTTGACCGCCTGCTTCGCGTAACGAATGGCTGGTCCCATTTTCTTAAGATACTTCGCGTAGATGTAGGCCAGCTGAAGGTAAGGCTCTGGATCCTTGGGCTGCGCTTTGACCGCGTCTTTCAGGATGTCGATCGCGCGCGGGTAATCGCCCTGGCCGGTGAGGAGAAAAGCCACCCGCGTCGCGAGATCGATCTCGCCCGGGTCAACATTCAGGACTTTCTCAAAGGCTTCCAGCGCCTTCTCACTTTCCCCGTTCTCCTGGAGATCGAGTGCTTCGACATAGGCCGTCAGCGCCTGCGCCTTGCGTTCGCCCTCGTATTGGAGGGCGAGATCCTTCGGCGGATGAAGGATGAGCGAATCATCCTGTACCCAGGATTTGGAGGAACCGCGCGACGCCGGAGCCGACGGAACGCCGACGACAGGACGGGCGGCGAGCGACCCGACGCAGAAGAACGCCAATGCAACCGCCACGGACGGCAGAGTCAACCTTTTCCTGCGGATCATCGCGGAAAAAGTAAGAGGGTCGCGGAAGCCGCGCAAATGAAGCGCTTCCTGGGAAACGCAGCTGCGCCTAACGACTGCTGAGAAACTTACGACTTGTAACGCAAACGCTTCTTGTGGCGGTTTTCTTTCATCCGCTTGCGGCGCTTGTGTTTGGAGATTTTTGCTTTTCGTCGTTTTTTCAGCGAGCCCATAGAAGAGATTTCAAATCTGCCGATTTCGGAGTGCCGAAGATCAGCATCTGAAACCAAAACTGCGACCAAAACCGGTCACAGCGCAGCGAAGGTAAATTAGTTGGTGCGCTTGGCAACTCATTTCGCGCCTGCAAATCCTGCTTCTGCTCTTGCTCCTAATCCTTTCCGTTCCTGCGCAAAATCCCGATTAGGAGCAGGAATCAGGAGGAGAACGCCGCTTCTAACTGCTTGGCGTGTGCGGCGGGTTTTACCTTGTGCAAAATCGCGGTGATGCGGCCGTCCGCATCGATCACAAAGGTCGTGCGTTCGGCGCCCATGTATTTCCTGCCATACATGCTTTTCTCGACCCAGACGCCGTAGTCGTTGACCAGTTTTTTCTCGGGGTCGGCCAGTAACGGAAACGGGAGATGGTATTTCGCGATGAACTCCTGATGGCTCTTCTCCGGGTCCACACTCACGCCAAAAACCTCGGCTTTGCCCTCGAAGACCGGCCAGCTATCGCGCAATCCGCAAGCCTGCGTCGTGCAACCGGGCGTATCGTCCTTCGGATAAAAGTAGAGCACCACGGGATGACCGCGCAGTTCTTTCAGGCTGACGGTCTCGCCCTCGCCGTACTTTCCCCCGACTGCCGTGGCAGTGAAATCCGGAGCCTTGTCGCCAGGTTGAAGTTCTTTGCTCATTTCTCGAAGAGGATGATCAGGATGCCCACGAGACACAAGAGCGCGCCCATCACACCGCTTTCGTATTTTTCGAATGAACGCAGCTTGATCTGCTCGATCCCGGTGAGCGCGAGGAAGGTAAAGATCAGCATTCCCGCGACCGTCGCAATCGAGAGGATCGCGGTGAGCAGAGCAAAGCCGCGCCAACCATACCGCACGCCGGAGACATAGATCGGAATAAACCCTTCACACGGCGAGAAAGTCAGCAGCGCAAGCAGACTAACGATCGCCGCAAAATCGGAATGTCTGCGGGGTACGCTCGGTTTTCCTCCTTGGGCGTGTTTGTGCTCATGCGCGTGTTTATGCTCATCAGTGTGTTCGTGGCCGTGTGCACCAAACCAATGCAAATGCGTATGCGTATGGCCGGTGAGTTGCCGGTAAACGTAAAACGATCCGAAGAGCACCAGCGCGCCGCCGGCAATCCGAGGAAACCAAACGCCAATTCGATCGCTCAGCGCGATTCCCAGCCACGCGACCACGAGACCGAGTGCAGCGGTGAAGAGAACATGACCGCTCCCTGCGAGCGCGGTGATTCCCAAAGTCTTCGGCCGGCTCCATCGTTGCGCGCGCGCCGTCAGCACAAACGGCAGCCAGTGCGTCGGGATCGCCGCATGGAAGAATGCAATCCCAAAACCGGTGATCGCAATCGTAGTGAGCACGGAATCGTTCATGCCGCGTGAGACTGATAGCGCAGATTCGCCGAAATTGCGGACTTGGATTTGCCAAAGCTCCTCTGCGCAAAACTCGAACCTGGTTGTCTTTTCTGATCGCCTTTCCCGAGAAGGAAGAGGAAACTTGCAACGAGAGAGTGGAAATCGGCCCGGATCCAACTCGGTGTGAAAATCGCCAGCTTAGCAGTTTCGATCGCAGTCTTAGCGCTCAGCGCGACGCGCGCCCGAGCGGACTGGAACTTGAGCGCCGAGACGGGCGCGCTTTACAACAGTAACCTGGCTAATGCAGATCGAGCCGCGGATGAAGAACCCGATTGGGCCTGGAAGAGTGAAGTCGCCGCGACGAATGGATTCCAGCTCACGCGCGACCTTCGGCTGAGCGTGTCCGGGGATGTGCGGAGTGAGGTGTGGGATCAATTCGATTCCTTCGACAGATTGGGCGCCGGCCTAACGACGCGGCTGCGTTATCGCTTCGGGCTGGGTCCGCGCGCGCCCTGGCTCTCGATCGAAAATCGCATCGGTTACGACCGTTTCAGCGACAGCAGCCGGAGTAATTGGGACGAAAGACTTCATCTGCGCGGCGGAATTCGTCTCTCGCAGCGGATCGCGCTCGAGGCGGGTTACACCTTTGAAAACCTCAGCGCGTCCGACGACTTCTTCGATCAAAGCAGTCAAGGCGCAGATGTCTTCGCGGTCTTCAATGTCACTTCCTCGCTTCAAGTCGCGCTTGGTTACATTTATCGGAACGGCGACATCATTTCCTACGCCGTTCCGCCCCGGCCTGATCTCGTGAGGTTGGCATCAGCTCTGCGACCGATTACAACCTTTGGCGAGAACCCGCGCTACACAGCTTACAAGCTGCGCGCGCCGACCAGCGCTCTCTCCCTCTCCGCCAGTTACGCTCTCGGCAAATACTTGTCGGTTCAGTTCCGCTACACCTATGCCCACACCAGGGAGAGTGAACTGCAATACGAAAATCATCTGGTCGAAGCCGGAATCGCTTTCGCTTATTGAGGTGAAATTCGCACGCATCGCCATTGCTTTGGTTTACGCCTGTCTCGCACCGCAGCTCCCTGCGGGCTCGCTCGATGTGACGGTGCGAGATAGCGGCGGCGCCTTGGTTGCCAACGCCGTTGTCTACGCAAAGAAGAGTGGCGCGACGTCGGCGCGGGTGCCGAAACAGGCGGCGATCGATCAAAGGAATAAGCAGTTCGTTCCCTACGTCACTGCCGTGCAGGTGGGCACTGCGATTTGGTTTCCGAACAGCGACAACATCCGGCATCACGTCTATTCGCTTTCGCCGGCGAAACGTTTCGAGCTGCCGCTCTACGCCGGTTCGCCCGCCGCTCCGGTCGTTTTCGACAAGGAAGGTTTCGTCACCCTCGGCTGCAATATTCACGACTGGATGATCGCTTATGTCGCGGTCCTGCCGACGCCACATTTTTCCGTTTCGGATCAATCCGGACGCGCCTCGCTGAGAAATCTGCCCGCCGGTCATTACACCGTCCTGGTTTGGCAGCCATCGCTGAAGGGTGCGCCGGAACGCTTCGCCCAAGTGATCGATCTCGCGGACATGAAGAAGGAGCTCTCCTTCACACTGCCCTTGAAACCGGACTTTCGAGCGCAGCGCGCACCTGCTCTCTCCACTGGAGGATACCCCTGAAATTTCGCCGTTTCCGGAGCCGGCTGCTGTTTTTCTTCGTCGCGCTCCTCACGCTCCTGCAGAGCGCGACCTACCTAGTCGTTAGGCAGGCAAACCGACAACACGCGCTCACCCAGATCGAGACACGCCTCCGCGCTGGCGGACGCATTTTCCGTAAGCTCATCGAGCAGCGCAATCAGCAGATCGCGGGCGCTTCCGCCATCATCTCACGCGATCACGCTTTTCAGGAAGCCTTTGCCGACGCCGATCGCGATCGTGCGACCACGCTATCCGCATTGGAAAATTTGCAGGGTCGGGTGCAGGCGGATGTTGTCTTGATCGCTTCGCTCGACAAGCAACTGCTCTTCGATACGAGCCATCCGCAACGCCACGGGGTCGCGTTTCCCTTCCCGAAATTGATCGCCCGCGCCGAGAGCGGCGAATCGGCTAATGGACTCGTCTTGCTCGATCACGATCTCGACGCGATTGCGGTTACGCCGATCCTCGCCCCGGCGCCGATTGCCTGGCTTTGCCCGACCTTTCGCGTCGATGACGATTTTGCGCGCGAGATCCAGAGCTTCACGGATTTGGAGATCACTTTCTTTTCAGCAAAGCGGCTCTTTGCCAGCACGTTTGATGGAGCGAAACGGGAGACGCTGCTCTCGATTCTGGATGACGGCGTGCCGATTCCGAACCGGGTCGTTAGTCTGCCGATCGCGGGCGAAAATTTCCTCAGCTACGCCGTTCCGTTGGCGGCGGAAAATGGCAACGTTGCCGCGCTTCTGCAGCGCTCGCTCGATAAGGAACTCGCGCCCTATTTGAGGATCGAACGCACATACCTCATTCTCGCTCTGCTCGGGCTGGCTGTTTCGGTCGCCCTCGGATTCTGGATCGCCCGCGGTGTCTCGCGTCCTGTGCTGGACCTGGCGGAGGGCGCTCAGAAAATCGCGGAGGGCGATTACAGCCATCGGGTGAACGTCAGGCAACACGACGAGATCGGCGCGCTCGCGAAAACTTTCAACAGAATGAGCGCCGGTCTTGAGGAACGGGATCGCGTCCGGAGTTTGTTAGGCAAAGTCATTTCGCCAACCGTCGCGGCCGAATTGCTGCGCCACGGCGTCGCACTCGGTGGCGAAGAACGCGAGGTGACGGTGCTCTTTTCCGACCTTCGCGATTTCACTGCCATCGGCGAAGCGCTGCCGCCGCAAGAGACCGTTTCGGTCCTGAACCATTATTTTACCCGAATGGCCGCGATCGTCGATGAGCACCATGGCGTAGTCGACAAATATGTTGGCGACGGACTGATGGCCCTGTTCGGCGCGCCACTGGCGAATCCCGATGCGGCCGACGCGGCCTTGAGTTGTGCGCTCGACATGACTGCCGCGCTCGACGAATTGAACGGGCGATGGCAGGACCGCGGTTTGCCCGTGCTCGGACTCGGCATCGGGATCAACACCGATGTCGTTGTGGCCGGCAACATGGGATCGGAAACGCGCCTCAACTACACCGTAGTCGGGGACGGCGTGAATCTCGCCTCCCGCCTCGAAGCCCTAACGAAAACAGCCGAGTATCACACCCGAATCATCGTAAGTTGTTCGACTTTGGCGAAAGCAAAACGCTGTTATCGCACGCGTCGGCTGGGCGAGGTCGCGGTAAAAGGAAAACGCAACTCGACCGAAATTTTCGCTCTGCTCGGGCGAAAAGAATAAAGTTCGCATCACGTTCCATCGGATTGGCGTCGGGCTGCAGGGATTTGAACCCTGGACCTCCTGCACCCGAGACAGGCGCTCTACCAAGCTGAGCCACAGCCCGAAATCGCGGAGCGAAATGTCGCCATTACGCCCGGCGCGACTATTTCGCGCAGTTCCATGTCGATGGCAAGCGAATCCGTTGGCGCGAACAAAACCGTTGACATCCCGATGGTTGCGGGGATTATCCGAATCCTCTTTTCCTCGACGATGCCAGCCTCTCTTACCGCCGCTCCCGATCTCAACGGCACCGCGGCCATCCTGCAATTTCCCACCGGCAACGTCAGCTCCGTTCGTCTCCTGCGAAATATGACCGCTCAACTCCTGCAAGAAGCCACCAAGATCATCCCCAACCAGCAACTTTTGATTAACGTCGTCTCGAAGCGCGTCCGCCAACTCGGCATCGGCCATCGTCCACTCGTCGAAGCCACCCTTAAGTCTTCCCTCACCGACATTGCGCTGAAGGAAATCATCGCCGGCAAACTCACTTTTGAAGAGGTGAAGGAAACGCCGGACGGCAAGTCGGAGTGAAAAGTGACCGGGGACGAGTGACCGGCTAAGCCGTCTGCTTGCCACTCGTCACTTGTCACTCATCGCTTCCCATGCCCGCTGAGACGATTCTCAACCGGAAAGCGCTGCGGGATTTCCACATCCTGGAACGGTTTGAGGCGGGAGTGGAACTCAAAGGCAGCGAAGTCAAATCAATCCGCGCCGGAAAAGCGAATATCGGTGATGCCTTCGCCCGGATCGAGAAGGGTGAAGCCTTCCTCTATGGCGCCGATATCCAGCCCTACGCGCAGGCCAGCCACGAGGCGCCGCCTACCAAACGCGTCCGGAAGTTGCTCCTGCACCGGCGCGAGATTGATAAGCTTTACGGCCTAACGAACATTGCCGGCCGGACGCTGGTGATCCTCAAGCTCTATTGGAAAAATGGCCGGATCAAAGCCGAGGTCGGCGTTGCCCAAGGCAAGGAGGCGCGGGACAAACGCCTCGATCTGAAAAAGCGCGCCACAGACCGCGAGACGGCGCGTGAAGTCGCGCGCTTCAATCGCAAACACGGATAGGAAAGCAGGTCCCACACGTAGCCGATTCGCACGGAGATCCGGCAATATTCTGATTGCCATTCGTTAGGCTGTGACGCGGCCGTCGGCGATGGTCGATTCGCAAGCCGAGCCTGACGGGCGCTCCACGGGATCCGTCGACTGCGCTGCGCTTCGCTCAGAATGACCTGCGTCGGCGCCGAGGCAACTTGCACTTGTCCTGCGCCACTTTTCACTCATCACTTTCTCCTTCATGTCTCCGCTGTTCGTCATCTTCGTCACCGTTTTCATCGACATGGTCGGTTTCGGCATCGTCATTCCGGTGCTCCCGCTTTACGCAGAACATTTTCACGCCACACCGCTCCAGATCGGCTGGCTCACCGGGATTTATTCCGGAATGCAGATCATCTTTACGCCATTGTTAGGCCGGCTCTCGGACCGGGTCGGCCGGCGGCCGGTTTTGATCGTCAGCATCATCGGCACGGCGATCGGGTTTCTTGTGATGGGCTGGGCGGGCTCGCTCACGCTCCTGTTTGTCGCCCGCATCATCGACGGCGCGACTGGCGGCAACATCTCGACCGCACAGGCCTATATCGCCGACGTCAGCACGCCGGAGAATCGTTCGCGCTCGATGGGTTTGATCGGCGCGGCTTTCGGGCTCGGGTTCACCTTCGGTCCGATGATCGGCGGAATCATGAGCCGCATTTCCTATGGCGCGCCCTTCTACTTTGCGGCCGCGCTCGCCGCCATTAATGTCGTGCTGCTCTACTTCATTTTACCGGAAAGCCTGTCGCACGAGTACCGATCGAAGCGGCACGAGCGGATGAACTTTTCCGAGGTCTTCCAGCACGGCCACGCGCGCTTTTTTACCACGATCGTGATCACTTATTTTTTCACGATTACCGGATTCGCAATCATGACGACGCTCTTCGCCCTCCTTACGGAGAAGCATTTCGGCTACGACGCGCGGCAGACCGGTTATCTCTTTGGATTCATCGGGATCATCAGCGTCATTTTACAGGGCGGGCTGATCGGACGGCTCGTGAAACTATTTGGCGAAACCACGCTCGCGCGAACCGGATTGTTTCTGCTCGCGGGCTCGATGGTCTTCATGCCACTGGTCACGACACTGCCGATGTTGCTCGCGGTTTGCGGCGCAATCGCGATCGCCAACGGCCTGGTGAATCCGACACTGAATGGACTCGCGTCGCAAATGATCGATCGCAGTTGGCAGGGGCGTGCCATGGGCCTGATGCAGTCAGCCGGCAGCGTCGGCCGCCTGGTCGGGCCGCTCCTCGGCGGCTGGCTCCTGATGTTCGATCTCCATTCCCCGATTGCGCAGTATGCGCGGACGCCACTCTTCGCGAGCGCGGCCATTTTGCTGATCGCGTTCCTGCTCGCGCTGACTTTTCGCAGGCCCGCCGGCGATCATGTTCCGCCGGGGATGCCGCTCCAGGCCGAAGCTTAGACGGCTGATCGTCAGGCTGGAGGGAAGGGCCCGCATTCCGTCCGTCTCTGGCCGGAAAGTGCTCCGACCCCGCACGACCACCGAGGCTCTCTTCTCCAGAGCCTGCGCTTCGTCCAAGAAATGTATAGTCGGGCATGAAGCGCGCTTTTTTTCTCACCCTCGGCGGAATCGGACTCGGCACCTGGGCGGTCTCGCGTTTGGTCCGCAGCAGCTTTTCCTTTGCGGGAAAATCGATCGTTATCACCGGTGGCTCGCGCGGACTTGGCCTAACGATGGCGCGTTTGCTTGCCGCGCAGGGCGCCCGTCTCGCGCTCCTCGCGCGCGATCAATCGGAACTCGACGAGGCGTGTAACGAACTGCGGAAGATTGGCGGCGACGCCATCGGGGTTGCCTGCGATCTGCTTGATCGAGGCCAGTCGTTAGGCGCGATCGAAACCGTGATCGATCGCTACGGGGCAATCGATGTGCTGATCAACAACGCCGGCATCATCGAGGTCGGCCCCCTCGACAATATGCGGCGCGGCGATTTCGAAAAAGCGATGGCCTTGCACCTCTGGGCGCCCTTCAATTTGATCAGGCAGGTCATCCCGCACATGCGCCGCGCGGGCGGGGGACGGATTGTTAATATCGCATCCATCGGCGGGAAAGTGGCGGTGCCGCACCTGGCTCCCTACAGCATTAGCAAGTTCGCGCTCGTCGGGCTCTCGGACGCGTTTCGCGCCGAGCTTGCGCTCGATGGCATCCGCGTCACGACCGTCACGCCTGGACTGATGCGCACCGGCTCGCACGTTCAGGCCAAATTCAAAGGGAACCACGGCGCGGAATATGGTTGGTTTGCGGTTTCCGCTTCGCTTCCCGTCGCCGCCGTGAAAGCCGAGCGCGCTGCTGCTAAAATCGTCGCCGCCTGTCGCTCCGGCCAGGCGTCGCTGACGATCGGTCTGCACGCGCGCCTCGCCATCATCGGGAATGCCCTCTTTCCGAGCCTGACGGGCGAAATGATGAAACTCGCGAACCGCGTTCTCCCGTCGCCCGTCGGCGTGGAAGGCGACGAAGCGATCCCCGGCCTGGAAGCTCGCGAGATGAGCTATCTACCGGATTGGCTGGCGAGAATAGGCGAGTCCGCCAGCGCGAAGCATAACGAAATCTGATCGCGCGCTCTGCGCCTAACGAGCTGTCAGTATCGCGGATGATCGAGCCGCGAAATCGTTGGTCTGCGAAGTGCACGCGCCTCGCGTGCGCTCCCCGGACTAGCCCTGGCTGGAGAGCGGCGCCGCAATGCTCTCGAGCGATTGCCGTTCCGCGCGAACACCCAGCCACGCTTCCGTTAACCCGCCGATGATCATCAAAAACCCGCCCGCCAAATAGCCGGTGAAGAGCGCGTTCCGGGAACCGGTTCCGATGATCCAGCCAAACAACCAGGGCGCGCCGACGCCGCCTGCGAGCGTTCCGACCGCGTAAAAAACCGCGATCGCGAACGCGCGGATCTCGAGCGGGAAAATCTCGCTCACGGTTAGATAAGCGGAACTCGCCGCCGCCGAGGCAACGAAAAAAATCACCATCCATGCAAGCGTTTGCGTGCGCGCGTCGAGCAGCCCGGCTTGGAAGAGCCACCCGGTCAACGCGAGCAAAATCCCCGAGATGAGATATGTCGCGGTGATCATTGGTTTCCGTCCAATCGTGTCGAAGAGATGCCCGAGCACGATCGGCCCCAGGACATTTCCGAGCGCGAAAGGCAGCAGGTAAAGCCCGGCATTTTCGGGTGGGACGCCGTAAAAGCGCATGAGCACGAGCGGATAGGTGAAAAAGATCGCGTTGTAGAAAAAAGCCTGCGTCAGCATGAGGACGAAACCGAGCAGCGAGCGGCGCCGATGCTGGTGCACGATCGCGTTCCAGATCTCGCTCCAAGGCGTGTGCGTGCGGCTCCGGATGCGCGTCGACGGTTCGTTAGGAATTGTTAGGCGAGATGTTCCGGCCGCCTCCTCGAATCGTGCGACGATCGCTTCCGCTGCGGCATTCCGACCGTGAATCATGAGCCAGCGAGGACTTTCCGGCACCCATTGGCGGAAGAAGATCACGATCAGTCCAAGCACCGCACCGATCCCAAAAGCAGAACGCCAGCCTAACGAAATCGGGACGAGCCGCGGATCGAGCAGCCAGAGCGTCGCGCCCGCGCCGAGTGCCGCCCCGATCCAATACGAACCGTTGATGATCAGATCGACCCGGCCGCGTACCCGCGCTGGAATCAGCTCATCAATGGCGGAATTGATCGCCGCGTATTCGCCGCCAATCCCGGCGCCGGTGATCGCGCGGAAAAAAACATAGCTGGCAAAATTCCACGAGAACGCCGTCGCCGCGGTCGCCACCAGGTAAACCGCGACGGTGGCGAAGAAGAGCTTTTTCCGTCCGAGCCGATCGGTCGCGTAGCCAAAGCCGATCGCGCCCGCGACCGCACCGACAAGATAAAATGTCGCGCTCGCACCAACCTGCGCTGGAGTGAAACCGAGCGTCGACTTGTGTGTGAGCATCGCGCCGACCGCGCCGGCTAACGTGACCTCGAGTCCGTCGAGAACCCAGGTCGCGCCGAGCGCGACGACGATCAGCCAGTGCAGCCGCGTCCAAGGCAGACGGTCGAGCCGCGCCGGCACGTGCGATTCGATCCACCTGCCATCAGTCATGCTCCACGCTTTCCACGAACCAGTGGCACGCGCGAAGAATCTTGTGCAGGTCGTTAGGTGTCTCTATACCTGCGTGATGATTCGGCTTCTTGCTTGTCGTCTTCTCTGCGTCCTCTGCGTTCTCTACGGTTCCGTCGCTTCGCTAGGCGCGGAAACGATTGCGCTCAAAGCCGCGCGTCTTTTCGACGGCAAATCGAAAACGCTCCTCCCGAATGGTGTCGTTCTGATCCAAGGCGACAAGATCCTCGACGCCGGCAGCAATCTCGCCGTGCCTAACGACTCCAAGGTGATCGACCTGGGCGACGCCACGCTCTCGCCCGGTTTCATCGACGCACATACGCATCTCACAAGCGACTATTATTCCGAGCCCTACAACGAGTTGCGCCTCAAAAATCTCGAAGATTCCGTCGCGACGATGGCCTTTAAATCGATTCCTCATGCGCGCGCCACGCTCGACGCCGGCTTTACCACCGTGCGTGACGTCGGGAGTGAACTCTTCCTCGACGTTGCGCTCCGAAACGCAATCACCCACGGGATCGTCGCGGGCCCGCGCATGCTCGTCGCCACCAAGGGCATCGGCGCAACCGGCGGTCATTTCGATCGCTCAGATGGTTTTCGCGACGGTGTTTTCGGCCGACAAATGGATTATACCGACGGCATCGCCGATGGGCCGGAGGAGATTCGGAAGGCGGTTCGATACGAAGTGAAGAATGGCGCCGATGTGATCAAGGCCGCGGTCTCGGGCGGCGTAATGTCGTTAACCGACGAGGTGGATGTGCCGCAATTTTCTGCCGAAGAAATGAAGGCGCTGGTCGATGAATCACATCGTTTGCGCAAGAAGGTCGCCGTTCATTGTCACGGCGATGAGGCGGCGCGCGAAGCCATCAACGCCGGTGTCGATTCGATCGAGCACGGCTCTTTTCTGAAACCGGCAACGCTGCAACTGATGAAGGCCAAAGGCACTTATCTCACACCCACTTTGATCGCGGCCGAGCAGATCATGAGCAAGATCGACAAGTATCCACCGGCGGTGCAGGCGAAGGCGCGCGCGGCGGTCGCGGCGCGATCCGAGATGTTTCGCAACGCGCTCAAGATCGGCGTAAAAATTTCCTTCGGGACCGACGCCGGGGTCTATCCGCACGGCGAAAACGCCAAAGAGTTCGCGCTCATGACCGGTCTCGGCATGAAGCCAATTGACGCGTTAATCAGCGCCACTTCAGCGGACGCGGACTTGTTAGGCGTGGCCGCCAGACTCGGCACGCTGGAGAAAGGCCAACTCGCCGATGTGATTGCGATGCCGGGTGACCCGACCTCCGACATCACGGCGACCGAGCGGGTCTTCTTCGTCATGAAAGAAGGTAAGACCGTGAAAGAGACGAGCGGCAAGCAGTAGAGCCGGCCAACCGGAGGGAGGCGCAGATCGGGACGGAATGATTTTATTATTTCTTCCGCGCTCTCTGCGTTCTCTGCGGGTAATTTTCAACTTATGAGATTCGACAATCAGGTAGCGATCGTCACGGGAGCGGGCAGGGGAATCGGAAAAGCCATTGCGTTGCGCCTCGCTGCTGAAGGCGCGCGAATCGCGTCCGTCAGTCGGAGCGAAGCCACCACACAGAGCACCGCCGACGAAATCAACGCCACCCGCGCCGAGGCCGCGAAAGCGTATGCCGTCGATGTCGCCGACCACTCCGCGGTGCAGGAAACCGGCGCGAAAATTCTCGCGAACTTCGGCCGGGTCGACATCCTGGTGAATAACGCCGGCGTCACCCGCGACGGACTCAGCATGCGGATGTCGATGGAGGATTGGGACACAGTCATCGACACGAATTTGCGCGGCGCCTTCAGCTTCGCGCAGGCGGTGATGCGTTCGATGATCAAGCAGCGCAGCGGTCGGATTATCAACATCAGCTCGATCGCTGGCCTCACCGGTAATGCCGGCCAGGCGAACTACGCCGCGAGCAAAGCCGGCCTGATCGGCCTAACGAAAACCCTCGCACGCGAGCTCGCGAGCCGCGGCATCACGGTAAATGCGGTCGCGCCCGGTTTCATCGTCAGCGACATGACCGATGTGCTCAACGACCAGATCAAAGAGGCAATCCGCGCCAAAATCCCTTCAGGCAAATTCGGCGAAGGGGAAGACATTGCCGCCGCGGTCGCGTTTCTTGCGGCGCCGGAAGCCCGATATATTACGGGCCAGGTGCTGACAGTCGATGGTGGAATGGTGATGTAGGGACGTTGCCTGGAACCCCCGCGCGGCGGTTGGTTAGCCTTTTCCTTTTGTTCTGCTGCAAGCGTCTTCCAGTTACTGTTCCTCCGGACACCTGCTTTTCCCCTAACGATCAGCGGCATCTAGGTGTTGAATCAATCGGGCGTGGCCGAAATTCAACGCAGGGATAGGAGCGATTGAAGATCGTTCATTCGGTTTCGGATCTTCTCGGCTGCTCCGTCGGACCCTTCGACTTCGGCGCGCTTCGTTCAGGATGAGCGGTTTGGGCACTTTCGTCAGACAACGGCGCGCATCAAAACTGCTCCCCGACTCACCAAAGATGAAGTCGGTTTCGTTTTTCGCGGCTCTTGTTCTCGCCTGCTTTGCCTACAGCCGATTGACGGCTCCGATAGTTTATCCGCCGGGTGTGCTGATCCCGACCGAACCATCGCAAACGGCGCTCTCGCCTGACGACTCCGCGTTCGACACCGGTAAATTCCATCTTCAACCGCTGGCGCATTTCGCGCTCGATGCGCGGGTTCTTCACCGGAAGATTTATCGCTACGACCGGCCGTCGGCCCTCGTGCCGGTCGATCTCGCTGTCGGTTGGGGCGCGATGTCCGACCAGGCGGTGCTCGATCAGCTTAGTCTCAGCCAGAGCGCGCGTTTTTTTTGGTATCACTGGCAACACAACCCGCCGCCGATTCCGGAGAACGAAATCATCGCCCACGCGACTAATCTTCATCTCAGTCCTTCCAGCCGCTCGATCGCGACGCGCTGCAAAAAGCTGCGCGCCGGCGAGCTGGTTCATCTAAGCGGCCTGCTGGTGGAAGCGACCGGACCGGAGATCGGCACCTGGCGCAGTTCCCTCAGTCGAACGGATTCCGGCAACGGCGCCTGTGAGCTCGTTTGGGTGGAAGATTTGCGCGAGATCGCACGTTGAGCCGTCGCAATCGCGGGAACGTTACGCGCACCTCTGCCAGCCAGGCGGCGCCATTCATCTTGCCAGGTTATGGATCCGAGAGTGGGCGGAAAAAATCGAGCGCGCCACTGTCTCAGATCGCTTGCGAAGTCCGCCGCGTCAGTGTCGTTAGGCTGAATGGGGCAAGCGCCCGCGCCAGGATTTCCGGCGAGGTTGTGCCGGATGGAGTGACGTCGTTAGGCGAAGGCGCGGATGCAGGCGCTGGCGAAGGGGTGGGATTTTGCCGGCGCGTCGTGATCTCCTCGAGCAGTTGTTTCTCCTCGGGATACAAGTGCCCTGCCCGGGCCAGTTTGATGTATTCGTCCGCCGCGGCTGTTTGGTTGTCGTCGTCAAAGAGGAGCGCGGCGTAAACTGCCGCATGCGGATCGCGCAACGCTTCGGGCGGCAACTTCTTTAATATCTCGAGCCCGGCCGGAGTGTGACCAATCGTGTAGAGTGAGAACGCGTAGGTCACCGCCGCGGCGGGTTCGTTAGGCGCCTTTTTGTAAACCTCCGCGGCGAGCTGCTGTCCAGCGGTGGTGTTCCGATCGAGGAGCAGCGCGAGCCGGGCTGCGTTTGCTCCCAGCGCCACCTCGTCCGGCGAGATTTCGTGGAGCCGTTGCGCGATCGCGCGCAGGTTCGGCAGGTCGTTGTCCTGGCGATATATCTCGTAAAGCGCCTCGAGCGCTTCGCGCCGATTCCGCGACGCGTCCGCAACCCGTGTCCAGAGCTTTTTTGCTTCCTCGTCCAGTTTCCATTTCGAAGCGAGACGGGCCAGCGCCAGTTGGCGCTCGGGGTGATCGGCCACTTCTTTTTCGGCGGCGGCCCAAAGCGCTTCCGATTCGGCGTCGCCGGCGGCGCGACGCGCTTCACGGAGCGCATAAGCCTGATAGGCATCGCGCAGATATTCCTTATCATCCCAGGAGCTGCTTCGCGTCCAGCGTTTCAGGCGCGACCAATTTTTCGTCGCCACCAGCGAATCGCTAACCGCAATCGCGACCGGCGGTTTGTTCGTGAGTTCGTTAGGTAACTTTTCGATCCACTTTAGCGCCTCGCTCGCCTGGTCGTTCTCGTTCATCCAGGCGATCAACTGCGCGAGATCGTTGCTATTCCGCGCCGCCACCGGCTTCACCTTCGCGAGGAGCGCGCGGAATTTTTTTGGATTCAGCTTCCGATAGAGATCGAGGCAGAGCAGATAATCGCTGAAGGTCACTTCCTGGCTCATCTGCAAATCCTGCGCGAGCGCTTCCGCGGCCGGCATTTGATTTTGATGGATGGCATTCTCGAGTAGCGAGCGCAATGCCTGGGTGCGGAACTGCGCCACCTTGCTCAGGCGCTCGAGCGTATTTCGGGCCGCCGCATGCTTCTCGGGATCTGGCGAAAGAATTTGGAGAACCGCAAGATTGAACTGGTAGGTGTCGTTCTTCGGCTCGCGCGCGACCGCGGCCGCAAAGTGCCGTTCTTCGTCCGCGGAGTTTCCTTCGGCTCGGGCCAGCCAGCCTGCGACGACATGGTAAGCCGCCTTGTCGTGCTCGGAGGCGGGAATTTGATCGAGGGCGTGGCGCGCCACTTCCAGCTGACCGAAGCGAAGCGCGGCTGAGGCGAGATTCAGGTGGCTCTCAAGCGAGGGCGCGAGCTGCGCAACCTGTGCGCGCCAAGCCACCGTCTCGGAGCGATTTTGGCGCTCGGTTGCTTCGGCCAGGATTCGGCTGCCCGCGATAGATTTCGGATCCAGCGCGATCACGCTGCGCGCGGCTGCTTCGGCGGCCTCGGGGTTATTTTGCCGAAGAAATTCGGCGCCCTGCTTGAGCAGGCGCGATTCGCGCCAGCGATACCAACCTTTGTGAAACGAAGAGAAACCGAAAAGGCCGATCAGGAATCCAGCGATCAGAAGCAGTGTGAGAAAAAGCACTGCTCGCACCTGCGACTGCCGGCCGCGCACGGATTTGCGGCGGCGTTTGCGGCGGACGCGCTTCGGCGGTGACATCGTAGCGCTCTCTAGCATCGTCCGCGCCCGTTTGGCAACTTCACTCGGCCTAACGAAAGTAAGAGCCGCATCGCTTTAACTGAATCGGCAGGATGGGCTCAACTGTCCGTTTGCTTCCAACTTTTGATCAGGCGCAATTCCGAGCGACCGCCTCAGATGCCGGCGCGATCGAGCAGGTCGCGCAAAACCTTCTCCGCCTCGAAGATCTCGCGGGCAACGGCGAGCGCGGCGCGGCTTTGTTTTTTGTAGTCAGCATTGATCTCACGCACAGCTTCTGCGATTTCCCCTAACGAACGGAAAGCGAAGAGGCCGCCGCTGTTGCCGTAGTGATCGGTAAAGCCGGTCTGCTGCGTGATGACCGGCCGCCCCGCCGCCAGATAACAGGCGCTCCGATCGCTGAACCAGCCGGTCTGGAGCCGCACGTATTGATCTTTCGCGACCGTGAACTCGCCTTTTGAGCGCCGAATGTAGTTGCGGTAATCCCAGTAATCGACGCTCATCTCGTGCGGCCGGCGGAAGCGCCAGTCATTCGCGACAAATTTCCGGCGCGTCTTCTCGTCCTTGATGTCGGTCGCCAGTTCGAACGGCTCACCCGCTTTCTTCGGTGCGGTCACGAACCGTAGAAATTCTCTCGATTTGCTCCAGAGATATTTGTCGCCGCGCCACTCGATGTCTTTCAGTCCGCTGGTGGACCAGTTGGCGATCGAGGTGAAAACAGCCGATTCGTTGGGCGCGCGCGCGGTCTTCCACAGGTCGGTCACGATCGGCTGGCGAGTCGAGAACCATTTGAATTTGTGCAGCGGAACAGGAAAGCGGTCGGTCCCGACGTTTTCGCCGAAGGTGAAAAGCGCGCGGTGTTTTCCGAGATAATCGATCGTCGACCGCGTCTTCTGATCGACTTTGATCTGCTCGACTCCGGGATCGCTCTCGACGTAGAGGATGCGCTCACTTTGCAACAGGTCGTCATTGAATTCCTGGGCGCCGCAGACGTTCAGGATCGCGTCAGCGTCGCGGTAAAGCTGCCGTATTTTCGTTAGGGAAAGCCCACCGGTTGGGTGCTCCGGAAGATAGCGGGCGCAGAAACTCCAGCGACCTTCGAACCGAAATTCCGCCGCAAGTTGTCCCAGGATTTTGGCGGCGTAGCTGAAGTCGTTGTTCGTGTCGAAGTTCGTCGGATTATAGGGAATCCGAGCGGAGTCTTCGATGTAGTAAACGTCGTGTCCGAGCCGTTGCAGCCCCACGAGGTAATGGACATGCTGCCAGATAACGCCGGCGATCGGCATCGAGCCCATGAAACCCATTACGACGATCTTTTTACGCTTCATCGGCTTTGATTAACCGCAGAGGACGCGGAGGAAGAAAAACTCGTTTCACTGGTCGCTCTGGAATCTCTGCATTCTCCGCGGTTATAACTGTTTCACCACAATTGCAGGATTGCCCGCGACGACAGTGTTCGCTGCGACGCTTTTCGAGACAACGGACCCGGCTGCGACGACCGAGTTTTCTCCGATCGTGACGCCTTTCAAAATGACGGCGTTCATCCCGATCCAGACGTTGTCCGCGATGCGCACCGGTGCGGTCCGGATCGGCGGACGCGGCGGGCGATCTTTGTAATAGGGCGCGAGGGCGAGGGCATCGGCGCGCCTTTGCGCGGGATCGATTGGGTGGAAATCCGAATCGGCGATCCCGACGTTCCAGGAAATCAGGCAATAGCGCCCGATCTCGATCAATTCTTCCGCCATGACGATCGCGCCATTAAGAAGGGTAAAGTCGCCGACCGTGCAGCGCCCATTTTCACCGATCGAAAACGAGCAACCCGCGTAACAGGAAACGTAATCGCCTAACGAGAGCGCGTCGGGCGCGCTGTTGCGCATCTTTCGAAAAATTTGCGCCGTCTCACAATAAAAGCCCGCGCCGAAACCAACGTTTGGCGGAATGGGATCAGGCCACCAATCGCTCTCGACGCGGCGTAAGCTGTTCACGTTGCTCATCGTTCGGGATAATTGCCGGCGGTGTAAAGTCGCGCGTAGGAATTGCCGCGCGCGACCAACTCCGGACCGCGACCTTCCTCGATCACGCGACCGTTTTCGAGGACGACGATTTTATCGACGTTGTGGATCGTGGCGAGCCGGTGTGTGACGATGAGGGTGGTGCGGCCGTGCATCAGTTCCTTGATCGTTTCCATGATGGCCGCTTCGGTCGTTGGGTCGAGGGCGGAAGTCGGTTCATCAAGGAGAAGGATAGGCGCGTCCTTCAAAAAGGCGCGCGCAATGCCGATCCGCTGCCGCTGTCCGACGCTGAGGTGTCCGCCGCGTTCACCGACCGGGCTGTCGTAGTCGTTAGGCAAGCGGCGGATAAAATCATCGGCCTGCGCCCGCCGCGCGGCTTCGCGAATCTCGGCGTCGGTCGCGTCCGGGCGGCCATAGGCAATGTTTTCGCGAATCGTGGTGGAAAAAAGGAGCGTGTCCTGAAGCACGATCGCGATCTTATCACGCAACGATTTCTTCGTGATCTCGCGCAGGTCGCGACCATCCAGCCTAACGACGCCCGCAGTCGGATCGTAAAAGCGCGGGACGAGACTAAGGAGCGTGCTTTTTCCGGCGCCGGTTCCGCCGACGAGCGCGACGATCTGGTTCGGCAAAACCGTGAGATCGATGCCTTCCAGGACCGCTTGCTCATCCTTGTAGGCGAAGCGGACATGGTCGAACTCAATTGCGGCGTTGGTCTCATTGATCGCCACGGCGGAGGGCGAATCGCGCACATCATCTTCCCGATCGAGGACCTCGAAGCAGCGGCGCGCGCCAGCAGTCGCGCCCTCCATTGCCCAGGCGGTATAGGTCAATTCCTGGAGAGGTTGGTAGAGCATGACGAGATAGGAACTGAAGACGATGAGGGAACCGAGCGTAAGCGTGCCGGCGAGCACGTGCAGCGTCCCGAGGTAATACATCGCCGCGGTCCCGATTCCCATCAGCGTGCTGATAACGAGGGCGCTTTTCACATTGGTGAGAGTCAGCCTGAGATTCGCCTGCAGGCTGCGCTGCGCGCGCTCGTGGAATTGTGAAACCTCGAAGTCCTCACGACCGAAGGCCGCAACCATTCGAATCGAGCTCAAACCTTCCTGCGCCTGGGTCAGCATCGCGCTGTCCTGTTCCTGTATGGAAGTCGATTCCGTCCGAATGCGATGCGCAAAAAAGTAGATCGCCCAGACGATCAGCGGAACGATGCCTAACGACAATAAGGTCAGCTCCCAGTCGAGCTGGAGCATGATGACAAAGATTCCAACGAGCGTGATGCTCGAACCAAAAATGTTCGTGAAACCCTTGTTATAGATCGTCTGGATGGATTGGGAATCGTAGGCCACCCGAAAACTCGAGTCCGCAGAGCGGCGGGCGTCGTGATACTTGAGGGAAAGCGATTGCAGGTAGGCATAGAGATCCGTGCGAAGCTTGAGCAGCGCTTCGAGCCCGACCTTCACGAAGATGTAATTGGTGACGAGATTTACAACGCCCCAGACGAACTGTAGCCCCACCAGGACGAGACAGGCGAGGGGAATGTAGGTGCGCCAGTTCGCGTGAGTGGCGCGAAACGCGGAATCGTTCGGGAGAATCTGGTCTACGATGAATTTGAACGGCCAAGGCTTCAGCAGGTTGATGCCGATCCCAACGAGCGAGAGCACGAGCCCCAGTATCGTCGGCGCCAAAAACGGCCGATAATAGCGAAGCACGCGCCGGTAGATCATGAGAAGTGCGGAATTCGGATTGCGGAATGCGAAGTGCGAGGCAAGCTACGCGCCTCGTTAGTTCTGTTCCGAATTCCGCGTTCCGCAATCCGCATTTCTCATCATGCATCATTTACTCGAAGTTTGGTTTGAATGGGTTCTTCAGGGCGGCTACGTCGGGATCATTGTGCTCATGGCGATGGAAAGCTCGATCATTCCCGTGCCGAGTGAGATCGTGATTCCGCCCGCAGCCTTCCTCGCAGCCCGCGGGGACCTCAGTTTTACCGGCGTCATTCTGGCGGGAACACTCGGTTCGTACATCGGCGCAGCGATTAGTTATTGGGTTTCGCTCTGGGTGGGGCGCCCAATCGTCCTCCGCTTTGGCAAATATTTTCTGATCGCCCCTGATAAGCTGGAACGCGCCGAAGTCTGGCTCTCGCGCTACGAAGCGGGCGGGGTGTTCTTCGCTCGGCTTCTTCCGGTCATTCGGCATTTGATTTCCATTCCCGCCGGAATCGTGCGGATGAACTTTTGGGTCTTCAGCGCAGCTACGATCGTAGGGTCTGCTCTATGGTGTGCCGTTCTCGCTTACCTGGGTGACCGGGCTTATCGGGCGCAGCCCGACCTGATCAACAATCCGGACGGCCTTCTTCATCTGATCAAGACGCAATCGCACTGGATTGTATTGTTCGTTGCGGTGCTGGCGGTGCTTTATTTGCTGGTCTTGCGCCTGACAGCGAAGCCGAAAGGCGCGTAGAAAGTGTCGGCGACTTGACACATGTGTCTCGTTTGCGCGAGCGCGTTGACACTTTTTCCCACGGAATTTGAACGGACGCTCTGGGGCAAGCGTCCAATTAGAAGTTGGCATTTATCCTGCTGAATGAACGGGTAACCCGGTATGAAAAAGAACACGCAAATCCTCAAAAAGAACTCGAAGCTCTCTCTCGGCGACCTGATCCTCGCTGTCAGCTCCTGCACAAAGAACACCAAGGAGACCGTGGCTACGGTGGCGGACC
>JAICMR010000059.1 GCA_025929155.1 Chthoniobacterales bacterium | reverse complement strand
GGAAGTCAGGTGTCCGTCAGCAAAAGGGCGTATTGTCTTTGGGAAGCTAGAAGGTTTACCGAAGGCGAACCGTTTCTACGCCACGGTTCCGCATTGCTTCGAAGGATGGCGACGGCGACGCCGCAGCGAGGTCCCGTCTAGCCAAGGGGCCGAAAATCTATGCATGCAAAGAGGAATAGTCGCGCTCGGCAAAGTAGCGGCATGGTGCGACCACCTCGGAAGAAACGTATTCTGAACTTCCGGCAGCTACTGCAGAAGTTTACCCTTGCGGAGCGCGTATGACATCCGTTCGCAGGACGGCTTCGCAAGAGAGACGGACTCGCGGACTACGCTGCTACAATTTGCGCCAGCGGCCAAGAGCTGCGCCGGCCAAATCCAATAGCTAAAGCGTCGTTGTCTGCGCCATTGGCGGGCGTGGATCCGTGCCGCGCTTCGTTGCGTTCGCGCGGCAGGTCGGGCAGATGCCGTGTGACGATCTCATGTCGAGCTCGCGCTGGAGATACTGCTCAAAGGAAATCCAATCGTCGTCGAGATTCACCTTCCGGCACCACGCGCAGACTTGGATGAAGCTCTTGAGAATCCGAAGCCGCCGAAACACCCAGAGCGTCGCCGCAATCACCGCGCTCGCCACGAGAACCGTCGTAATCGCTTCAAACCAGAACTCCTGCGGCCGAAGCGGCGTTTTAGGCGCACCGAGAAAACGAAACGGCACATCCAGATATTCATCCAGCCAAAGGACCGCGAGCAGGACGGCAAACCCGGCAAGCTCGATCGTGAGGATGACCTTCTCGTAGGTGTGCGAGTGCGCCACTTTCATAAGGTGGCCGGAGTCTCCGCGCGCAAAGCGTTCGCGATCGCGTCGTGCCAATCGGCGTAAATTTCCGCGAGCGGCCAGCGCAAACTTTCGCCGGCGACGGTGACGTCGATCGTGTTGCCCCCGACTAAGCCCAGACGCGCCGCCGGCAACTTGCGACTCGCGAAGAGTCCCAGGATTGCGTCCGCGTCTTCAGGCACACAGGAAATGACAACGCGGGACTGCGTTTCGTTAAAGAGAATTTGCTCGAGCGGCGAAAAAGTTGTCCCGGCCAGATCGACAGTCGCGCCTAACGAACCCGCAGGATGAAAGCAGCATTCCGCCAGCGCGACCGCGAGACCGCCCTCGCTGCAATCATGCGCGCTCCGGATTTTTCCGGCCTGGATCAGCTCGCGCAGCGCGTTTTGGAGCGCGATCTCGCGCTCGTAAACGAGCCGCGGAGGCCGACCAAGTTTTTTGCCATGGATCACCTTGAAATAACGCGATCCGCCGAGTTCGCTGCCGAACTCGCCCAGCAGAATGACAACGTCGCCCGCCGCTTTGAAATGCTGGGTCGTGATCCATTCCTCACGTTCAATTAACCCAACCATCGCGACTGTCGGCGTCGGATCCACCACGCCAGCGGGGCTTTCGTTGTAGAGCGAAACGTTCCCGCCAATCACCGGCGTCTGGAATTCCCGGCAGGCTTCCGCCATGCCTTCAACCGCTTCGCGGAGCTGCCAGAAGTTTTCGGGCTTATAGGGATTTCCGAAGTTTAAATTATCGGAGACCGCGAGCGGCACCGCGCCCGAGCAGGTGAGATTGCGAGCTGCTTCCGCCACCGCGATTTTGGCGCCTGCGCGTGGGTCGAGGTGACAGTAGAGTGAATTGCAGTCGGTGGTCGCGGCCAGAAACTTGTTTGCCTCGCGGAGGTGAAAGACCGCTCCGTCTGACCCGGGCCTAACCACGGTGCCAGTGCGGACCATGTGGTCGTATTGGCGGTAAACCCAGTTTTTGGAAGCAATCGTTGGGTCGCGCAAAAGCTGTCGCAGGTGATCAACGGCAGAGGACGGAGATGCCGCAGGGAACTTTTTCAGTAAGTCTTCCTCCGCGATCTCTGCGGCTCCGTTTTGGGTCTCGCGCTCGTATATCGGAGCTTCATCCGCCAGCGGTTTGGCGGGGATTTCCGCCGCAACTGCGCCGTCGTTCAACACGCGCATCATTCCGTCATCGGTCACACGGCCAATCTCGGCGCAGGGCAAATCCCATTTCTCGAAAATCTGCCTAACGACCGCCTCCTTGCCCTTGCGTGCAATGATCAGCATTCGCTCCTGCGATTCGCTCAGAAGAATTTCGTAGGGAGTCATCCCGCTTTCGCGCTTCGGCACCTTCGCCAGATCGATCTCTACGCCAGTCCCGCCGCGGCTCGCGGTTTCGCAGGTGGAGCAAGTTAATCCGGCCGCGCCCATGTCCTGAATGCCAGCGACGGCATCGGTTGCGAGCAATTCGAGGCAGGCCTCAAGTAGCAGCTTCTCCTTGAACGGATCGCCCACCTGCACGGCGGGGCGGTCTTCCTTCGATTCTTCCGTCAGTGCGCGCGACGCGAAAGCCGCGCCCGCCAGACCGTCACGGCCGGTTTCCGCGCCGACATAAAACACCGGGTTGCCGACCCCACTGGCGGCGCCCCGCGCAAGTTGTTCGTGCCGGAGCGAACCGAGGCAAAAGACGTTGACGAGCGGATTGCCCTCGAAGCTTTCGTCGAAATAAATTTCGCCACCGATTGTCGGCACGCCGATGCAGTTGCCGTAATGCGCAATCCCCGCGACGACGCCTTGGAAGAGCCGACGGTTTGCCGGCAACTGATTTCGCGTTCCGGATTTCCGATTTCCCTCCGTGATTGGCCCGAAGCGCAATGAGTTAAGCAAAAACTCCGGACGCGCTCCCATCGTGAAGATGTCGCGGATGATTCCACCAACGCCCGTCGCCGCGCCTTGGAACGGCTCGATTGCGCTCGGGTGATTGTGCGATTCGATCTTGAAACAAACCGCCCAGCCATCGCCAATATCGACGACGCCCGCGTTTTCTTCGCCGGCCCTAACGAGGATATTTGGCCCGGTCGTCGGAAATTTCTTCAGCTCGCGCCGTGAATTTTTGTAAGAGCAATGCTCGCTCCACATGACGGAGAAAATCCCGAGCTCGGTGAAGTTCGGGTCGCGTCCAAGAATCCTGCGCACGCGCTCGTACTCTTCCGGGGTGAGTCCGTGTTTCGCGACGATTTCGGCTGTTACGATTGGGTCGGCGGAAGGCATGTGGGAGGCACGTTAGCCGACGCGATTTAATTGCACAATTTCGCTGGTAACGCGGGAAGCGGCTCCGGCCGCCGTCTCGGCGAAACGATCGGATTTCAATTCCGTCCCGCGAACTCGTCGTGCTAGCCTTTCGGCTTGGACCTTTCCACCCTCGCCAACGTCGCTACTGCGCTGACCGTGCTGACCGGCGTCGCCTTTGGCCTGATCGAGATGCGCCGCGCCCGGCGCGAGCGCGAAGAGCGCGCCGCTTTCGCCGCGGTCCAGGCGTTGATGTCGCCGGAGTGGATGAGTTCTTCCATGATTGTGGCCTCGATCCCCGAAGGCACGACGGCGCAGCAGATCGAGACCGATCCGCGAACTCTGGAAGCCGCGCTCAAGATTGCGACTATTATGGAAGGGGTCGGCTATTCGGTCTTTGCCCGGATCGTGCCACTCTCGGTCGCCGACGATCTCATCGGAGGCATGGCCAGGGTTGCCTGGCGCAAGTTCCGCCCGTTTGTGGAAGAAGAGCGGGAGCGTACCGGCACGCAAAAGAGCTGGGAGTGGTTTCAGTGGCTGGCGGAGCAGTTGGAGCGACATTCTCCCGGGAAGACGAGCCTCCGGCGGGGTGCCTACCAAGCGTATTGCGACTGGAAACCGTAAGAGGCTAACGAACCTATGACGAGCCGTCTCAGCGCCCGATAAGAATGAAAATGCCCGCGACCAACGCCACGACTGCGGGCAGAATGCCGAACGGCAGACCGGTCAGCGCGATCAGTCCGACGAGGATCAGGTAAACAGCCAAGAGGATCATTCCGATATTTTTGTTGAACGTCATGCCACGCATCCTGAGGAAACGGGTGGCGATTGCACGCCTTATTTCTTAGGCGCACGTTGCCCGTGTTCCCTTTCGACGGAAGGTTTTTGACAGCCTGTCGGAGCCCGCGAAGGCCATCGGTAAATCCTTTCGAATTTTAAGGCAAAGCGATCCTTGGATTAGGAAAACGCAAGTTAGAAGCCCGCGTTACCCACGTGTAGGAAGCAAAAGGTTGCTACACCTTGCGTCCAAACTTCTTCTCCAGCTCGCCGAGGGAAATCTGGATCATGGTGGGTCGACCGTGCGGACAGCAATAGGGCAGCTCGCAATCGAGCAGGTCGTGAATCAGTTTCTCCACTTCGGCGTGGCGCAGGAAGTCGTTCGCCTTGACTGCGTGACGACAGACGGTCTTTGCGATCATGTCTTCGCCCAGCCGGAGCGGCGAGCTGCTCTGGCTGGCCGACTTCAAACTATCGATCACATCCTGGAGCAAGCGCGCGGGGTCCGAGCCACTCAGGAAAGGCGGGAGGCTTTCGAGCTTGAAAGTGTGCCGGCCGAACTCCTCCACCCCAAGTCCCATCTTTTGCAAGGTCGCGAGATTCCGCTCGATCCATTCCGCATCGCGCGGCGCCAGTGACACCACCTGCGGCAGGAGCAGCCGCTGGGAAGGCACGCCCTGTTCCTCCATTCGGCGGCGCAGTTCCTCGAAGAGGATCCGCTCGTGCGCCGCGTGTTGATCCACCAGCACGAGACCTTCCGCATTTTCCATCAGAACGTAAAGCTTATTCAAAACTCCGAGGATCTGGAACCGGTGCGCCGGCACCGGCAGCCTGCGATCGTTAGGCGATGGCTCATCACTCCTATGATCGTTAGGTTCAATGTGTGACGCCCGCCGCGCCGGACCGCCCGGTTCAATGGCAAAGGCTGGTTGGGAAGCGAATGCCGGCGGCTCCCCGGGCCGGATGAAAGGAGGATCCACCGGCGGTGGCCCGCGGAATTGCTCCTGCCAGGTCGCGCGATCGCTCTCGAGGGAGTGTCGGACCGCCGTCACGACCGACTCGCGCACTCCATTTGGGTCGCGGAATCGTACCTCGCGTTTGGCCGGATGCACATTCACATCGACCTCGGTAGGGTCTAGCTCGATTGAGAGAAAGGTGACCGGGAATTGGCCCTTCATAAGCGCGGTGTGATAGCCTTCCTTCAACGCCGCCCCGAGCACGGGGCTTTCGATCGCGCGCCCGTTCACAAACACATACTGCTGCGCGCGCGAGGCCCGGCTGACGCCCGCCTGACCGATGAACCCATTTACTCGCACCCTGCCGCGGGCCGCTGGTTCCACTTCGAGCAGCCGCGCGAGCAGCTCGCTTCCGGCCAAATCGCGAATCCGATCGCGCAAACTCTTTGTCGCGGGCAACTGGAAGACGAGCCGTTCGTCGCGCAGAAAAGAAAACGCAATTTCGGGATGACCAATCGCCTGAAGATTGAGCTGATGCTCAATTTGGCGTGTCTCGGTGTTCTCGGAACGGAGGAACTTGCGGCGCGCCGGCAGATTGTAGAAAAGCGAGCGCACCTCGACCTGCGTGCCGGGCGCTTCGCCGCCATCGCGGACCGTCTCGAGCTTCCCTCCGGCAACCAGAATTTCTGTGCCCGCGATCGACTCCTTCTCGCGCGTTGTGAGCCGGAAGCGTGAAACGCTGGCAATGCTGGGGAGCGCCTCGCCGCGGAAGCCGAGTGTACCCACCGTCGCAAGATCGGCGGCTGTACGAATCTTACTCGTCGCATGACGCTCGAGGCAGAGAAGCGCGTCATCGCGATCCATCCCGATGCCGTCATCGGTCACGCGGATGAACGAAATGCCGCCGCGGCGGATCAGCACCTCGATGGAGCGCGCGCCGGCGTCGATGCTATTCTCGACCAGCTCCTTCACGACAGACGCGGGGCGTTCGATCACCTCGCCAGCCGCGACCTGGCTGGCAAGTGTGTCGGAAAGAAGACGGACGCGGCTCATGAGATTGCTATGAATTGCAGGTTATGAGTTACCAAGACTGCGGTCGCCGCTCATTTCAGAGGTAACTTAAATTTCAAGGCGCGGATTGCGAGCGCAACCAAATGGCAAGCGCCACCGTTGCTTTCCGAAGCTGAGACTGGACGGTGAGCGCTCCGTCACTTCCTGGGACGGCCCGAGCAATCATTTCCGATTGTGTTCCCCTCGCTGCTGCGGATTTTGGCTGAATGAGCGAACACATTTACAAAAAGCTGGAGTTGGTTGGTTCCTCGAAGCAGAGCATCGAGGAAGCTGTGCAGAACGCGGTCACCCGCGCAAACAAAACGATCCGAAACATGCGGTGGTTCGAAGTGACGGAGACCCGCGGCTATCTGGTTGACAACAAGATCGACCATTGGCAGGTGACGGTGAAGATTGGTTTTACGCTCGACGGCTAATCGCTTCCACCAACGGGCGGTGGATGAGTCGTCCCACACGATCCGCCTTCGCTTCGCGGAAGCTGCTCGGCTCTAACACGCTTCCGAGGTGTTCGGCGAGCGCCCGAGAGACGCTGACACATCAGTTAGATGTTTCAAAAAATGAAGATACCGGCTGTTCTGGTTAGTCTTGCGCTTGCCGTCACTGCCCATGCCACCGAGTTGACAATACACGCCGCCGCGAGCTTGACGGACGCGATGAAAGAGATTGTTCCGGGCTATGAAAAGGTGACTGGCGACAGCGTCCGGTTGAACCTTGATGCCTCCAGCATTCTCGCCCGCCAGATAAAAGAAGGAGCGCCCGCCGATATCTTCCTCTCGGCTGACGAGGCGAAGATGGATGAGTTGGAGAAGAAAGGGCTGCTCGCTCCGGGCACGCGCAAGACACTCTTAAGCAACACACTCGTCATCGTCGTCCCGCAAGAAAGCAACCTTCCAATTCACTCGGCGGCAGACTTGGCCGGGAGTGGGGTGAGGAAGATCGCCCTGGCTCAGCCCGTCACCGTGCCGGCGGGAATTTATACAAAAGAATACCTAACGAGAAGTGGTCTCTGGAGAAAGCTCGGGACGAAATTCGTTCCCACACAAAATGTGCGCGGAGCGCTCGCCGCAGTGGAGAGCGGCAATGTCGAAGCCGGCTTCGTTTATAAGACCGACGCGCTGATTTCCGGGGCGGTGAAAATCGCGTGTGAGATTCCAGCAGCCCAAGGTCCGAAAATTAGTTATTCGGTCGCCGCGCTGGCTGCCTCAAAGGATCCGCGGGCGGCGAAGAGATGTCTTGCCTATCTGGAAAGCGAACCGTCCCTCAGAGTCTTCCGCAGGTTTGGTTTCAAGGTTGCCGAAGTAGCGCAAGCAAAGGCGAGCCGGGGGATGCAACGACGGGCGGGCGGTTGAACCGCCTCTCTGCCTTGGCAGAACCTCCGCGTCCTACTCTTCCCGATTCTGCACCATCTGGTAGAGCTTGGTCGCGCCGAACACCAGCATGGCAGGCTTGAGTGCCATCAGCGCAAGTCGGATCAATCCTCCGAAAATTCGGAAAATCGGCAGCCGATCGAGAAGAAATCCGGCCGCAACTCCGTAGCAGAGAGCCTTCCCGGGAGTCGCCCGCACGAAGTCCTCCGTCTGCCCCATGATCTCACCCCATTGATCTTTGGCGTAGCTAAGTCCGCGTTCCGCCATGTCTCCGGCCATTTGTTCGCTTTCCATATGCTCTACTCTTCGGATGGGAACGGATGTTTGCGCGTCCCGAAAAATCATCTGCGTCGTTTCTCGACATCTTGCGCTCGCCCCCGCTCCTAATCCTGCTCTGTGGAAGGCGGGATTGAGATTAGGAGCAGGGACAAAGGAAGAAGAACGCTCACCGCAGCAGCATCCAGAGCGAACGCGCCCCCGCGCCAGGAGGGAAATCGGGAAGCCGGACTGGCGGCTGAAAATTTGCCGCGCGCCGGGTCGCCTTGAGACAATAGCGGGCCATGACTTCAAGTGCTCGCTCATCCAGGCGGGTGCAGTTAGTTGAGAGCAGGATTTTCGCATCGCGCGTCGCGACTTCGAGCGCCGCGAGGAGCAGATGGTCAAAATCCTTTTCAACCTGCCACGCCTTTCCGGTGTGCGAACGCGAGAAGGTTGGCGGATCGAGAATAATGCAGTCGAAGGTCTCGCCTTTGCGCGCGAGCCGGGGGAGGACGCGCAGAACGTCGTCGGCGAGGAAGCGATGTTGGTCGGTCGCGAGGCGATTGAGCATGAAATTATCGCGGCCGCGGTCGAGCGATTTGCGGGAAAGATCGAGGCTGAGCGTGGCGCCGCCGCCCAATGCGGCGACAACGGAGAACGAGCAGGTGTAAGCGAAACAATTGAGCGTGCGAAGCGGCGCGAGTCGCCTAACGAACTGCCGATTGGCGCGCTGATCGAGAAAAAGTCCGGTGGAATAACCCGCGCCGAAGTCGATCGCGTAACAAAGGTCGCGTTCGATCACGGTGCGCTCGAGCGGGATCCCGCCGAAGCCGGAGATGAGCTGCGGCGCGATTCGCTCTGCATTTTTCTTCGGCAGGAAACGCCCGAAAACGCGGTCGAAAGAAAGCCCCGCCAAGCTGGACCATTGCGCCAGCTCAGCCGCGAGCTGCTCCCGCGCCGCCTCGGTCTTGTAGGAGATCAAGACATCGGTGCCGAAGCGTTCGACCCAGCCGTCGCGGGCTGTGCAGAGTCGATAAGCGTTGGTTTTTTCCGTCGCGAAATCGCGCACCATTCCGAAATCGATCCACTGATTCATCGCATCGCTCGTCGAGTTGTTGCCGCCCGACTTGCGCGCGTTAGGTTTCCCGCGATCGTCGGTCGTCCGCGGATATTGTCGGTTGGTTTCTTTTGAACAAGCAACAGATCACGGTGCGGGTGCCCGCTACCACTTCGAATCTCGGCCCGGGTTTCGATTGCCTCGGGATTGCGTTGCGCATCTATAACTACGTCACCGTCGCCCAGAACGGCGAGGGTGGGACCGTCCCGATGGCGCGCTCTGCGGGCCGAAAATATTTCAACAGGATTGGGCACGAGCCCTTCCCGTTTTCCTGCACAGTCGAAGGGGAAGTGCCGCGAGCGCGGGGGCTCGGGAGCAGCGTCACCGTGCGGTTGGGCGTTCTTCACGGCCTCAATGCATTGCTAGGCCGGCCGCTGAAACGGGCGGAGATCTTCGCGCTCTGCGCCGAACTCGAAGGCCATCCGGATAATGCCGCGCCGGCGGAATTTGGCGGTTTCGTCGTGACGCGGGGGATGAGTCCGCAGAATTTCCCGGTGGAAGCGCGGCTTCGCTTCGTGCTCCTGATCCCGGAGTTCGAGGTGCAAACGAAAGAGGCGAGAAAAGCTTTGCCTGCCGAGATCGACCGGATGCGTGCGGTAGAGTCGTGCGCGAATGCTTGTGCGATCACGGCCGCGATGGGGAGCGCGAATTACCAGGCCTTGCGCGGCACTTTCGGCGATCATCTGCACCAGCCATATCGAGCAAAGTTCGTTCCGTTTCTCGATCGAGTGATCGCGGCGGGTGAAGGCGCCGGAGCGCTCGGAGGTTTTCTCAGCGGTTCCGGTTCCACGATCATCTGCCCAACGCTTCGCGCAGCCAGGAAAGTTGCTGAGGCGATGGCGGCAGCGTCCGGCCTGCGCGAGCCGCAGACGCGGATCACGACTGCGGATAACGAAGGCGTGCGCATCGCCGTTTCCATTCTCAATCCCGATGCGGCGCTGGCTTGAGCATCTCGAGCAGTTTGCGATCGACGTCATCCTTGGGCGGGCGCACGGCTTCCGCGCGGCGCTGCTCCGCGGTTTGCTCTATCTGCTTTCGCTCATTTACACGCGGATCGTGCAGTTGCGTTTGTTCCTTTACCGGAAGCGGGTCTTCCGCGAGCGCGCGCTCGGTTGTCTCGTCATCAGCATCGGCAACCTCACCGTCGGCGGGACGGGCAAGACACCGATCGTGGAAAAATTTGCACGCGCGCTGCAGGCAGGCGGCCGACGCGTCGCAATCCTGAGCCGCGGCTACAAGAGCGTCGCGAAACCGACGAAACGAACCTGGCTTGATCGGCTGCGCGGGAAAGAGCCCGACCCGCCCCGGGTCGTTTCAGATGGCAAGGCGTTGTTGCTCGATTCTCTCACCGCCGGCGACGAGCCCTACATGCTCGCGAGCAATCTGAAAGACGTGACCGTGCTGGTGGACAAGGATCGCGTGAAGAGTGGTCTCTTTGCCATCCGAGAGATGAAAGCGGACACGCTTCTGCTCGACGACGGCCTCCAATATCTCCACCTGAAACATCGGCTCGACATCGTGTTGATCGATCGGCAGGCGCCATTCGGGAATGAGTTTCTGCTCCCGCGCGGAACCCTGCGGGAACCGCCGCGCAACTTGCGGCGCGCCAGCTATATCTTCATCACCAAAGCGACCGGCGAGCCCAATGATGAGTTGATCGCGCGAATCCGACGCTACAATCGGACGGCCGAGATCATCGAGTGCGCGCACCAGCCGCTTTACTTGCAGGACGTTTATACCGGCGAACAGCTCCCGCTCGACCGGCTTGCCGGCACCTACATCGGGAGTTTCTGCGGCATCGCCGCGCCTGAAAGTTTCGAGGAGGGATTGTGCAAACTGGGCGCGAAGATCGAACTCGCTAAACATTTCGCCGATCATCATCGCTACAGCGAGGCTGAGCTCCAGAGTTTCATCAATCGCTGCATCCGCCGCGATGTCGACATGATCGTGACGACGGAAAAGGACGCCGTCCGTTTTCCGCGCCTAACGAAACCCGAAGTGCCGATCTATTTCCTGCGCGTCGAAATCCTGATTCTGAGCGGACACGAAACGTGGGAGGATTGCGTCGCCCGAATTTGTCAGCCACAACCGATGTTGTCGCCGGAACGATTCTTTTCGTGAGGAAATTCCCCATCCGGAATCTAGGAAGCCATGAAGATGAATCAGGAAAGCAGGAAAAGAAGAGGGAGTTGTTTGCATGCAGAATCGGTGTTTTCCCTCGTGGTTTTCTGGCTTCCAGTTTCAGGCTTCATTCGGACTCTGCTCCTGCTTGCATGCTGTCCTGATCATTCTTGCCAATGAGTAAAAAAACCGTCCTACAGGTCGAAGGTAAAGATCTCGCCGTCTCTAATCTCGACAAAGTCCTTTGGCCGAAAGCCGGGTTTACCAAGGGCGAAATGATCAACTACTACATCCAGATCGCGCCCGTTCTCCTGCCGCATCTGCGCGATCGCCCGCTCACGATGAAGCGCTACCCGAACGGCGTGGAGAGCGAGTTCTTCTACGAGAAAAATTGCCCGACGCATCGTCCGAAATGGGTGAAAACCGCGACCGTCTGGAGCGAGGGAAATAACCGCGACATGCACTACTGCCTCGCGCAGGATTTGCCGACTCTCGTCTGGGCGGCGAACCTTGCCGATATCGAGCTGCATACCTCGCTTTCGCGCAAGAAGGATGTCACGCGCCCGACCATGATGGTGTTCGATCTCGATCCCGGGCCGCCGGCAGACATCGTCCAGTGCTGTCAGGTCGGCCTTTGGCTGCGCGAGCTTTTGCAGGGGATGAAGCTCGAGAGCTTCGCGAAAACATCCGGGTCGAAAGGTCTCCAGGTCTACGTGCCGCTAAACACGCCCGCCACTTATGATCAGACGAAAGCGCTCTCGCTCGCGCTGGCGCAATACCTCGAGCGCGAGCATCCAAAGCTGGTCCTTTCCAAAATGGCGAAAGCTTTGCGCGGAGGAAAAATTTTCGTGGATTGGAGCCAGAACGACGAACACAAAACGACGGTCAACGTTTACTCGCTCCGCGCGAAAGAGCAGCCGACGGCGTCAACACCGGTAACGTGGGAAGAAGTGGACGAAGCGCTAAAGAAGAAAGACGCGAAACTGCTCACCTTCCATTGTTCGGAGACGCTGAAACGTGTCGAGAAGATGGGCGATCTCTTCGAGCCCGTGGAGACCTTGAAGCAGAAACTGCCCAAGAAATGGGAGCTATGATGCCTCCTGGCATCGGCTGTCTCAGCCGATATCAGGTGCGTTGGGAACAGCGCACGCTGCAACATGCTCTGACATCCTGAGCAGAACGCAGCGGAGTCGAAGGATCTCGCAGCGTTGCGCGCCGTCGCTTCGGGATCGCTGCCCATGGACGCGTGCGCGATCCTCGCTTCGCTTTCGATAACCACATGGTCGGAGTGCCGCTCGAAATCATCATCTTTGCGCGCCCCTTGTGCGGCTTGGTCGGACAATTTGTGATAAACTTCGCCGCATGGAATCCTCTCTCACTCCACTCGTCGTCGGCGCCGGCCCTGTCGGACTAATAATGGCATGCGAACTCGCGCGCCATGGCGTCCACTGCCGCATCATCGACCAGACAAGCGAGCGCTCGCAGACTTCCAAGGCGCTCGGCATTTTCCCGCGCACCCTGGAAGTCTTCGAGACAATGGGTCTGGTCGATCGCTTCCTTGCGGCGGGCCAGCGGCTGCGTGGTCTTACCGTCCATCACGGCGCGGGAACGCTCGCACAGGTCGATCTCACGACTGTGCCCAGCCCCTTCCCGTTTGTCATCAGCCTACCGCAGTCAGAAACCGAGCGCATTCTGATCGAACACCTGAGTTCGTTAGGGATCGAGGTGGAACGGGAAACGACGTTGACCGAGCTGGGTCAAGCCAGCGACGCCGTTCAGGCTACCCTCCGTCACACCGACGGTAGAACCGAAACTGCCACCACGCCATGGTTGATCGGTTGCGACGGCGCGCATAGCACAACGCGTCATGCGCTGGCCTTCGACTTCGAAGGCGGCCAGTACGACGAAAGTTTTCTCCTTGCCGATGTGCGGATAGAAACCTCGCTCGCGCGCGATCGCATCCACCTTTTCTTCGGCGAAGATGGATTGGTCGGCGCCTTTCCGTTCGGCGGCGAGCGCTGGAGAATCGTCGCGAATATTCCGGCCGAGTCTCGCGAACGCGCTCTCCCTGACGTCACGCTCGAAGAGGTGGAAAGCCTGGCGACTCGAAGAGGATTGACTGCTGCGCGCCTGAGCGATCCGGCATGGCTTTCACGCTTTCACATTTCGCATCGAAAGGTGCGGGATTACCGGAAGCTGCGTGTCTTCCTCGCCGGCGACGCGGCACACATTCACAGCCCGGCGGGAGGGCAGGGGATGAACACCGGCATTCAGGACGCATTCAACCTTGCGTGGAAACTCGCGCTCGTTGTGCGCGGACGCGCGCCAGCCCAGCTACTCGCGAGCTACCAGGCGGAACGTGAACCCATCGCGCGCGCCGTCCTGAATTTGACCGATCGCATTACGCGCATGGCGACGGTGCGCCATTCCATGGCGCAAAGCGTGCGCGATTTCCTTCTCCCGATGGTGAGCGGAATCGATCTTGTCGCGGAGAAAATGGCGGAGCAGCTGAGCGAGCTAAAGGTCAACTACCGGCAAAGCGGGATCGTTGAGAATCATGGTGCCGGTCGGCCGCGGGCCGGCGAGCGCGCGCCGGACGCCGAGTTGCGGGACGAACAGGGGAAGGCTCGGCGCGTCTATGAACTGCTGAAGACTCCGCGACATCTTTTACTCATCTTCCTCGGCGCGAGCGGCAAGGGACCGGCCCAAGCCGAGGTCCTTGCCAGCGCGATCGGAACTCTGCCTAACGACTTACTCGCCGTCTATGGCATCGCGCGCGGCGCCACCGGTGAACGCGCGGATCTGCGCGATCTCAGCGGGCTCGCCCACGCCGCCTACGGGCTGACCAAAGGGGGAATCATCCTCATCCGGCCGGACGGGTATGTCGGCTACCGCAGCGACGACTTTGAGAGCGAGAAATTTAGCGGCTACCTAACGCGACTTTTCACGCCCTAGCGGCCAACATACCGGCCGTGCACCCAATAGCGCTGTCCATGTCGGTGTGCCCAATGTCCGCCGACCCACACAAAACGCTGGCCGCGGGAAACATAATATGGGCCCCGCGTGTAGTAGGGTTGATCTGCGACGACGACACTGACGCCTGGCCCGGCATAGTAGCCAGGAGCAGGCCCCGGAGCCGCAACATAACCAGTGCATGCCGTTGCCGAGAGGCCGACACCTAATAAGAGAATAAGAGATTTTTTCATATCGTTGAACTCGGACGCGGGGGCGCTCTTTCAAATTCATTCGTGCCGAATCTGCGGAGAGGATGGGTTTTCACGGAATCAACCAGTGTAACTGCCTAACGAGTCTGGACCGATCTGCTGTCATGCACGCTGGAGTCTACGGAGGGAAACACGCTGCGGCTGCCTGGCTGTCGATCCTTTGCGCCGCTTGATCTGCGCCCTTGGCGAGCGGACACAAAACCGCGTGCCTGTCACTTCTGGCGCCCTCAAATGTGCTGGTCCGCGTACCGCTGAAAACGCTGGGCACTCTCGCGATCACCTGCTGCCCGCCATGAACAGGTCCATCCCGGACTATCGTCGGTTCGAGGGACCGACATAACGATGCCGGTCTCGGAAGCCGGGGCATAAGCAAAACTTTGCCGTATGGCACAAAGATCGCTGATTTCTATGGAAATGATGGATTCTACCGGAAAAACAGCGAAGAAAGCTTTTCTGACCGCGCTGATCATCGGAGTCGTTGTCGTCTGCTTCGCCCATCCAGCTCCGCTCCGGGCGGAAATTCCGACTGGCGTCTTCGCGCTTTCAACTGGTGATCGCCCCGCGAAGTCGGCCAGTTTGGATAATCCCGCCGTGGATGGAATCAGCGTCCGCGCCAGCTGGGCGACGATTGAACCCAAGGAGGGCGTTTTCGATTGGACATTCGTCGACTCGGAACTGGCGAGGGCTGCCGCAGCGGGAAAGGTCGTGCTCCTTCGCATCGGTACCCAGTCGAGCAAGCCCCAGTGGGTGACCGATGCCATCACGGCAGCCGGAGGAACTTTTCTGACTTTCGACGATGACGGCGTCTCGACCACCATTCCAGTCTTCTGGGATCCGACTTACCTCGCGAAAAAGAAAGCTTTGATCGAGGCGGTCGGTGCGCGTTATACGAAGAATCCCGTGGTTCGGATCGTTACGGCCAGCTTCGCCAACGCTTCCAGCGAGGACTGGTCGGTCCCGCATTCACCTGACGAAGTCAACGCGTGGCTGGCAGCGGGATACACGACAGAAAAGATGCTCGATGCGGGGAAGCAAATCATCGATACGACCATGAAGGCGTTCCCGAATCAATATGTCACCATGGCGATCGGGTCGAATGGGAATACCGGAGGCACGGTTAAGCTCGACCCCGACGCCACCTACGTAGCCCGCAACGCAACCCTCACGGCTCGCGCTTCCTGGCCGGGACGTTTTCTCGTTCAGATAAACAGCCTTTCCGCTCACAACCCACCTGCTCCGGGACCCGATGAATCCGTGTGGAACCTGCTCTGGAACAGCAAACCCGATGTCGCCGGTCAGATGGTCTTCTCCTGTTACGGTGAGCCGACTTATCGGGTGAACGACGGAGTGCCCGACGATCCCGGCTCGGTGTTGCGCCGGTCGATCGATGCCGGTCTTTCGTATGGCATGAAGTACATCGAAATTTATCAGCCCGATGTGGCAAGCCTTCCCGCTGAAATCAGCTACGCCCACGCTCGCCTGCTTGGCTTACCGATCTCTGATCAGCCCAGCCCACCAAGCGGTCTGAACGTGACGCTCTGACGACCTCATCCAAAAGCAGCGCACCGTCCTGAGCGGCCGCCGTACGAGGGCGGCTTTCGATCGACCACGAAACGAGGCAACTTCCTCGTTGCAAATCCCGGCGTGGCACTCGAAAATCCACCCTCTCACCGGGGTCTTAGCTCAGTTGGTAGAGCGCCTCAATGGCATTGAGGAGGTCAGGGGTTCGAATCCCCTAGGCTCCACGCCGTCACTTTCACTTTGCACCGGGACGAACAGTCGGACGAATGGATGGGCGTTGTTGTCATCGGTGGCGGTCCTGCTGGGTTGCGAGCGGCCGAGGTCGCTGCGGCGTGCGGCGCGAAAGTTACCTTGTTTGAAGCGCAACGTTCCGTCGGTCGAAAATTTCTGCTGGCTGGGCGCGGCGGGTTGAATCTCACGCATGGGGAAGCGACGGAAAATTTTCCAGCACGTTATCGCGCGGAGCGGGAGCGTTGGCGGGCGCTTTTGGGAGAGTTTGGACCGGATGATTTGCGCGCTTGGGCGGCAAAGCTACAGATCGAGACTTACGTCGGGACGAGCGGACGCGTTTTTCCACGAGGCCAGAAAGCGGCGGCTTTATTGCGCGCTTGGGTGCGCCGCCTACGAGAGGTCGGCGTGACGCTCAACACAGGAGAGCGCTGGATCGGCCTAACGAAATCAGCCGGAGGTTGGTCCCTCTCCTTTACGAGCGATCACGGCAGCTCAGCAATCGATGCCCGCGCCGTGGTGCTGGCGCTCGGCGGCGCCTCCTGGCCGGAAACAGGGTCGGATGGAAAGTGGCCTCCGCTGCTGGCGGAGCACGGTGTGACGACCGAACCTTTTTTCGCGGCGAATTGCGGATGGGAAATAGCGTGGCCGGCAGAAGTGCTCGCCCAGGCAGAAGGTTTGCCGCTTAAAAACCTCACCGCCTCAGCTGGGGACGAGACGGTTTCGGGAGAGCTGCTCATCACCGTCTATGGTCTGGAAGGCGGAGCCATTTATCGGCTGGGTCCGGTCCTGCGCGCCATGGATGCTCCGGGGCTACGAATAGATTTCAAGCCGCAAGTCTCGGCGGCTTCCTTGCGCGAGCGAGCGCAGCAATTTCGCCAGCCTAACGAGTGGTACCGGGCCTGGAAACTGAGTCCCGGCGCGATTGCCTTGCTGAGCAACATGGGCACGCCCGAGCGAGTTAATCTCTCGGCGGCGATCGATCGCGTGAAGGCTTTTTCGATTCCTCTTCAACGTCCGCGGCCGATCGCTGAGGCCATCTCGACGGCGGGCGGCGTAGCGTGGAGCGAGCTGGACGAGAACCTCATGCTACGAAAACTCCCCGGCGTTTTCCTCGCCGGGGAGATGATCGATTGGGAGGCGCCTACCGGCGGTTACCTCCTTCAAGGTTGTTTCACGACCGGCACCGTGGCAGGCAGGAATTCGGCCGCGTTTCGCCTCAGCTGAGCCAGCTGCGCCATTGTTTGCGCAATGGCTTCACGTAGCGATCGACATCCACTTCCCGCACGCGATCGATGCCTCCTTTTACAGCATCTGTGACAGCCTCTGCCGAGTCATCGTAACCGCGGCGCATTCTGCGCAAAAACGGCTTGGCCGGCTCCGATATCCCGCTCCAGTCTATGTTCTTGAGCGCGTTCCGCACAGTCAGCGGCTGCGGGGGCGCCGGGCGCGACGAATAACGAATTGCGAGCCCGATCGCCAAGCCGAGAGCGAGTGCGCCGAGCACGGTCGGCACCGGATTCTCCCGCAGGAAAAACTCGGTTCGCTCCCGCGCGACAACCGCTTTTTGCTTCGTCTGGTCCCACGTGTCGGAGGCTGCGTTCGAAAGTTTGCGCGCTCCTTCTCCCATCCGCCCGCTCGCAACGCTGCGTCCGCTCGTTTGCTGTCCAAATTCCGTTTCCGCCATCGGATCCTCTTTCGGAAAATTGTCGCCATTGGAATTCTTCATATCCATAGCATCGGATTTGAGCACGCGGTTGCGCTTCGCGCCTCGTCGAAAATTATGAAGCCGCTGATCGTCACGTCCATGCGCCTGTTGCGGGTCGAAGCAATAAAGGAATCCGAGGGAGATCCGAAATTATGGACGACAAATCTGAAACAGCAGCAAAAGAGAATCGCGATCCGCTGACGGGTGAGCCAGGGTCGCATCCGGTCGGCACAGGCGTGGGCACAGCCGGCGGCGCAGTAGCGGGCGGGGCGATCGGTGCGGCGCTCGGGGGCCCAGTCGGGGCCGTCGCCGGCGCAATCATCGGAGGGGTGGCGGGAGCTTACAGCGGGCGCGGCGTGGC
This sequence comes from Chthoniobacterales bacterium, assembly GCA_025929155.1. Classification (GTDB taxonomy): domain Bacteria; phylum Verrucomicrobiota; class Verrucomicrobiia; order Chthoniobacterales; family UBA10450; genus Palsa-1392. The sequence continues at coordinate 1,914 of JAICMR010000059.1, read as the reverse complement.
CGAGGCGGTGAATCCCACGGTCGAAGAACAATACTGGCGGGAAAATCATTCGGCGCAGAGTTACGCAAACGAAGCGTACGATTACGAACATTATGCACCTGCCTACCGAGTCGGCTATGAAGCGATCGGGAAATATCCGGGCAAGTCATTCGAAGAAATCGAAGACGACGTGGCCTTGGATTATCAGAAACATCAGCCGGGATCAGCCCTGCCTTGGGATCAGGTGCGGCCGGCGACCAAGGCTGCGTGGGATCGTCTGAGTGGCGTGACTGGCGCGCGCGATGTCTCGCGCGGAGTCCGCGACTCCATTTAACGCAATTCGTTAGGCTGAATGGTGCCCGCGAAAGTCGTCTTCGCGCGACATCTCCCCAAGTCAGAACAGGCCGAAACGGAGGTTTTTGCTTGGCGAGGCATTTTTGGCAGCTCATCATGTCGTTGCGGCCAATGACGTTTCCCCGGCAGATCACGTCCCTCCTTTTCGCCTTGCTCGCGATCGCGCTGGCCGACTCCGCGGCCGGGGACGAAATCGTCTCCCGAATTAGGCGCCATCCCGTCCAGTCATCAAGTGTCGCAAGCGCCGGCTACAGCAGACAACTGCGAGCGCTGGAAATAGAATTCAGACGCGGTGCGGTTTACCGGTTTCTCGACGTTCCCTGCGAGGTCGATCGAGCTTTCGCGCCGCCAACTCCAAGGGCGGTTTTATCGCCAAGCAGATTCGAGGGCATTATCGATTCGTTCGCGTCCGCCCTCCGCCCCGCCGCGGGCATTCAGAATCACCTCCTGCCTAAGAGGCCGGGAAGGGCGCAGGGTTTTCAGGCGACGCGCATGTGGTAAATTGCGGATCTATGTTTCTGCCGAATCAGAAAGTTGTCTGCGTCGACGGGAAGTTTCCGATCGGAATTGAGAAGCTCTATTCAGAGCTGCCGAAAGAGGGCATGATCTACACCATTCGCGACATCGTTCCGGGCGTTGGACTCACCGGAGAGGAAGGCGAAACTGCCGTTTACCTGTGCGAAATCACGGGACCGCTGAACGCACACGGAATCGAGCGCGGTTTTCGCGCGGATCGTTTCGCGCCTTTGCAGACGATTGAAGATGAGGCGGAGGAAGAGATCTTCGCCGGCATTCCCGCGCTCGCGCCCGCGTAAATCAGCCCGAAACGAGTTTTTGTTTGGGACGTGATTTTTTTCTTTGACGCGCCGGCAAAGTCGTCTACTTTGCTCGTCCGCACTGCTGCGGCTTTGGGGTTTCCAAGGTGTTCTACTCGGCTCAACGCGGGCCGGCCTTCGACAAAATCGAAGGGCCGTTCGTCGCCGCGAGCCCAGAAGGATAGTTGATCTTTGATAGTGCAGTTCTGGATTTCGTCATCACGACGATTCGGTTATTTGGAATCCAGAAAGTAGAAGTCAGCGAAAATTGAATTGTGCGTTATACGTCGAGTTTCTTTGATTAAAAATTTCGCCGGTTTTCACGAACCGGTGATCTCAATTAAGTAAGATCGGACGAACCTGCCTCGGGCTTTCGAGTGCGAGAGCAGGCAAGAATGGTCAGAAATTGTCGGTCCTTTAGCGAGGGCTGACGCAAACTTTGTCCGGAGTCGAGCGATCGACCACCGGCTCCAAAATTTTTACGGAGAGTTTGATTCTGGCTCAGAACGAACGCTGGCGGCGTGGATAAGACATGCAAGTCGAACGGGAACTTTCGCTGTAGCAATACAGTGAAAGTTTTAGTGGCGAACGGGTGCGTAACACGTGGGGAATCTGCCGAGAAGTGGGGGATAGCTCGTCGAAAGGCGAATTAATACCGCATATGATCAGCCAAGACATCTTGGCGACATCAAAGCCGGGGCAACCTGGCGCTTCTTGATGACCCCGCGGCCTATCAGCTAGTAGGTGAGGTAACGGCTCACCAAGG
>JAICMR010000113.1 GCA_025929155.1 Chthoniobacterales bacterium | reverse complement strand
CGAAAGGCACTGCCAAGATAAGTGCCCCACGAACAGATTCCCTTCACGGGTGCCGGCTGAATAAGGTAACTCAAAAGCGCGCCAACCAGGAATCCTACAACCGCGAACCCAGCGATGAAGAAGGCTTTCCGTGGGATCCTAACGGCCGTCGCGCCCGCCCCGAAGAGGAAGAGCAACGGCCAGACGATGCTGATAATGCACCACGGCGTCTTGTAACTAACGATCGTGTATGCCACGAGGACGCCGACCCCGTAGACTGCGAGATAGCGGACTGTGAAGTTGCGAAAGAACTGACACACAAGACAGAGCACCAAGCCGATCAGGACCGGCCACTCGTAGCGCATCATCAACTCCAACCAGTAGGGCCAAGGCTTTTCATGCCCGTTTCCCTTCGAGCCGGTCTGATACCAGGTCGCGAAGGTTTGGTAGAGCCCTTTGAGGCCCGGGAAGTTGAGGAAGTTACCCGAGTAAAAGAAGATAATCAGCGCGATGCCAGTTCCGGCGATCACCGCGAGATCAGCCAGATCCCATTTCTGTCGCGCCCGCTTCAGGTCCGGCAGCGGGTTGAGCAAATGCGACACCCAGAGCACGCCGGCTGCGATCACCGCGCAACCAATGTGGATAATGTAAGTCTCCTTCGTCAGGATCATCCCGGTGGCGCCCATCCCGACGCACCAGAGATAGCCACGCCTCCCGCTTTTCCAGAGCCCGAGCAGGCCGAGGATGAAGATCATCGAAAAGAGGAGCAGCCAGACCTCGTGGATCGCGTAGCGCCCGTAGAAAATGAAACCGGGTGAGATCGCCATCGCGGCGGCGGCCCATCGGCTGGCTTTGCGGCCGACCAGCGGTTCGAACTTCAGCGCCGTCCAAATCGCGCCGATGCTCGCGAGCACCACCGGCAGACGCAGCGCCCAGATGTGCCGGCCGAACAGGGTCTGGAAAAGGAAGAGAATGTAGAAGTGAAGCGGCCCATGATAGTTCGTTGGGTCGTAGCGGTAAAAGCCGTTGCGCCGCATTTGGTCCACAAACCAGCCGTTGATCCCCTCGTCGAAATGGGGCGGCTTCATGCTCAGGAGGAGAAATCGGAGGAAGGCGCCCACCGCGAGGATAATCCATGGCGTCCAGTCGATCGTCGCCAGGCGCTGCTGAAACGTGGGCGGCTCGATGGGGTCAATTTCTGCTCGCACCGGCTCGGCTCCGCTGCTAGTTAGCGCGTCGATGCGCATCTTGGTTACGGGCGGCTGTGGCTTCATCGGGAGTAACTTTATTCGTTACATTCTGCAACATTACAAGCCAGCCTTCGTCACGAATGTGGATGCGCTCACCTACGCCGGAAATCTCGCCAATCTCGAAGGCGTGGTCGAGGAATTCGGCCCGCGCTACGAATTCTTCGAAGCCGACATCGCCAATGCCGACCGGATGGACACGCTCCTGCACGAGGAACATTTTTTCGCAATCGTAAATTTTGCGGCCGAGTCCCACGTCGATCGCAGCATCAATTCGCCCCAAAATTTCATCCACACGAACATCGTCGGAACCAGCACGCTGCTCGACGCGGCGCGCCGCCACGGTGTGAAACGTTTCCTCCAGGTCTCGACCGACGAAGTTTACGGTTCGTTAGGCCCAACCGGGCGCTTCACCGAGCAATCGCCGATCGCGCCCAGTTCGCCCTACTCCGCGAGCAAGGCCAGCGCCGATTTGCTCGCGCTCGCCTGCCATCACACTTTCGGGCAGGAAGTCATCGTGACGCGCTGCTCAAACAACTACGGTCCCTACCAATTCCCGGAAAAGCTGATCCCGCTCATGATCGTGAAAGCGCTCCGGGACGAGCCGCTTCCGGTTTACGGCGACGGCTTGAACGTCCGCGATTGGATCCACGTGGAGGATCATTGCGGCGGGATCATCGCCGCGCTTTTCGAGGGCAAACCGGGGACGATTTACAACTTTGGCGGCGACAGCGAGATGGCAAACATCGAGACCGTCAAGTGGATCCTATCTTCGTTAGGCAAACCCGAAAGTTTGATCTCTTACGTCACCGATCGGCCCGGTCATGATCGACGTTATGCGATCGACTCCTCATTTGCGCAGCGCGAACTCGGCTGGAAACCGCTCCACAATTTCCGCGAAGGCCTGACCTCGACGGTCGAGTGGTATTTGCAGCATCGCGGATGGTGGGAGCCGCTCCTCGATCGCACCGGCCGCTACTAGAGCCACTCCGAGAACTCCCTTCGGCTCCGGATGTAGCCTCCAGCGTCCTCAGCGGATTAGAAGACGTCGACGACCTTTGCTCCCTGCGCTGAGGACAGCGCACGCTATAACGCTTTCCTCCGGAGCATGGCGAACCGGCCGGAACCGTTCTTCCAATTTTTTTGAACTGGTTTTCCGGAAGCATTTTCTCGCAGTCGCTTTAGCTTCTCGGTCATGGCTGTCGCAAAGGAACCTCTGCGCATCTGGTGCAACTTTCCGTTCTACGACGATCTTGAGCGCGAACTGCGCGACCGCACCGCACCGCATCGTCTGACGCTGGTTGATTCCTCTGTCGCCGCACCCGCTCCCGACGAACCTGCTCCGCAAATCGTGCTCGGGCAGCCTGACGTCGACTACCTTTTGAGTCACGACCAGCGCTGGGTCGAGATCACGAGCGCGGGTTACACCGCTTACGATCGCGGCGATCTGCGCGACAGTTTTCGAAAGCGCGGAGTCCTTCTCACCAACACCAGCAGCGTCTTCGACGAAGCCTGCGCGCAACATCTTCTCGCGATGATCTTCGCGCTCGCGCGTGAGCTGCCGCGTTGTCTCGACAACCAGCGCGGCGCGCGCGAATGGCTGCACGACGAGACCCGCCGCGGCCGTCGCTTTCTCCTCGGTGGCGAGACAGCGATTCTTTATGGCTACGGCGCGATTGCGCGTCGACTGGTCCCGTTGCTGCGACCGCTCGGAATGGAACTCATCGGCGTGCGCCGGAATCCGCAAGGCGACGAAGGAATTCGGGTCGTTAGGCCGAGCGAAGCTGACGAACTTCTGGCGGAGGCCGATCACGTTATCGATATCCTGCCGGCAAGCGACGCGACCGGGCGTTTCTTCGACGCCCCCCGTTTCACCCGCTGCAAACGCGGCGCGCGCTTTTACAACATCGGCCGCGGCACGACCGTCTCTCAGGATGCGCTAGTCGACGCGCTGCGTTCCGGTCAGCTCGAGGCCGCCTATCTCGATGTGACCGATCCGGAGCCGCTTCCTCCGGAGCATTCGCTTTGGGACACGCCGCACTGTTACATCACCCCGCACATTGCCGGCACACACGATCGCGAACAGGCTCAGCTGCTCGATCATTTTCTCGCGAATCTCGCTGCTTTTAGCTCGGCCGCGCCGCTAATCGACCGCGTGATTTAGCAGGAGCGAAATGGAGCGCTCGCAGGTCGGCGCACCAGCGTGATAGAGTTCGCGGGAGTGAAACTCCGCTTCCTTTTCCTTGCTGCTCTTTTCCCGCTCATGAATCTACAAATAGAGGCCGAGCCGACGGGCAATTACCTCCTGCGACCTGCGGGGGTCTTCGATGGAGAACAATTGCATCCAGGCTGGGCTGTGCTCGTGCGAGGAAACCAGATCGCGCAGGCGGGGAGCGCAGATGAAATCAAAGCGCCTAACGATACAAGAACGATTGACCTTCCTGGCGACACTCTCATTCCCGGTATGATCGAAGGTCATTCGCATCTCTTCCTTCATCCCTACAACGAGACGTCCTGGAACGACCAGGTTCTGAACGAGTCGATCGCCTACCGGACCGCCGAAGCGACCGCGCACGCCCGTGCTACTTTGCTCGCTGGCTTCACCACCACACGCGACCTCGGGACGGAAGGTGCTGGCTATGGCGATGTGGGGCTAAAGAAAGCGATCGATAACGGGATCATCCCGGGCCCGCGGATGATTGTTGTCACGCGCGCGATCGTGGCTGCGGGAAGTTACGGCCCGAAACTGGCGCCCGAACTCGACCTTCCACAAGGCGGCGAGGAAGCCAGCAGCGTCGATGACATCGTGCGTGTGACGCGCGAGCAGATCGGGAAGGGCGCCGATTGGGTTAAGCTCTACGCCGACTACCGTTGGCGTCCCGGCGAACCCTCGCGTCCCACCTTTACTGAGGAAGAAATGGCCGCCGTCGTTCGTTGCGCTCACGATGCGGGCCGTCCTGTCGCCGCACACGCCACGACTGCCGAAGGAATGCGACGCGCCATTCTCGCGGGAGTGACGACGGTGGAACACGGCGACGAAGGCACTCCTGAAGTCTTCAAGCTAATGAAAGAACGCGGAGTCGCGTTCTGCCCTACCGTCGCGGTCGGCGATGCGATCTCGCAATATCAGGGTTGGAAAAAAGGGGTTGATCCGGAACCCGAACGCATTCGAGCGAAACGGGCGAGCATGAAAGCCGCGCGCGCCGCCGGTGTCACCTTCATCATGGGTGGGGACGTAGGTGTATTCGCCCATGGGACCAACGCGCGCGAGATGGAACTGCTCGTGCAGGAATATGGATTCACTCCGCTCGAAGTGCTCCGGCAAGCGACGAGCGCCAATGCCGACGCCCTTCAAATGCGAGACCGCGGCCGTATTCGCGCGGGTCTTCTGGCTGATCTCATCGCGCTGGAAGGCGATCCGACCAAAAGCGTCGCGCCATTTCGGAAGGTCCGCTTCGTCATGAAAGACGGCGTCATTTACCAGCAGCCCTGACAATTGCCCATTCGCCGATCGTTCTTGTTCGCGGAACGGAAACATCCTGCTGGGTGACGCTCTCAAGGTTACCGCGCCCGCCGTTTACCTTCCGCTCGATCGGCGGACCAGCGTTGAGGTTGGGAACGAGTTTCTTCTCGATAATTAGCGCGCCCGGCCGCATTATCGGCACCGGCCAAAGCCGAACTTCACTTCTTGAACTCGCGCAATTTTCTCACCGAATTGAAGCGGCGAAACGTTTACAAGGTCGCCGTTGCCTACGCGGTTGTTTCCTGGCTGCTCATCCAGATTGCCACCCAAGTCTTTCCTTTTTTCGAAATCCCAAACTGGGCCGTGCGCCTGGTTGTCCTGCTCCTTATCCTCGGTTTTCCCGTCACGCTGGTTCTGGCGTGGGCCTTTGAGATTACCCCGGAAGGAATCAAACGAGCGGACGAAGTGGCGCCGGAGCAATCCATCACGCGCCGAACTGGGCGCAAGCTCATTGGCATCACTGTCGCTATCGCGGTTGCCGGCGCCGGGATGTTTGCCGCGCAGTTCATACGTCCGCGGCTCATGCGCGCCTCGGCTCCGACGCCAGTCGCACTTACGGCGGCCGCTCCCATCCCCGAGAAAAGCATCGCCGTCCTGCCTTTCGAAAACCTAAGTGATAACAAGCAGAACTCTTATTTCGCGGATGGCGTGCAGGATGAGATTCTTACTGACCTCGCCAAGGTCGCGGATCTCAAAGTCATCAGTCGCACGAGTGTAATGCAGTATCGCAAGAGCGCTGCGCGCAACCTGCGCGAGATCGGCAGACAACTCGGTGTCGCCCATGTGCTCGAAGGCAGCGTGCAGCGAGAGGGTAACAAGGTCCGGGTGAATGCGCAGCTGATCGACGCACGAAACGACGCGCATCTCTGGGCGCACACCTACGACCGCAACTTGTCCGATGTCTTTGCCATACAAAGTGAAATCGCGGAAACCATCGCGGGACAGCTACAGGCAGAGTTATCACCGAGAGAGAAAGCGGCGATCGCGCAAGCGCCGACTACGGACGTCGTGGCGAACGACCTTTACATCCGTGCCCGCCTACTCGACGAAAGCTCAAATGATCCCGGCGGCGAGAAAAGCATGCTCGAAGCAGTGACCTTGGCTGAGGAAGCCGTCCGGCGCGATCCGAACTTCCTACTTGCTTATTGTCTGCTTTGCGAGATTCACCTCGACCTATATTGGGGCGGCTTCGATCACACCACCGCGCGACGCGATCAGGCGTTTGCCGCGCTGCAAGCCGCGGAACGCATCCAGCCTGACAATGGCGAGGTCCACATTCAAAAGGCGATCTATGCTTATCACGGTTTCCGTGACTATGACACCGCCCGGGCCGAATGTGAGAAAGCGCGCGAAACTTTGCCTAACTCTTCCCGGGTTCCCTTCTATCTCGGAGTCATTGACCGACGTCAGGCGCGTTGGGACGAGTCTTTGCGCAACTTCGATCGTGCGATCGAGCTGGATCCGCGGTTTTTCCCTCTGGTGGAAGAAGCGGCCTTCACTTATGGCGGTTTGGACCGCTACGAGGAAGCTGAGACACTTCTCAAACGCGCCATCGCGCTGGCTCCAAAAGACTATTTTGCTCGGACGTTGCTCGCGCTCTATCCCTTCTACGAGCGCGGCGACCTGGGTCCATTACGCGAGCAACTCGATCGCTTTCGTGCGGAAGGACCGGAAGCCACTTCCAATGCCGCCGACGCTTTCATCCAATACGCGCTTGCCCGACGCGATCTCAAAGCGGCTGAGGAAGCACTCACTTTCGTTCCCGAGACTGGGCTGGTTAATACCACTTGGAATTTCCTGCAACCGCGCGGCTGGTTTGTCGGACTCGTGGAGAAAACCCTCGGTGACCCGGAGAAAGCCCGGCAAGCTTTCAGTGAAGCTCGCGGCATTGTCGCCAAGACGGCGCAGAAACAACCCAACTATGCCCCGGCGCAGAGCGTGCTCGGTCTTATCGATGCCGGACTCGGGCGCAAAGCCGAGGCCATCGCCGAAGGAAAGCGCGCATGTGAACTCCTGCCTCTTTCCAAGGACTCGTGGGAAGGACCGAGCTATGTCAGCAATCTGGCCATTATCTACACCTGGCTGGGAGAGAAAGACTCAGCCCTTGCGGAACTTGCGATCTCGACATCTCATCCCGCCGGAATCAGATATGGCGAATTGAAGCTTGAGCCTTTCTGGGATTCACTGCGCCAAGACCCGCGCTTCCAGAAAATCGTTGCCTCGGTCCCGCCGCACGCTGCATCCAAGCCGGGGGCGAAGTAGTCATGCCACTACACCAGCGGGCCCGGCCGCGGTGGGCAATTCCTCGGGAGCTATCTCCGGCCTGTCGGTGATCAACTTTCTCAGGAACGGAATGAGCGCGATGAGCGCGATCCCGACCACGAGGCTGCCGGCACCGAGCGCGCCGAAGAGCTTGGCGTATTGCAGGTTGCTCGCGACCAGCGAAGTGCCGGTCGGCTCCGGGATCATGCCCGAGAAATCGCCGGCAAAAAGCGAGGCCAGCCCCGTGACCAGCATCCAACTGCCCATCATAATGCCCTGATACTGCTTCGGCGCGAGCTTCCCAATCATCGCATAACCGATGGGAGAAATAAGTAGCTCTCCGATGCTCTGCAGGATGTAACTAACGAACAGCCAGACGAACGCACTTTTGGCCGCTCCGCCGGCCAGTTGGATGCCGATCGGGAGAATAAGGAAGCCGAGCGCCATCAGGATCAGCGACGTCGCAAACTGCTTGGGAATGTCGATCGTCCATCCTCGCCCGCGCAGGCGGGTAAAGAGCGCCGCAAGCAGCGGCCCCCCGACCACGATCACGACCGTGTTGATATTCTGAATCCACTGCGGCTGAATCTCTACCTTGCCCACCATCAGGTTAACGTTATGCACCGCGAAGAGCATCAGGCCGTTCGGCGCCATCTGGTAGAGCGACCAGAACATCAACGAACCGAGAGTCAGAATCAGATAGGCCGTCATGTTGCGCCGCTCGCGGCGATCTCGGTGGCGGACCGTAAGGTAGATGAGCGTGAGTGCAACCAGCGCGCAGATTGCTTTGATGAGCGTCTCGGTCATATCGGGCTGCTGAAGCAGGATCCACACGACCGGGACGGTGCCGAGGAGAATGCCGATACCGGCCAGCAGACGCAGTCGGAACTGCTTCGGCCTCGCCTCGAGCAGCGGAGTATTGCGATCGGCCAGCGTCTTCCACGAGAGCGAGGCGATGATAATGGCAACGAAATTTCCAAGCGTAGCGAAGATAAAAAGGCTCGAGTAGCTCTGCGTGCCCTGGAAGTAGCCCGCCACGGTAAACCCGACAAAGAAGCCCACATTCATGCCGGCGTAATTCCAAAGGAAAGCCCCCTCGCGGCGCGGATCGTCGGAGGTAAAGCGCTGCGTCAGCATCATGTTAATGCAGGTGACATTGAGTCCGCTGCCCGTAAGGAAAAGAGCCAGACCAACGTAGAACGACGCGAGCGAGCCGATCGCGATACAGGCGCAACCGATCACTTGCAGCCCCATGCCGCCGACAAAGAGATTCCGGTTCGAAAGGAATCGGCCGCCGAGATATCCGCCGAAAAGGTGGAGACCATAGTTGAAGGCGCCGAACACCCCCATCAACGTGGTCGCTTCCTTCACACCGAGGCGCAAATGCTTGGTCGAGTAAAGAACCAGGGTCGAATAGAGAACGGCAAACCCGAGCGTCGCAAAGATCTGAATGAAGAAGAGGACAGCGGCGCCCTCGGGAATCGCGGAGAGCCGGCTTTTGAAAGGATTCATCGCTCGCTCTTGTCGCCCGCGGCAGCGGTCGATGTCAAGCCGAGGTTAGTCTGCGCGCAAAGAATCGCTCCCGGCGCTAGCCAGCGATGCAGTAATGATAGCAGGTGCGATGCAGGTTTGGCATTGGTCGTCGTTTCTCCTGCCTCATTCGAATTCAGGGGCAAGTTTCAGGCCCGGCGAGCCCCCGCCTTGTAAGAGCAGAGGTTTGACAGTTTCGACACGACTAAACTGTTATCTTCCAGCCGTTGGTCAGACTGCTTGCTACTTTTCCTTTGTCGTCGCGGCCGCTTCCTTCAATGCCTTTTTCGCGACGCGGCTCACGAAAAGTGTCACCCCGATTGTCGCGAGCAGTCCAACTCCCAGAAACGTCCATTCCAGCGGACCATGACCCTTCTCACCGCCTCCGCCGAGAGTAGCTTGCCCAATTGCGCCAAGATAGGCGAATAGGAGCGTGCCGGGAAGCATCCCCACTGCGCTCGCCAAAACGTAGGGCCAAAAGCCTACCGAAGTCACGCCGTAGAAGTAGTTACTAACATTGAAAGGAATGAGTGGACTAAGCCGAAGTAGCCCGACGATCTTCCAACCTTCCTTGCCCACTGCCCGGTCGATGGCGCCGAACTTTTTGTTCTTCTGCGCGTATTGCTCGATCCGTTCGCGCAAGAGATAGCGCGCAATCAGAAAGGCGAACGCGGCACCGATCGTCGCCCCAGTCAGCGCAACGGCGGTGCCGGCCATAACTCCAAAAATCAGTCCGGCGGCGATTGTAAAGATGGCTCCGGGCAGAAACAGCACCGCCGCGACTGCGTAGGTGCCGATATAAATAAATGCCCCTGGCAGCCCGAGATCCTGAAACCAATCGACGAAGCGTTTGAGCCACGCGCTGACCGGGAGAAAGGAAGCCGCCACCGAGAGCACCACCAGGCCGACCGCGAGCAGAATCAATTTCCAGTGTTTGTTGGTCGTGGTCATATCGCCATACCGAGCGAGTCACGCGAAGCGGGGGCAGTCCTGTAGCGGCTGTCTGGGGCTGTTGCAGACTCTTCGGCAATCATAGACGGCCGCTTACAGGTTCCAGCGGGTGCTGGGCGTCGTTAGCATCTGTCTGCTTCGTTCCTTTCGGTAGGTTTCACAGGATCCTGTGACTCCCCTCCGGATGACCTTGCTTTCACAAAGTCTGACGCTCCTTCTTTCCAATCATCGCGCACGCCGGTAGAGCCAACTCGTGATCTTTTTCGCGCCCGGCGTCAGCCGTTTTTTGTTGAACTTCTCCGCCGTCTTTAGCACGAGACTGGCAAAGGTCGGATAGGCATAAACCGTCGAGGCAATCTTCGTTAGCCCGACTCGGTGCTTCATCGCGAGCACAAACTGCTGGATCAACTCCCCGGCGTGCGCGCCGACAATCGTCGCGCCGATCACTCGGTCGCTTCCTTGCCTAACGAGAACGCGGGCGAAACCGGCTTCCGCTCTTTCCAGGACCGCGCGATCGACCTCCTTCATCTCCTGCACGATCAGGTCGTAGGCGAGCCCCTGCTCTTTCGCGGCCGTCTCCGTCAGGCCAACCGTTGCGATCTCTGGGTCGAGATACGTGCACCACGGAACCGCGGAGTAGTCGATTTTCTGCCGAAGAAACCTGAAGGGGGCGAGGGTATTCCGAATCGCGATCCTGGCGTGGTAGTCGGCGACGTGGGTGAACTGCAATTGCCCGACCACGTCGCCAATCGCGTAAATGCCCGGCTGCGTCGTCTCGAGATGTTGATCGACCGTCACACCTTTTCGGGAAAACTTCACACCGGCCTTTTCCAAGTTGAGCTTCTCAATATTCGGCCGGCGCCCAGCCGCGACCAAGAGAGCAATGCCGGAGACGCTGTCGTCCCCGTAGCGGAGAGTGATTTGGCCTTCTTTTTCCTCCGCGCTTTCGGCCTTCACATCTGTCAACACGCGCACGCCTTCGGCTTCCAGAAATTTGCGCGCGAAATCGCTGACTTCCGGGTCTTCCTTCCCGAGAAGTCGCGGTCCCCGATTGATCAGCGTCACCTTCACGCCTAGCCGCTGGAACATCTGCCCCAGCTCGCACCCGATCGGACCTCCGCCGAGAATCAGCATGCTCGCCGGTTTTTCCTTCAGTTGATCGAAGATGGTTTCGTTCGTGAAATAGGACACGCGACTCTCGCCCACGACCGGCGGCACGATTGCGCGCGACCCGCTGGCGATGATGAGATTTTTGGCGCGCAATCTTTCTCCCCGGACTTCGATCTCGTTAGG
>JAICMR010000020.1 GCA_025929155.1 Chthoniobacterales bacterium | reverse complement strand
TGGGCTCATCGAGTGAACATTTCAACTCGATATCCGCATTCTTCACCTCACCGGAAAGTTCTCCCGCTGATTTGCCCACCAACTCGCCGAGTTTTGCGAGCGAAATGTCCTTCGCGTGCACGCTCGTGGTCGTCCCGTAAGTCTTGCCCTCGGTCGAAAGCTCAATCCGGCTCGCAACTTCGCCGCCGCCGAGCGTCCCCTTGAAGTTCACTCCCAGTTTTCCCTTCCCCATCTGGGAAGCATCGATGTTGACGGTCTCAAACTTGTTGTTCTGATCGAGCGTCAGGTTGTGCAGGTAGAGGTTCTTGTCCGCGTAGGTGGTCGTGGCGGTGATGTTCGTCCAGGTGTTCACTCCCGGAATCGCGATCTTGTCGATTCGCAACGCCCCTTCCCGCTTCGGATAGAGTCCGAGGTTCAGGTTCTTGATCACCATGTCCTCCGCGGGTTTGCGGATCGTGACGTTCACATTCGACATCACTAGCCGGTCGGGAAAATACGCCGGCAAGCTCACCTTCTGTTTCGTCGCCGGTGTCGGCGTCGGCACCGGTGCCTGCGACGAATCGATCACGGCCGTGACATCATGCGCCTCGACGTTTTTGAGCGCGTCCGAGATGCCGTGAAAAACCAAATCGGGCAGGCTGTAATCCAGCTTCACCTCGCCGGCGTCGAGCGCTCGGACCGCAGTCGGTCCGGTCGGCGCGGCGTGCACGTTGCGGAGCGTAATTTGGTCCAGCGGGTCGCCCGAGAGCTGGAAGTCGAGCTTCAGATTCTGGCCCGCGGCGAACTTAACCGCCACGGTTCGAATGACCGCGCGCAAGAGCGGGCCGTGAAACACCACCAACAGCAAAAAGAGGATTCCCAGCCCAATAAAAAGCCAGCGAATCCAGTCCCTGCGGTCGTGCGTGCGGTTTTCATTCTTTTCCTCTTCGCCCACGTCACTCGATTATCGTTTCTTAAGGTCTAATCGCAATAACCAGACACGCCGCGTGCCGCCGTCTGGACTCCGCGCCGCGCCCGAATACCTTGCCTCTCTCCCCCTGATCGATGCATGACACCCGAAAAACTTTTCGATTACCTCGAAGGCAAGCTGCCCCAGGCGGAAAAGGAACGACTCGAACGCGCACTGATCTCCGATCCGAAGTTGCAGCAGGAGCTGGCGAATGCGCGCGGCGTGCATCGCGGCATGCAGAACGCAAACTCTGGCAAAACGGCGGCAACGATCCGGGCCGGGAAGCGCGGCCGGCAGGTCGCGGCCGCCTTTATCTTTCTCGTCGCGATGAACGTCGCGCTCGGCCTGATTTACATATTCAAGGTCAATCAGCCTAACGAGGCGGTGCGCCGGGCGAAGAACGACGCGCTCCGTCACCAGCTCGAAAGTTCGATCGAGCGATCGGCCGCCGCGACCTTCACCCCGCCGACGATTGCGGCGCCGCCGATCAACCTGAGCGTGCCGCGCGACCAGCAGGATGCCGTCGCGCAGAAGATCATCGAGGCCGCAAGCAAAGCTGGCGGTTCGGGCACAAAGGATTTGCCTAACGATCACGGTTTCAAAGTCCTCGTCCTCGTTCCCGCTTCAGCAGAGACTGGCTTCCGGCAATTGCTCGCGAGTCTCGGCGGGCCGCCGGCGCCGCCCGCCTCGGCCGCCAACCCAGCCGCTGCGCCGACTGAGCCCGTTCGGCTCGAAGTCATCCTCACGGTTCCACCGGCCAAGTGATCGCCGTCACCTTCGCGCTTCGGAGTGAAAGTGCGGGTCTCCGGCGGCTGCTTCAGGGTGGCGATCAGCGCACCACCGTCCTGCATACCGGCGTCGGCGCGAAAATTTGCCGGGATCGGATCGAGAAGTTTCTCGACGCGGGAAGTTACCGCTTCCTGATCAGCAGCGGCTTCGCGGGCGGGGTCGATCCGTCGTTAGGCGTAGGCGATCTGCTCGTGGCCGAGAACTATTCCGACCCGCGACTTCTCGCCGAGGCGCGAGAGTTCCTCTTCGCGCGAGTTGGGAAGTTGGCGACCGTCGATCGTGTCATCGAAACCACAACCGAACGCGAGAAATTCGCGCGGGAAGAAGGCGCGCTCGCCGTGGACATGGAGACCAAATGGATCGCCGAAGCCTGTGCGAGACGGCAACTTCCCATGCTCTCGCTCCGCGCGATCAGCGACACCGCCGCTGCGCCGTTCCCGGCCCCACCGGCCGTGCTTTTCAATCAAACCCGCCAGAAAACCGAGCCGCTTGCACTCGCGAGTTACCTCGCCCGTCATCCGGGCGGCATCATGCGACTCGCGCGCTTCGCCCGCCAAGTTGCCAGCGCCCGCCGCAGCCTAACGAGCGCCCTCGCCATCCTCGTGCGGGAGGTATAAGGAGAGGATACTCGAGTCCGCGACAAAATTCCGCCGGCGCGACGAATTTGTCGTGCCGGGGCGCAAGGTCACCGGCCGTCGCACTCATTCCTCAAATGCCGACCGTCGGTTTCAACCCGAGGGCTCGATGTGCACGAGGACGTCTGCGATGCGCTCATCCGTGCGGCGGATCGCGTCTTTTACTTCGTGCGCGATCTTATGGCCGGCGCGGACCGAAATGGTCTCCTCCACCCCGACGTGGAGATCCACGTAAAAGGACAAACCCATTTTGCGCACCAGGCATTTCTCGACGTCGATTACGCCGGGTACGCCGGACGCCGCCGCACAAATTGCATCGACTATTTTTCCCTGCGGCGCGGTATCCATGATCTCGTGGAGCGCTGGGTAAAGCAGCCGCCAGCCATTCCATGCGATTAAGGCGCAGGCGAAAAGGGCGGCGTAAGCGTCGGCATTCCTCCAGTCTGGCCCGCCAATCAGTGCGATCGAAATGCCGATAAAAGCCGCAATGGAAGTAAAGGCGTCGGTGCGGTGATGCCAGGCGTCCGTCTGCACCGCAGTGCTCTCCACCTTCTCGCCCAGCCGGATGACCACGCGGAAGAGCAATTCCTTCACGAGCACGACGACGACCAGGACGACGAGGGTGAAAGGGTGGGGCCGCTCGTGCGGCTGGAAAAGTTCCCGCACACTCTGGATCGCGAGCACGAGAGCGGCGGCGAGCACGCCCAGCGACACCACGATCGCGGCGAGCGGCTCCGCTTTGCCGTGACCGTAAGGGTGCGTCTCATCCGCCGGACGCGCGGCAATTCTCAACCCACCCCAGATGATCGCCGACCCCGCGATATCGAGTGCCGACTCGATCCCGTCGGCGATCAGGACGTAGGAATGCCCGAGCGCGCCGGCAGTGATCTTCGCCGTCGCGAGCACGACATTCGCGCCCATGCCGACGAGCGCGATCCGCGCCCCGGAGCGGAGGTCGTGTTCGGTGCGGGTCGCGGTGGGATCGGCTGACATGCGTGTGGGCGGAAGTTGTAAGGCGAATGTCGCGGCCGCGCACGAAAAAGTGCAGGTAACCCGCGGCGTTAGCCGCTGGAAACTCATGAACCGGCTGGTTTGCGAGAAGCCGTCCCGTCATCCTGGGCGAAGGCTTAGCGAAGTTAAGGATCCCGTGACCTTTCCTTGAACCTCGGCTCTTAAAAGTTGGACGCGATCACCCCGCCTATCAATGCAGGTCGTCCTTCTCGGACTGGTTTCGCAGGATCGATCGTGGATGGGATGCGGTTTGATTGTAGGTTCACCTCATGAAGGCGCTTGTTTATCGGTCACATGGAAAGCCGGGCGAAGTTTTGGCGCTCGAGGAGCTGCCCCTGCGCCAACCGGCGGCGAACGAAGCGGTCGTGAGACTTTCCGCAGCTCCGATCAATCCGGCAGATCTCAATGCGATCGAAGGCAAATATCCGGTGCGTCCCGAGTTGCCGGCAACGCCGGGGTTTGAAGGCGCGGGTATCGTCGAGGCAGTTGGGAGCGACGTGCGCGAAGTGACAGTCGGCGCGCAGGTGATCCTGCCGCACGATCTCGGCACCTGGCGCGAAGCTGCCGTGGTGCCGGCGGAGAAACTGATCGTCGTGCCTGACGATCTCGCACCCGAACAGGCTGCGATGCTAAAGATCAATCCGCTGACGGCGTGGCAGATGTTGCACGGGTTTGTGCGGATGGAACAGGGCGATTGGGTGATTCAGAACGCGGCCAACTCCGCAGCCGGGCGCGCCGTAATCCAGATCGCGCACGAACTGGGTTATCGAACCGTCAACGTCGTTAGGCGCGAGGAGTTGCTCGACGAACTCCGGTCCGAAGGCGGCGATGTTGTCTTGCTCGATAACGACGAACTGCGGGAGGCCGCCGCCGCCGCGACGGAGCGCGCCCCGATTCGTCTCGGCCTGAACGCGGTCGGAGGGGAAAGCGCGTTGCGGATGGCAAAAATCGTCGCCCCGGAGGCAACGATCGTGACTTACGGCGCGATGAGTCTAAAGCCGCTGACTTTGCCTAACGGATTGTTGATTTTCAAAAACCTGCGCTTCACCGGGTTTTGGGTGAATAAATGGTACGAGCACGCCAGCGCCTCCGAACGCGACGGCGTTTTCCGGCGGCTGATCGAGTTCGCGCAGCGCGGCTTGTTGCAGACGAAGATTGAGCGGGAATACTCGTTAGGCGACTTTGCGGCAGCCGTCGCGCGGGCCGGAGCAGGACGGCGCGAAGGGAAGATCATCTTTCGGATGTAGCGGCCACTTGCCAGTCGTTTCCGAGCGGAGCCGACGGATCGTTGCCGTCCTCCCATCGGAGCCGTAAGCTGGCGGAGAGCTCCAATTGGTCATCCCGAGTGGCCGTCGGGTGGAGTTCCGCTGCGCTTCGCTCACGATGACCGATTCTCTCTCGGCACTGTTTCGAACGTTTTCCACGTTCCTTCATCTAACCCTCGGTTGCCATTTACAGCCGCAGTCTTCCGATTGATCTTCCCGCTCTTTTCCTGATGCATCGACTTCGCTTCCTCTTTTGCGCTCTCGCGCTTTTCGTCGGTGCTCCAGCCCAGGCGCAGCCAAACGGCCAGATCCAAAGCAGCCTCGTTCGCATTACTTCCACAGAGGTGGAACCGGATTATCGCGCGCCTTGGAACTCGGGTTCAATTGGGCGCGGAGTCGGTGCCGGCTTCGTCATCGACGGTCAACGCATCCTAACGAATGCGCATGTCGTCTCCAACAGCCGTTATCTCACGGTCGAACGCGAGGGCGACCCGAATAAGTATCCCGCAAGCGTGCTTTTCGTGGCGCACGATTGTGACCTCGCGCTGCTCCACGTCACCAACGATAACTTCTGGAAAGGAATGAAGCCGCTTGAATTCGGCGGGATTCCGCCGCTCGAATCGACCGTCTCGGCCTACGGTTATCCGATCGGCGGCGAGCGCATGTCGGTTACGACGGGCATCGTCTCGCGGATTGATTTCAGTCTTTACACCCACTCCGCAATCGACTCGCATCTCGCGATCCAAATCAGCGCCCAGATTAACCCCGGGAATAGCGGCGGACCGGTGTTGAAGGAAGGCAAGGTCGTTGGTGTAGCCTTCCAGGGATACAGCGGCGATGTGGCGCAAGGCGTCGCTTACATGATTCCTACGCCGGTTATTCGCCGGTTTCTGGCCGACATCAAAGACGGGCACTACGACCGCTATGTCGATCTCGGGATCACTTATTCCAAACTTCAAAACCCGGCGCAGCGGCACTATCTCGGGCTCAAGGATGACGATCGCGGCGTGCTCGTAAACACCGTGATCGACGCCGGTCCTTGCGGGAAGGTGTTGCAAAGCGGCGACGTCCTCCTCGCGATCGACGGGCACCCAATCGCGAGCGACGCCTTTGTCGAATTTGAAGGGGAGCGGGTGCAAATGCCGGAGGTCGTCGAGCGGAAATTCAAGGGAGACAAGGTCAAACTCGACGTCCTGCGCAATCAGCAACCGATGACGGCCGAGATCACTCTGGGCACGGTCTGGCCTTATTTCATGCAAGGCCACAGCTACGATGTGCGGCCGCGATATGTGCTTTTCGGCGGGCTGCTCTTTCAACCGATGTCGCTCGATTTGCTGGAGGCTTATCGCATCAGCGATCTGCGCGTGCGGCATTTCTTCGATTTCTTCGTCTCGGATCAACTCTACCTGCAGCATCCTGAGGTGATTATTCTTACGAACATCCTGCCGGATCCGATCAACAGCTATCTCACGTCGTATCGGGAAGGGATCGTGGACCAGATTAACGGTAAAAAAATCGGCACGCTCCAGGATCTCGCGAATGCGTTTGCCGAACCGGCCGATCGCTACGTCATCAACATGGTCGGCGATGGACCGCCGCTCGTGCTCGATGCGAAGCAGGTGGCTGACGCGCGCGAGCGAATCAAGACACGCTACAACGTTTTCACGGAAGAAAACCTGAACGAACAAACGCCGCCGAAAGAGGCGGCGCCTAACGAACCGGCGGAAGGAGCCCCGTAACCAATGCGCGCTTCTGCTCTCATCTTTCTCGCTTTTCTCGCCGGCCTCGTGCCGGTGCAGGCGAAACAGCAACCCGTGCCCGCGCCGAAAATGCCCGCCATGTCGCAGGGCGCGGTGCATGCCAAAGAGGTCTCGTTAGTCCGCGTGAACGTAACCGGTCAGGCATTCGATTATTTTAGGCCGTGGCAAAAGAAGGCGCCGTTCACGAAGCGCGCGCTCGGCGCAGTTCTTCCGCATGGGCACGTGCTCGTGACCGCCGACCTGGTAGAGAACGAAAATTACGCGGAGCTCGAACGCGCTGAATCGGGTGAAAAGACGGAGGCGAAGGTGCTCGTGGTCGATTATGAAGCGAATCTCGCGTTGCTCGAGCCGACTGATAAGAAATTTCTCGACGGCCTGGAGCCGCTCCAGCTCGCGCTCGACACCGTCGTTGGCGACCGCCTCGCAGCCTGGCAACTCGAGCCGAGCGGTACCCTCGTCGTGACCGAAGGGCTCGTGACCACGATCGGCGTCACGATGTATCCAGCGGACGTGGCGGAGTTCCTCACCTACCGGCTCAGCATCCCGATGCAGTACCGTGACAACAGCTACACCGTGCCGCTGGTAAAGGGACAAAAACTGGCTGCCCTTCTCCTGCGCTTTGATCCGCGCACCCAGGTGATGGATGCCATTCCAGCGCCGATCATCCAGCATTTCCTGAAGGACGCCGAGGACGCGAAATATGAGGGCTTTCCATCGTTAGGCATCGCCTTCTTCCCGACCCGCGATCCCGAGTTGCGCAAATACGCCGGGGACACGGACAAGAAAGGCGGCGTCTATGTGACGGCTGTGCAGCCGGGTTTACCGGCGGCGAAGGCGGGCTTAAAAATCGGCGACATCATCACCGCAATCGGGGATTCCAACATCGATGAGAACGGCAACTACGTCGATCCGCTCTATGGCAAAATCGCGATGAACAACTTGCTCGGCGCGAAAGCATATGTGGGCGATTCCCTTCCGCTGCACGTGGAGCGCGAAGGAAAACCGTTGACCTTGAATGTGAAGCTCGAGCATCGCGCGGCCGAGGATTACGTCATTCCTCCCTACAATCACGACGAGCCACCCGGTTACTACGTTCTCGGCGGCCTCATTTTTCAGGAACTCTCGCGCCAGTACCTGAAGGAATGGGGCCCGAGCTGGCAGAAGGGCGCGCCGCAGGACCTGGTTTATCTCGACCGATTCCAATCGGAACTGTTCCCGGAAGGCAAACGCCGCGTCGTCATTCTCAGCCAGGTCCTGCCCGCGAACAGCACGATCGGTTATGACGATTTTAGTTATCTCGTGGTCACGAAGGTAAACGGAAAAGAAGTGAAGTCGTTAGGCGACCTCGCGGAAGCGGTGAAGCATCCGGTGAACGGCTTTCATGTGATTGAAACCCAGGACGACCCCAAACAACTCGAGCTGAATGCCGCGGAAGTCGCAGCGGACGCCGACGCGCTCCAAAAGAATTACGGGTTGCCCGCGCTGCAACGGCTGCCGTGAGCGACGGGCGCCGCGATCGCATTTCGGATCTGGTTCTTGAATCGAAGTGAATAGCTGCCGGCAATTCAGTTCGGCAAGCATCAGCCAGCAAGCAGCGATTCCGTTCGGCGCGATCTTCGACTGGGACGGCGTCATCATCGACTCGGCGCGGTTGCACGAAGAGAGCTGGCATCAACTGGCGCGCGAGCTGGGAAAGACCATCGCGCCCGGCAGTTTTATCCGCGGGTTCGGGATGAAAAGCGCACGTATCATCGAAGAAATTCATGGTTGGGCGACCGAGCCGGAAGAGATCGCGCGCCTAACGAATCGCAAAGAAGCGCTCTATCGTGAGATCGTGAAGCGCAGCAAAATCGAGCCACTGCCAGGCGTGGTGGAATGGTTGCATCGACTCAACGAAGCTGGCGTTCCCTGTGCGGTCGCTTCCTCGACGCAGCGGCTCAACATCGACGCCGTTCTCGAGCGCATCGGCTTGCGGCGCGCATTTCGCGCGATCGTTTCGGCCGAAGATGTGACGCACGGAAAGCCGGCCCCGGAAGTCTTCGAGAAAGCGGCGGATCGGCTGAAACTTCCCGCCGGGCGCTGCGTGGTTTTCGAAGACGCGCATGTCGGAATTGAAGCGGCACACGCCGCCGGGATGAAGGTGGTCGCGGTCACCACGACGCATAGTGTCGGGGAATTGCGGGCGGCGGATTTGGTCGTTAGGCAACTGGACGAGCTAACGATCGAGCAGGTCAAAACACTGCTGTCATCCTAAACGAAGCGAAGCCGAGTCGAAGGACCCCGTGCAGCTTGCTGAAAGCTCCACCGCAGAGACGCTTAAACTAAAGCGCTGCTGAAGGCCTCAGGGTTTAACAAGAGCTTCCCATCAGCTCCGCGGGATCCCTCGGCCCCGAATCGCTTCGTTCGAATGACACTGGCGGCTAGCCGTTCAACTCGACTGTCGTCACTGGCCGCTCCAGGGTCGCCGGCCGGTCCGCGACGCTATAGGTAAACCCGATCCGCCTGCTCAACGGACGTCAGGCGAACTGAGCGAGTTTCTCGAATCCTCGGGACGTCCGGCCGCGGCCCACTGGTCATACAACTGCCATCCGGTAGAGAGAAGCTGGAGACCTTCGGCGAACCGATCGGGACTTGCGAGTTCCACCACGATCAGGCGCCTCGGCGTGACCAGCGTGGTCGTTCCCTGTTGCGCGACTTCAGAAGGACGTGCGGCGGACAGCACAAGGCAATCCCCGGCCCGCTCCGTGCTGCCGGTTTTCACGCCATCGATCGAATCCGTGCCGAGAAGCTGGTTCGTGTTCCGGAGGAGGTAGCGCAGACGTTGTGGGCCGCGACCGATCGCGATCTCGCGTTCTTTTTGCGAGACGTAAAAGCGGAAGCCGGCGCTGTTCATCGCGTAAATCGTTAGGCGCGCGATGTCGGCCGCAGTGGAATATGGCTTTTCGTGGGTATCGATCCCGCTTGGATTGAGGAATCGCGTGCGCTTCATGCCGAGGTGATTCGCGAGTGCGTTCATCTGCTGCACGAAAATATCGACCGGCATCGCGCGTGCCGGATTCTCGCCTAGCGAGGTGGGAAGGACGCGACCGACATAGTCCGCGAGCGTGTAGGCGGCGATGTTATCCGACTGCACGAGCGCGGCGTAAAGGAGGTCTCGCAGGGTGAGCGTGTCGCCGGGTTGCAGGTTGAGATTATTCGTCGTCGTGCCAGCGAAAGCCGCGGGCGGGACGGTCGCGACCTGGGCGAGATCACCAGCTTGTTTGCTCGCCCAGTCGAGCACGACCATCGCGGTCGCGATTTTCGTGAGGCTACCGACCTGGCGTTTTTTCTCAGCGTCCTGGCGGGCTAAAATATGCCCGGTCGTGGCGTCAACCGTGATCGAAGCTGCGGCTGCGGAGACGTGCGGAGCCGCAGCGCCGATCAGGCCGACGAACGTGACTATCGCAAGGAATCTGCTCAGGAAAAGGACGGGCTGGCTCACAACCGCTGCACGCTAACTGGCCGCTCTTCCTTCGCAA
This sequence comes from Chthoniobacterales bacterium, assembly GCA_025929155.1. Lineage (GTDB taxonomy): Bacteria > Verrucomicrobiota > Verrucomicrobiia > Chthoniobacterales > UBA10450 > Palsa-1392. Next base: position 23,863 of record JAICMR010000020.1, on the reverse strand, counting down.
CCGCAATCATCAGCGACCGTTTCGCCTAACGATTTCGACGGTTTAGCGGAGGGTGACCGAGCTGCGCGCGCCGAAACGGAACGGGTCTGGGCTCAAGACCAGCATGATGCGTTCCGCCGCGTTGCGCAGGTCGAAGGGCGTTGCCTTGCCGAGGCCGCTGGCGCGCAAAGTCCCGTGATGTCCCTGCAAGTTGCTCCCGCCGGCGAGGTCGAATTCGTAAATGACGCGATGCGCGACCACATCAGTCACCTTCACATGGAGGAGAAGATGGGAACGGCCGGCACCGAATGTTCCAAAGAAGAAGCGCGCCGCGGGATCGCCGCCATCGACCAGATCAAACCGGCCTTCGACGAGCCAGCCGACCTTTGGCGCTTCGTCATCGGCAAGAACCCGAGTTGGTGCGAGTTTACTGAGCTCTTCCTTCAGATCGCCCGCAAATTGCACGGGGGTGAGTGCTTCGCGGATCGGCATCTCACCGATCGACGCCGCTTCGTCGCCCCGGAAGATCGCGCCATCGATGCAGAAAGGCCGAATATAGATCGCACGCGGATGGGCCGCGCCGATGCCGCAGTTCGTCTCGTAACGGACGACTTCCTTCGAGCCAAAATCCTTGGCATCGACTTCGGTGCGCGCCGTCATGGATGAGTTGTAGGTCTTCGTGACGACCATGTCGGCGCACGAACAAAGGAGCAGGCTGGAGGCAAAAAGGCTGAAGACTTTCATAAGTTAATTACAATGCTGTCGCGGCTTTCATCCCGAGAGACAGAGACCAGCGACGCCTCCGATGATGCAACTCCCGTGCCGCTCGGGTGAGAAATTTTAAGCGGCTCGTCGGGCCCGGTGACGCTCAATCACCCCGCGGGCGACAAAATAAACGACCGCCGCCGAAGGCACGCCAACGATAATCGAACCCAGAAACGTGGGACCGATCAGGAGCAGCGATTTCCAGTGCGCGAGATCGAGCAGCGCAAGGGGACGAAACCCGATGCGGTCTGGGAGGTGACCGTGGAGCATCCAAAAGCCGAATTTATATTCCCAGAGGTAAATCGCCGGCATGAACGGCAGAAGCAGATCGTGCACCTGCACGCTGATGGCAGCCGCGATCTTGTTACAGCCGAACAGCCAGGCGAGGCCAATCGAGAGCAGCGTCTTCAGGCTCAGGAGCGGCGTGAAGCCGAAGAAAACACCGATCGCTAATCCGAGCGCGATCGAGTGCGGAGTATCCTCGATCGTGATGACCCGCAGATGAAGTCCGGCGAGCCAGCGCCGGAGCCGCTGCCAGGGGGACCGATTATGAGAAGTCTCCTCACTCATTCGGCGGATCAGTTCGGCAACAAATCATTCCTCTGAACGGTCGTATTCTGAGCGGAACGAAGTCGATAATGCCCAAGAATTAAACGGATCTTTCCCCTGCTCTCGCATCCGCGGGATCCGCTCACGATGAAGCGTCTGTTCATCAACCTTTTCCGGAGCGAAAAAGATCCGGCTGACGCGCTGGCGCTTTGGTGATCTGCCCGAGCGCCTGCCGCAGACGCAACGCCGCGTGCGGCGCAAAGTCGAGTGCGTTGTTGTTGAAAATCACGTGGACCGCTTCGGCTTCACCGGCGAGACCTTCCGCCCGTTCCGCGACCTCGGCGATCTCCGCATCGTCGTAATCGTAGTAGAACCGCTCAGCCACCGTCTTGCCGCGCAAATAAGCGTCGGCGTTGCGGCCATGGAGACGCAGATACGCGAGGCGCGGATTCGTTACGGTGTTCAAGGTTGAAGGCATGATCGTGAAATGTTTTTCGTTAGGCGCATCCACCAGGGAGAGCGTTGTATTTTCATGGCGAAAAAATTCAAGCGTCCTGGCAAGTTGCGCGCCTTCCGCCCAGTTCCGGTTGCGCAACTCGACGACCAGACCGAGCGGACTGAGCCGAACGAGGAGCGGCTCAAGTTCCGTCAGCTCATGTTTCCTGGGCGAAAACGCCGGCGAAAGCTGAAGCAGAAACGCTCCGAATCTGCCGGTCACGCGAAGTGACTCCATGGCTCCGATCAACTCGTCGAGGAGTCGTTGCTCGATTTCGTCTGTCAACACGACGTTGCCTTTGGCGTCGGCTTCGGCTTCGGCCTGCAGCGTTGGCGGAAGCGATTTCAACTTTGCCGCATGCCGCGAGAGCAGACGATGGACTTTCACGTCAAAGAGGAAATCATCGGGCGTCGCTCGACACCAGCGTTCCACCATCCGCGGAGCCGGGATCGCGTAAAAACTGGAATTCACTTCAACCAGATCGAAGCGCTGCGCGTACCAGCCGAGGCGCTCACCGGCCGGCATCTTCGGTGGATACCAGCGCTCGACAAATCCGGGATCGGACCAACTGGCCGTGCCGACGAAAATTTTGTGTGCTGCGGACACGCAAGAGAGAAGGCGCGGCCAGTCGGAAACGCAAACGCAGCGGAGGGCGGCTTCGCGAAGGTGGCGAAGTAGCAGGAATGGCCTAACGAAAACCGAAGAGGAGGAATTGCGGGGGCGGGATTTGAACCCGCGGCCTTCAGGTTATGAGCCTGACGAGCTACCAGACTGCTCCACCCCGCGCTCTTTGAGAGCCCAAATTATGACCGCGTTTCGCCCCAACGCAACCGCGCAATTCCCCGACGCGCCGGAGGCGACAAATCGCTTGCCCGTGCGACCTGACGAGGCAACTTTACGCTCCCGCAGCCGCGGGACGGGAAAAAATTCCAGCGTAGCTCAGTGGTAGAGCGGTCGGCTGTTAACCGATTGGTCGTAGGTTCGAATCCTACCGCTGGAGCCATTTTCAAGCTGCTCACGAAGAGCGGCATCTGATTCGTCAGAGCAACGGTTGAAGAATAAATGTCGGCTTCGCCGCCGGCTCGGTTGCTGGCCGGATGATCGTTAGGGCGCTTTTCGCTGATTCTTCACCGGCCGAACATGAATCCGGCTATTCCAAATCGCGCGCTGAAGACAAAGTTTTTCCGAATCTTAATGCGCTGACGGCGCGCGGTTGTTTGATGCCTTGCCCCAACATCATGTCGGAAGAGACGTTTCGATTGTTCGCTTCTAGAGAAGCGAGTGAAACCTTTAGCTCTCAATCCTTGCGAACACGCAGGTAGGAAGGGAAACGCGGCATGCCTTTGGCAGTCAGTCCGCGGAAGCGATAGGTGATCACCGTTCCCACGGGCGGCGGCAATTCCCGCTGGACATCGGTAAACCCGCTTCCGATGGAGAATTCTCTGCCGTCATCCGTTCGCACGCGAATCGCACCGAGCTTGCCTGCGAACTTTCCCTTTCCCGGTTCGTGCGCGATGACCGTAGCTTCCGCATCATCGTAAGGCTTAACCTTCAACAAGGTAGATGAGCGCTTCCCTTCGTATAACGATTCCGGCTGTCGCAGCATCAATCCTTCACCACCCAGCCGGATCACACGATCCCGCTCCGCTAGGAGTTGAGCGACGCCCTCGCAGCGTTCTTGCACCACCAATCGAACGACACGGTTATCTTGCGGGAAAATTGTGTGCAATAACTCCATTCGCTGTTCAAAAGTGCCTTTAGCACGCGGAGCATCAAACACCATATAGTGGACGCGTTTCCAGCGTTCGTCCGGGGTCTCCGCACGAACGACACTAATGGTCTCTTCGAACTTTCCGTGACCTATCCATAACTCTCCGTCCAATGCTATATCGCGCGGCAGCTCCGCCATAAAGTAATTCGGCGCGTGGATCATGTTGCCTTGTCGGGTCCACAATTTGCGGCCGTCCCAGTAACCTCGCAGACCATCGTATTTCTCACTCATCCACCAACCGGTAGGGTCGATCGACGAGTTCCAGACATCGGCCAGCAGGAGGTGCGGGGCCCGCTCCACCGCCGTCGCCGGAGTAGCGGCATTGGGTTCTTTCCCTTGTGCTACAAGGTTGTAAGTCAGAAAGAGACCTATAGATGACCCAATAAGTCTAATTCTGCGTCTGGAGGAGACTTTCATACTGAGGAGCTTGGGAAACTTGGACGAACGCTGTCAAGCTTGGTTTCGCGGAGTCTGGATGCCTTTTCTTTGAGCCGATGAACGATGGTCTGGATCGTACTCGTAAAGGCGCGAGGGATCGCCGAAGACCGCGCCCAGGATGCGTTCGGGCCAGATCTCGATATAAGTCAGGAGCAGTGCCATGAGCGGCACCAGTACAAACAGAAGACCGTGCGTTGCCATGATGAACATAGCCACGGCCCGTAAGACAAGAAGGTAAACATCCCAGCGTACCCGCTGCTTCAGTTGCTTATCGGCCATTCCATCGTAGCCCATCCGCAGCGCTTTCCAAAGATGTCCCGCCGCAATCGAGCCGAAGGTGAACCAGAGTGCCGGAGAATGTGCAATCTGACGGAGCAGGTCAGGGTTAATGAGCAGGCCGTGCAAGGGAATTAGAACGATCCAATAGGGAAGACCGACAACGGCGAGCAGGAAAATCCAAGTGACCAAACCGCGGGCGAAGTTCAAACCCGGGACGGAATCAGTCGATTGCGGTTGTGACTCGCGTAGCGCTCGCGGAATGAGCGCAGCAATAATGGCGGCGAGGGCGGCGAGCCCATCGAACCAGTAGTTGAATACGGTGAGAGCGGCAGACCATGCGAAAAAGTAAATGCCAACAACTGGAATAAGATTTCGCGCAAGCACCGCCCAGGCGTCTGGTCGGACCGCGAGTTCACGCAGGTGCTTCGAGAGCGAGGGCAGCGCGATCGGCCGCGAGGAAGTTGCAGAGGATTTTCCAGCAGGTTTCGCCATGGCAAGGATTACAGGCCAATCAAGGCTTTGAAAGCAATCCGGTTCATCCGGCAGCACACTGGTTAAGCGATATTGAATCCTCAGCAGCGGTAACTCCACGCTGAGAGGCACGCCAGCAGCGAAGCAGAAGCTGACTCTCGCGAGTTAGCTCGCCCCTTACGCGTCGAGCTGGCTTCTCAGTTCTCTCGCGTTGCTGATCGCGTAACAATCGCGGTCGTTGTTAAAATAGGCCCACACACGGGCCGCGCCGCTCGCCCTGATCCGGCTGGCCCAGACGGCCAGTTCATCCGGCGAATAGTTATGCCGATACCAGCGCTTCGGGCCGTGAAAACGCAGGTAGATTTCGTCAGCGGTTTTAACCAGTTCGTCTGGCAAACGCGGCCCGCTGCACGAACAAAAAATAATCCGGCGCTCTCGAAAGGCGCTGAACACCTCTTCATTCCACCAGCTCGCGTGACGGAACTCGACGACGTTCCGGCGAGCCGGATCGAGTTGCTCCACGATCCGACGAAGCCGCGCTGCGGTGTAGAGAAAGCTCGGCGGCAATTGAAAAAGGAAGCAACCCATCCGATCTCCCAGCAGGTCCGCCAAGTGCCCGAAGTCGCGGACCAGCGTCTTCGACCCAGAGAAACGCTTCACGTGCGTGATCAGCTCGCAGACTTTCACGGTATAAATAAAGCGCCTGCCCTCGGCCTGCTTCAGCCAACCCCGGACCGTCGCGACCGTCGGCCAGGAATAAAAGGGCGCGTTCAGCTCGACGGTATCAAACTGGTCCGAGTAGAACCGGAACCAGTCGGTGCGCGGTAGCTCGGCTGGGTAGAAGCCGCCCCGCCAGTGCCAGTAATACCAACCTGAGCAGCCGATGTGGCATGGGCGTGTGGCGGCCTGATTTTCAGCTCGGCAAAGCACTGGCGCGCGCTCCCACGCCAGCCGCGCCTCGTGCATTGTCGCGGCTCGCCCGACGTTTGCCTCGCGCTGCGCCGCCCTTCGCGCCTCTCGGCGTGCTCGCCGTTCAGCCGGCGTCAGAGGCGCTTTTTCACCGCCTGGCATGCTTCACAACGGCGCAGGAGCAGTTCACCCGCCCACTCTTGCATCAGGACCAGATCGCCACCAGCGCGAAGCGACGTGATTTGCCGCACCCAGCGCTGACGCACAGACAAAGTCCGAAGCCGCTTGTGAGATTCCGCCAGTTCTGGGTGGCGGACTCGTCTCGAGTGCTGGCGACGGTGTTTCGCCGTCGCGAACTTCCCGTTAGGCGGAAGCCTCCCTCAAACCCTGCGCCAGAAAAAGCTATAGCGCGGAATCCGCGCGACCATACCTGTGTCGCCTAACGATACCCGACGATTCCCGACGATTCCCACGACGTCGGCGCCAGGTGAAATCCACACCTGCGCCAATCGCCGGGTGAATCTTATGCGACCCGTCGGCAACAGGGACAGTTCGCGCACCAGAAATCTGGGAAAAGATTTCCCGATCCTCAAAACGTGTCGCCCCAGCTGCAACGATGGAGCGTAAACCAGTCGGGATTCAGATGCGCGAGTGGTTCCTTCAGCTTCGCGAGTTCCTCTGCCGGTCCGTGGATCTCGAGGCGAATGAGTTCTGCCATGTCCAGCGCGACTGCCAGCATCTCGCGCACGTTGTCCAGATGATCGAGGAGCGCTTCCGCATTGCTGTAGCCTTCGCGACAGAAGACTTCGTCTCCGTTGATCGTGAACTCGTAAAAGAGATTACCAGTTTCGTTCCTCGTCTTGGCAGCGAATTCGGGCAATATCGCCTTCAAAGAATCGAGCCTGTCCGGTGGAACCCTGAAGTAGGGATGCATTGTCACCAAACCGGAAAGACGGTTCATGCGCTAGCGTAGACACGGCATCCCCTCCGCGTCCAGACCATCGGTGCCTGCAATCCGACCGAGACGCGATGGGAGATTCGCCGGGCCGAAGGAGGACCGCATCCTCGCGGCTCTGCTGGCGATTCACAGGAATGGTTTCGTTGACTTCAGGCAGCCGGAGCACGCGCTCAGATTCGTCGCGTTCTCTGTTCTTTCTCCGGAGTTGGACACCCAGAAACCGTGACTGCGACAAGCCCAGGCAGGCCACATCAGCTTCCCGCCGATTAGTGTAAATGGAAGCCCGAAACCCAACGAGTAATGAAACAAGAGAGAATTTGCGCTTTCCGCGACGCACGCCGTTGACAGAACTGAGGCTGGCTCTTAGTAGTGCGTCGTGTTGAAGAAATTCATCCCGCAAAAGCCCGCGGCGCCACCGGAGACGCACACGCCCAACCCGGCGCCCAGCTACGAGGAGCGCAAACCAACTCCCCCGCCGCGGGAAGAAACAAAGGCACCTGCCCCTGCGGCAAAATCAATAACCCTGTCCGAGCATCAAAAATATATGGCCGAACATTCTGGCAAAGACGTCCTCTCGAGCGATGTCGAGATCAAAGGAAGCATCAAATTTCAAAAGGAACTGCTGATCGATGGCAAAGTGGAGGGCGAAATCCATTCCGATGGCGTCCTCACGATCGGTGAAAACGCCGATATCCGCGGTGAAATCAAGACGAAATCGATCACCGTGTTCGGCAAAGTGCATGGCAACATTACGGTGGGCGAACGTTGCGAATTGAAGTCGCGTTGCACCTTGCAGGGTGATTTGAAGGCGGCGCGTCTGGTGATCGAGGAGGGCGCAACCTTTATTGGCAAATCGGAAGTGACGAGCGGCAAGCCGGTCTCGTCCTCCAATGGCAGCCCGAGCCGGGCGGATGTTTCTTCGCGGAGCGACGACTCCTCGAAATCGCTTTCCGGCAGTCGCGCCTAACGGAAAGCGCTCTTCGCTTCCGTGGCCAGGTTGCCTGCCAAAGTCGGTGTGGAATGTCCGCACTGTGGCTTTCAGCAGACGGATTACGCTGCCGCGCGCAGCACGCTTTGTCGGCAATGCGGCAAGCATTATCGTGTCACCCCGGCCGCCATAAAGCCGAAGAAATCCGCAGCGAACGAGAAGGTCATCGCCGGTTCGTCGTTCCTGAAGAAATTCGAAGCAGTCTGGAATCGACCACGAATCGAATCGGTCGCCTGTTACGATTGCGGCACCTGTCAGGAGATTAATTCCGCCGCTACCTCGACCGTTTGTCCCTCGTGCAGCGTCCACATGGATCTGCGCGATTACAAAATCAACGGCAGTTTCAGCCGACGCGTCCGGACCCACGGCCAGGTTCACATTACCGCGAGCGGCGATGTCAGCAGCAGCCAGGTCACTTGCATGGTCGCGATCATCGACGGAAAGCTGCGCGGCACCCTGCATTGCCATGAACGCGCGGAGTTCCGCGTCTCAGGAAAAGTGCAGGGAAAAGTGATCGCAGCAGAAGTGGTCATCGGGAAAAAAGCCAGCGTGCAGTTTTTTCGCCAGCTCCAAGTCGGCGCGATCGACATCCGCGGCGCAATGATCGGTGAGATTCTGGCGGACACGGTGGTCACGATTCGGAGCACCGGGTCGCTCGATGGCAACGTCATCGCACGCGCTATCAACGTGGAAAAAGGCGGCACTTTCACCGGCCAGCTGGTTATCGGACGGCCCAGCCTGGAGCAGGCGGAGTTGCTGCCCGATTTCGAGGGAAACGCTACGCACCCTGGAGGTGAAGAGCTGCTCCCGCCCGGCGACTTTTCGAGCCTGCCAGCTACCTCCTAGCCGTGGGCGAAAAACGCACCCCGTTTCCGCGCAGTCCCTACGAGCGATTGGGTAATTACGTCCACCTCCCGCGCTTAATCGACAAGGCGCGTCTGCATCACAAGGGGTTGCTCGATGGTTACAACTATAAAACCGTCGGGTTCGACAAGCATCTGCTTGCCTTTCTGAAGCTCGATCCGGACGCCTTTGAGAAAGTAGCGACTGAGACCGAAGATGACGCGGCGGTGCTCGATTGGATTCAGCAGAGCGGCTGCCGGCATACGCCCGATGAGATCGAGGAGTGGAATCAGGCGATGATCTCGCGCCATCCCGACACCGCGGTGAAAAAAGCGCGCTTCAACCATTTCTTGAAAGAAGCCGGCGGCGAAGGTCGAAAGGATATCACTACCTACTTCGATCTCATTGAGTTCGATGAAGGCCGCCGCGCCTAACGAAAGTGTTGGGCGCAGAAATTCGCACCGACCTGAGACCGGGTAAAATCGGCCGCCCGAAAAATCCGTTAGGCAAATCGGGCGAAAATTTTGTTCGCTTCTTCCAGGGTTTCCTTGCTCCCAATGTCATACCAGGTTCCTTTCACCTGATAAGTCTTCACCGGCCGCCGCGTGTAGAGCCATTGGATGAAACGCCCTGGCTGATCGGGATTATTCCCCGCGGCGATGTACGTCCTAAAGAGTTCCAGCGTCGCCGCTGAGAAATAATACAGCGCAATCCCAGTTAATGTGGTTTCGGGTTTCGCCGGCTTCTCTTCAAAATGGGTGATCACGCCGTCCGCATCGGTTTTGATTGCGGAATACTTCTTCATCGCTTCGAGATTGCCAACGTCGTAGGTCGCGAGCATCGCCTGTGTGCCTTGGGCCTGCGCCGCGAATTCCTCGAGCGATTCGCTAAACAGATTATCGCCCGCCACCACGATGAGTGAGTCGTGGGTCAGCTCCTCGCGATCGATCACGAGGCGGATGTCGCCAATCGCGCCAAGCTTGTCCGCGTCGCTGCGCGAACCGTCGTTGACGATCTTGAATTTAAGCTTCGGCTGCGACTTCACGTAGCGATCGGCCCATTCCTGAAAATCCGCGGCGAACTTGTCGTTGGTCACGATATAGATCGTCCCCAGACCTGGAATGGGCGCGAGATTATCCAGCACCCACTCGATCATCGGTTTGCCTGCGACTTCGAGAAGCGGCTTGGCTTTGTTCTCGGTGAGCGGATAGAGACGCGTAGCGTAGCCGGCGGCAAGAATGAGGACGTTCATAAGAGAAGCGGAAGGTAAATGATTCTGCTCTTTCGACAAAAAAGGAATCGGTTTCGCGCGGCGGAATGGCTGGACGTGCGAAGGCAACGTGGAGGCCGAGGTTAGCAGACAACATCAGAGACTTCGCTGAACCGGCTTAAAGCCCTAGGAGCAGTAGCCGCCTTTAGGCACGGCGTTTTAGCATCCATTCCTCCGTCTCTATTGCTAATCTGGTCGCTCTTCACTCAGAACACCGGAGGAAGAGCCGGTGCCCGACGTGACGCAAGTTCATCAAAGTCGGCGGGTCACTCCTGGCCATATTTTCCGAGCAGCCTTGCTCGGAATAGATTGCTCAGAGCTTGAACAAGTGAATGACAGGTCTAGTCGTCGGACGTTTGTCCGCCACGGAAGAGACTCACCAGCGGGCCCGTCATAAAGGTCGTCACCAGCGCCATCAGCACGAGCATGGTGAAAATGCGCAATGACAAAATGCCCAATTCATAGCCGATGTTAAGCGCGATCAATTCCATTAGCCCGCGCGTATTCATCAGAGCTCCGAGTTGAAGCGAATCGCGCCACGACATTTTTAAGATCCGGCTGACCACGGCCGTCCCGCCCAATTTACCGAGCGTTGCCACGACGATGATCGCCCCGCAGATGAGCCATTCCCGCGTGCCACCGAGTAATCCAATCTGCGTCCGTAGCCCGACAAAGGCGAAGAAGAGCGGCAGCAGGAGCACCGAGGTGAAGTGCTCGATCCGCACGATCAACTTTTTGCGGAAACCGCCGCCGGCTGGCATCGCGATGCCGGCGATGAAAGCTCCGAACAGCGCGTGAATTCCCATTAGCTCCGTGCAGAGCGCGGAGACCAGCACCACTCCAAACGAGGCGGCCAGAATCCCTTTTGTCGGCTCCGCTGCGCGATCGAGCGCGGGCCGCATCGCCCGTTGCAACACCGGCCGGAGCACAAAGAGCATCACCAGCGTGTAGGCGCCGACCAGAGTGAGCGTGAAAAAGGCGGAGCGCAGATCGGACGCATTGGCGACCGCAACCACGAAGGCGAGAATCAGCCACGCCGTCGCATCGCCGACCGCAGCACAGAGCGTGGCGATTCCACCGAGCTTGGTCTGAAAAAGACCGCGATCCTGCAAAATGCGCACCAGCACCGGGAACGCCGTGATACTCATCGAGATTCCCATGATGAGTGCGAAGGGCGCAAACCGTGCCCCTGGCTGTGCATAAAGGCCGTAGAGCGGGATCGCCAGGAGGACTCCGAAAAAATAAGGAATCACGATACTCGAGTGACCGATCGCCAGTGAGCGATGTGCCGTGTATCGCAGCTGCGAGAGATCCAACTCCATCCCGACTGCGAACATGAAGAAACAGACCCCGATCTCACTGAAAAGCCGAAGCGCTCCGAGCGAGGCCGGAGCAAAAATAAAGTTAAATGCGTCCGGCGCGATCCACCCGAAAAGTGAAGGCCCGAGCAGGACGCCGGCCATCATTTCCCCCAGCACCGATGGCTGGCCAAAGAAACGGAAGACCGAGCCGACCACCCATGCCGCGCCGAGGATCACACCGATCTGCACAAACAGTCGACTCAGTGGGTTCTCCGCGTTTTGCTCGAGGCTGGAGAAGATCGAACCGGTAGCGGCCGCCCGTCGTGTCACGGTCGTCGCGGCCGCAGGAGCCGTATCCGAACCGACGTGCGGCAGGACAGCGAGAGACTGCGTCGGCGCGAGCGGAAGGGCAGTGCCCGGCCCCACCAATCGCGCTCCGCCGTAAATCGAAAAGATAATCCCCGCCCCAAATACGAGCAGAACTGCCAGATAGAGTCGCACCGTCGCTGCGGTGGCGCCGGGTACAACGCTCAACATCCGCGAATGCTAGAACTTCTCCGTCGCCGCGACAAGCACAAGGCGCGAGTTGAAGACTTGCGCATCACCCGCCTCGGATGCGCGTAGTTTACGGAAAAAGCTACCACCTCTGGCATGGTCGACGCCCCGATGAGAACTAGGAAGCCGCAAGAGTTCAGAGCCAGGAGTAGAGAGTACGTGGCGCAAAGGACGTCTCGTGATGTCGCTGAAGTGAGGGCGTGGTCTCTCGCGCTGCTCAACCTGCATCCCTACTCTAGTTATGGATAGGTTCCAGATCAAAAGGCCCACAGACGATGGACAATCCGGCCGGGACACAGCCGTGGTCGCTGGCGAGTCGGGACGACACGCGTGGGATCCATCGAAGTCTACGACGTCCAATAGCGGGCTTGGTCGCGACCGGGGAAAATTACCCCGCCGCGACCCATACCGCTGCCAAAGCTGAATCAAGGAACCCTTCTTCGCTCTTCTCCCTTTTTTTCGCCGACGAAGTCTCTGGTGCCGCTAACGACTTTACCGTTATGGCTCTGACAGAGGATTCGACGGCCGTCTATTAGCTACCGTCGATCCGAACAAAGCCTTTTCTGTCGTTCGTCCGCTGATGTTTTTGGTAGCTCTTTACTGGATGTTCTGCCTATAACGCGGCGATGGCAGACGCTGATTCCAAAGTGACCATCCATATGGCGGCGAGCCTCGATGGTTTTATTGCCCGCAAGAATGGAAGTGTGGACTGGATGGAAGTCTCCGACCAATTTGCGGGCGGTGACACGATGAATCCCGAATTCATCGAGGCGTTCCTCGAAACGATCGACTGCTATGTGATGGGATCGCGTACGTATGAGACCGCGTTGGAATTCGAGGGGAAAGGATTTGGATGGTCATATGGCGATAAGCCGACCTTCGTCTTGACTCATCGTGAACTGCCGCAGACGCAGGAGACGGTCGAATTTTACACCGGCGATCTCGCGCCGTTCGTGCATGAACGTCTGCGACCGAGCTTTCGTAGCATCTGGTTCGTGGGAGGCGGTATCGTCTCCGCGGAATGCCTTCGTCTCGGGCTGGCCGACGAAGTTCGCTGGTCAATCCTGCCGATCTTGATTGGAGATGGGATCCGATTCTTCGAAAAACTCCACCAGGACATTCCCCTGCATCTGGCGGAGGTGAAAGCCTATAAGAGCGGTACCGTCGCGCTCCGTTACCAAGTGCGAGGATAGGCAGCATTTGCAGCGACCAATCTCCGCGTCACGGCCCGTGAGATCGTCGGGAGTGTCTTTCTGCTCTGAACCGGCAGCCGGGAGCCGCGCGATACTGCCCTCGAATGACGTTGGAAGCGGAGGAAAGTTGAGAGTTGAGAGGGGAGAGTTAAGAGTGCGCAGCGCGAAGCGTTTCCCGCTTCGCAAGCTCGAATCCTATGAACTCTCCGCTTTCCAAAAAAGACAAGCTCCGGCTCCTTACCCTCCTGCTCGAAAGCCGCCACGGCGACCTGCGCGAGCAAAACCTAAACCGGCAGGGCAAAGGGCATTTCCATGTCTCCGGGATGGGGCACGAGGCGCTGGCGGCGATTTCATTTGCGACGGAACCGGGCGATTATCTCTGCGGTTACTACCGCGACCGCGCTCTCGTCCTCGGCCGCGGCGTGACTTCGCGCGAGCTGGCGCTTGATTACTTTGCCAAGCGCAAAGGTCAAAGCCGGGGCCGGCAAATGCCGTCGCACTACAGCTACGCCGCACGCCATATCTGGAGCGTTCCCACTCCGACCGGCGCGCAACTTCGTCCCGCCTGCGGCATCGCCTGGGGCATCCAGCTCGACGGCAAATCGAATTTTGTAGTCGCGACGATTGGCGACGCCGCGACGCGGCAGGGCGATTTTTACGAGGCCATTTCGTTTGCGAAAGAAAGAAAGCTTCCGGTGCTCTTCGTCGTTGAGGATAACGCCTACGGAATCAGCAGCCCGACCCGCAAAATCAATCCGCTCGCGCTCGACGTGCTGCAGCCTGACGACTGGGAGCAGATCGACGGCACCGATGTCGGCGCCGTTTACGCAGCGGGGCAGAAAGCCATCGCTAAGCTGCGCGCGGGAAATGGCCCGGTCTTTTTTTGGGTGAAAATGGAGCGGCTCTCAAGCCATACCAGCTCCGACGATCACAAATTGTATCGCAGCTCCGCCGAGATCGAAGCGCTTGCCAAGGGTGATCCCCTCACGAAATGGAAGGAGCGCCTGATCGCTGACGGCGATCTGACGGCAGCCGATTTCGATAAACTTGATCGGGAGATCAAGGAACGGATTCGCCAGGAGTTTCTCGACGCCGAACGCGAGCAAGATCCAAGCGCCGACGAGCTCATGCTGCAGGTGACCGCGCCGCTGCCGGAGCTCGACGAGGAAGTCCTGCCGCCCGGCAAATATCGTATCGGCGATGTCGTGAACCAGACCCTGCGTGCTGGCCTAACGAAAGATGCCAGACGCATCATCTTCGGTGAAGACATCGAGGATCCCAAGGGTGGCGTCTTCCGCCTTACCCAAAAGCTTTCGACCGAATTTCCGGATCAGGTTTTCAACTCGCCTCTCGCGGAATCCACCATTGTCGGCGTCGCCTGCGGTCTTGCTTCCTACGGGAAACGGCCGGTCTTCGAGCTGCAATTCATCGACTTTATCGGCCCGGCTTGGAATCAGGTCGTGACCAATCTCTGCAACCTGCGCTGGCGCTCCTTTGGCACCTGGACCTGCCCGCTCGTGATCTACGCTCCTTACGGCGCTTACCTGCCCGGCGGCAGTCTCTGGCATAGTCAGGCTAACGAAGCTCCCCTCGCCCATTATCCCGGGCTCAACATCGCCATCCCAAGCAATCCCGCCGATGCCGCCGGTCTCCTCTGGACGGCGATGCATTGCGAGGATCCGACTTTTGTTCTCATCCCGAAGCATCTGCTTTGGGCGGAACACGAAAGTCACGAGCCGATTCGCGCGGCGTCGTTAGGCAAAGCACGCCTGCATCGCGCCGGTTCCGATGTCACCGTCGTCGCGTGGGGCAACACGATGGAGAAATCGATCGAAGCGATCGCGAAATTAGGTGAGCAGACAAGCGTCGAGCTGATCGATCTCCGCTCGATCGCGCCTTGGGATCACGAGGCAATCGAAGAATCCGTGCGCAAAACCGGCCGGCTCGTTGTCATACAGGAAGATACCGAAAATTGCAGTGTCGGACAGATGATCATTTCGCGCGTGACGGGTCAGCCGGAAATCTGGGACGCGATGGTCAGCCCGCCAATTCTCGTTAGCAAAGGCAACGTCATGATCGGTTACAACCCGATCTATGAGTACGCCGCCCTGCCGGACGTCGATCGCATCGTTAGGGCGATCAAACGCTCGATCAGCATCCAGAGCGAACGTCCTCTCGCCCGCGGTGCCGACCCCGCCCGCCTGACGACCAGGCCGGAGACGCCGGCATCAGTCCATGATCAGACCGCGACAGCGAAGCCGGTCGGCCGGCGTCAACAGAAAATCGTGGTGCCGATCATGGGCGAAGGAATTCGCTCCGCCAAAGTCGTCGCACTGCTCAAGCAGCCAGGTGACGCGATCGCGTTCGATGACGCGCTCTGCGAAGTGGAGACCGACAAAGCAGTTTATCCGATCGAAAGCTCGTTCGCCGGCACAATGGGTGAATGGAAAATTGCCGTGGATGACACGGTCGAAATCGGCCAGGAGCTCGGCACGATCCTGAGCGAAAGCGACGGGCTGGCGGAGCAAATGCAGGAAGCCGCGGAAGTCTCAGCGCAGCCGGAACCTCCGGCGCGATCGGCTGAAATTACGCCTGAGAACACGGTCCGCACGCCGGCCCTTTCCGCCACCATCACCCGCAAACTGGCCCGCGTTGTTCCAGCTAACTTACAGATAGACGCCCGCTGGGATGCGATCCGCCGCGCGCGGGAAGTCGTAAAGAAGGAAGCCGGCAAAGAGGCGCCGTCGCCCTCCGTCATGATCGCGTGGGCGGTGGTCCGCGCGATGGAAAAACATGTCACCTTTCGCAGCCTGATGCTCGACGACGACCGCATCATCGGGCAACAGGATTTCGATCTTGGAGTTGCGGTTTCGCTCGATGACGACCGGCTCGCGACTGCGGTGATGACCGCGGCAAACACGCTCGGCTGGCCCGACTTCGTTAGGCGTTACAACGAGACCGTTGCCGCGACGCGCGGCGGGCGCGTCGATGCGATGAATGCGCCGCTCGTCATCAGCAGCCTCGGCTCTTTTGGCGTGCGCGCAGCAGCGCCGATCGTGGTGCCACCCTCGGTCGGCACGCTCTTTGTCGGCTCGGCGCATCACGAACTATTGCCCAACGGAAAGAAGCCGCAGAGCGTGGAAATGATCACGCTCTCGCTCACTTTTGACCATAGGGTAGTGAACGGCGCCGGAGCCGCCAACTTCGTGCACGACATCAAGGAGTTGATCGAAGGTTTCTCGATTCCCGAGTTCACGGCGTAACACAGCCACCCCCGGCTGTCGCGTTACGCGGGCATCTTGCCCGAACGGGACAAACTGGAAACCTGTATTACGCGCAGCGCTTCTGGAAAGATCAGCTCCTCCCACTCCCCATACGCTTTCGCAGAGGGATGCAACGCGTCCGGTGCGACAAGCGAGGAATCCTCGCCCATCCGTTTGCTCAATGGAAAAATATCAGCCAGCGCCAGGCCCCGCCGCTCCGCCTCCTCCGCGATGATCCGGTTGAAGTTCGTTAGCCCGGCGCTGATATCCCGGCCGCGCGCATACGTCGGCCCATTCGGCGTGACGGAAAAATCCGGGATGTTCACCACGAGCAGAGGTCTATCGTTAGGCAAAGACTTCAGCATCGCGTCGATGATGTAGGCGAAGCGCTCTCGAAAAAGTTCCGGGTCCACTCCCTGCACCCAGTCATTCACTCCAAGCATCAGCGTCCCGAAATCCGGTCGCGCCGTACGAAACGGATCCAGCTCGTGATCGATCGCGTCCTGCGTCGTCCACCCGGTGCGCGACGGATTCGATACCAGCTCTATCGCAATTCCGATTTTCGTCAGGCTGCGCGCGAGGAGCGCCGGCCACGACTCCGCCTCAGTCGCGCCTTCTCCGATTGAATAGGAATCGCCGACAACCGCGTAACGAATCGTTCTCTGCTGTCCGATCGGGGCTTGTTCCTGCGTGATCACGCTGAATTGTCATGGACAGAACCGGCGCAGGCAACTTACTGCGGTGCAAGTGCCTTCTGCGCGATCCCTAGTCGCCTCTGATCCACCCGTTCCGCCTGTTCGATCGCACGTTGCTCGAGTCGGGCGAAATCTGTTTGCCGCAACACCGGTGAGGAACCGCGCGCCGCCTGCAGCGCCCGCCACAGAAGTCGCTTGCCCGTGATGCCCATGTGAATCGTATCGAGCGCCTGAAGCAACCGCAACGGTTTGGTTTCGTCGCCAGCGAATCCGAGCTTCACGCGCGAAAATTTTTCCGCCATCCACGCACCGGCGTTGCGCACGCTGCTCTCTTCGAAATGGAGTGCGGTCATCAGATTATGGAGTTGCTCGTGATCCGCTTCGATCTCTGCCTGGAGCCCGCGAAAGAATTCGCCAAGCTCGTCATCGGCATTTGCTTTTTCGAGATGCTCGATCAATTCGAGCGCACCGACCGCGCCTGCGTAGTGATCCTGCAAGTAGGTTTCCAGGTCGTCGTTTTTTTCGTCGGCCATGTTAACTCTCTTATCGTCCCTCGACGGCGACGGGGACGTGCGGGCGCTTGCTTCCGGATGCGTCTGCGGTTGCGTGCTGGTGTGGAAAAGAAGGAGCCGTCGCGCGCGATCATCCATCTCGACATGGATTGCTTTTACGCCGCGATCGAAGTGCGCGACCGGCCGGAGCTGCGCGGCAAACCGGTCGGCGTCGGCGGCGCACGCGACCGGCGCGGCGTGCTCACGACATGTAATTACGAAGCGCGGAAATTCGGCGTGCATTCCGCGATGCCGACTTTCATGGCGCTGCAACGTTGCCCGAAGTTAATCGTGCTCCCGACGCGCTTCGACGTTTACCGGCGCGAGTCGGCAACGATTCGCGCGATTCTGCATCGGTTCACGCCTCTGGTGGAACCGCTCTCGCTCGATGAAGCTTACCTCGATGTCAGCGAGCATCCGGGCGCGCCGGGACCGCTCGCGGAAGTGATTCGAAAGCTGATCTACCAAAAGACGAGTTTGACTGCTTCAGCCGGCATTGGGCCGAACAAATTGATCGCGAAAATCGCGAGCGACCTGAACAAACCGAACGGCCAATACGAAATCGCCCCTGACGATGTACCGGCATTCATGGCCGCGCTGCCCGTGCGAAAAATCTGGGGTATCGGCGCGATCACCGAGCAGAAGTTGCAACAGCGAGGGATCGCGACCTGCGGCGATTTGCAGCGCTATACGCGCATCCAGTTGCAGGAAATCTTCGGAAAGTTCGGCGCTGAACTCTACGATCTGTCGCGCGGAACTGACGACCGGCCGGTCGAACCGCATCGCGAGCGAAAATCGCTCAGCAACGAGGAGACGTTTGCGATCAATCTCGAGACGCTCGCAGCCTGCGAGGAACGGCTCGAAGAATTGTTCGCGGATTTGATGGCCGATCTCGCGCAGAAGGAAAATTCCCGCGTCGTTACGAAAATTTTCCTGAAGTTGAAGTTCGCGGATTTCACGCGCACCACGGTGGAGCGCGCTGGTCTCTCGCCGTCGTTAGGCGAATATCGCAAGCTGCTCGCGGAAGCGTTCGCCCGCACCGGCAAAAGCGTGCGACTGATGGGTGTCGGAGTTCGCTTCGCGCCCTTGGAAGCGCCTGATGCTGCGCAACTTTCGCTTTTGTGAACCGAGGGCAAAGCGCTGAGCGCGAGTGGTTGCGAGCTTTCCCAAAAGCGCGGTTTTCGCCCGACGTCTTGAACCGTCCAATGTTCGTCGGGGTGAGGCGCCGCGACCAGCACGCCAGACGTGTGCGCGGCCTGGCACGATCGTTCATCTCCGAGGCTTGGGTGAAAGCGACGGGTTCTTCGGTGCCAGGCTGCTCACGAACTCGTTAAACTTGGGATCCTTCCGCAGCGGGTCCCAGGCCGGATCAGCGCGAAGATAGCCGTAACTGAGATAACCAGGCAGCTTCATCAGCCGTTGGAGAAGCTGCAGGGCCTGATCATTTTCGCCCGTCCAGGTGTAAACCTGCGCCAGACCCTGGAGTACAAGGACGCCATCATAAGCGTCGCGCGAGAGCGGCATCAATTCGACGGCACGCCGGGCTTCAGCGATCGCGTGATCCTTTTCACCAAGGTTCGCATCGACCTGTGCAAGCACGGCCAGAGTCCGGGGGTCTTCGGGTTTATTCGTTAGGCGCGCTTCAATAATCTTGCGGGCGGCTCCAAATTGTTCCTTCGTTTTTCCCTGATTCCCGGAAGCGCGGGCGATGATCGCCTCATACCATTCGCGCGGATAATAAAAGCTGAAATCGGTGTCCTGAAAGGTTTCGCGAGGTGACGCCGCCAGGACCCGCTCCGCTTCCGCATAATCGTGCCGGATCAGGGCGACCAGAATCCGAATCGGCGTTTCTCCACCGCCGATGTCCATGTCAGCGGGCGCCTGTGCGAGCGCGCGCCGCAGCACTTCGGGATCGCCGGTCTGGGCGAAACGAACCAGTTCCCCCCGAAGATGAGTGATCGGAAGATCCAGCCCGGCGGCCACGCTTCGGTCTGCAACCGCCATCGCTTCCTCAAATTGGCGCAGGAGAACATAAGTGTCCGCGAGCAGATTGCTGGCGTTGATGTTGCGCGGGTCGAGCTCAACCGCACGGATAAAATCGCGGGTTCCCTCCTCCCATTTTCCTTCGCGCCGGCGCAGGTATCCCGAGAGGGTAAAAAAGGCGACGCTGTTCGGCAATGACGGCTGCGCGACGGCGAGCTCCTTGTCAGCTTGCCGATAGTCCCGCCGGCACCGCAAATAATGGTCTGCCATCGCGAGATGCGCCTCGGCCGAGTTTGGCGCGAGACGCAGCGCGGTCTCGGCCGCGATCTGCCCACGCACTGCACGCTCCGGAGTGGGATCAAGGTCGAGAAAGTAGAGCAGGTCGTGCGCGCGGGCGGTGTAAGCGTAGGCGAGAACGAACCCAGGATCATGCGTTGTCGCCTTGTCGAGTAAGTCGATCGCCTCCAGAAGAGTGACCTTCGGGTCCGGCGCATTCGTATAGCTGTCAACCAGCTCCGTCGCCCGGAGATAAAGATCGTAGGCGGCGAGGTTCCAGGTCGGCCGCTCTTCGATCAGCGCTTTTTCCTGAGGCGAAATCGTCGCCTGCAATTGGCCGACGATCGTCTGCGCGATTTCGCTTTGAATCGCGAACACGTCCGCGAGCTCGCGGTCGTAGGTCTCCGCCCAAAGCTGCTGATCCGTTCGCGAGTCGAAGAGATGCGCACTGATCCGAAGGCGATGCCCGGCACGCTGCACCGATCCCTCGAGAAGATAAGCGACCCCGAGCTGCTCGCCGATCTTTTGTCGGTCGTGGGCGGAGTCGCCCTTGTATTGCTGCACGCTGGTTTGCCCGATCACTTTCAAGTCCGCGACCTTCGCCAGATCGGTCAGGATTTGGTCCTGGACGCCATCGGTGAAAAAGGCGTTTTCCTTGTCGGCGCTCAGGTTTTGGAAAGGCAAAACGGCAATCCCCTTTTCGCTGATTTCGCTTTTCGTTAGACTGGAAACGCGCGGGCGCCAGGGGTGCCAAAACCAATAGCCGGCCAGACAAAACCCGGCAATCGCTGTTCCGACCAGCGCCAGCACCCAGACCTGGCGCCGGCTCGTCACGTGCAAGCCGGTCACGCTGGGGGCTCTTTCGATGCCGCTGCTCGTAATGTCGAAAGCCCAGGCCAGCACGAGCGCGAAGGGAAAGCCGATCGCGATCAGGACCACGAAAGACTGTTGCACCCATTCGGCCACGTGAAAGATCGGCAGAATCGTGCCACCGATTTGGACAAGCCCGGAAGCGACGACTCCGTAGGCGAGCGCGACTCGATAGACCTGCCGATGCTTTAGTTCTCGAAAAAAACCGCGCATCGGGGATGAACTTAAACAGCTTGCGCAGCCTCGGCCAGATCAACCTGCCTAACGACCGAG
Source organism: Chthoniobacterales bacterium (assembly GCA_025929155.1). Lineage (GTDB taxonomy): Bacteria > Verrucomicrobiota > Verrucomicrobiia > Chthoniobacterales > UBA10450 > Palsa-1392. The sequence goes on along the minus strand of JAICMR010000020.1, from coordinate 3,187 downwards.
AAATCTCAAGCTGAATCCGTCGGCCCGTGACAAGTGATCCAAGCCGCCGCGTTAGCTGGCCCAATTCGGAGCGCGCTTCTCCAGGAAAGCGGCGATGCCCTCTTTCGCTTCGACGGATTCGCGCGCTTCCATGTGGTGGCGCAGGGCGCGCTCGACATCCTGCCGCACCGGCGTGGACCAAAGTTCTTCCAGTAACCGCTTCGAACTCGCGAGCGCGCCGGGCGCGTTTTGCCGGATCGCGGCGAGGAGTTTTCCGACTTCGGTCTCGACGTCGTTAGGCGCAACCACCCGGTTGACCAGGCCCATCTCGCGGGCGCGCGTCGCCTCGACCAATTCGCCCGTGAGGAGCAATTCCCGAATGTCACGCTCACGGAGTTGCCGCCGAAGAAAGGTCATGACCAGGCCCGCCACGAGACCGCGTTTGGCTTCCGGATAACCAATTTTTGTGCCCTCTGCCGCGACCACAAAATCGCAGGCCGACATGATGCCCGCGCCGCCCGCGACCGCAGCGCCGTGCACCTGTGCGATCGTGATCAGCCGCGTGTCGCTTAAGGCGAGAAGCATTTGCGCAACCGTTTCCGCCGACTGATGCGCCCGTTCCGCGATCTGCGTTTCGTTGAGATCCAACCCCGCACAGAAAACCTTGCCAGCGCCGCGGAGAACGAGGCAGCGCTGGTTTTGATCGGCCGTCGCCTGCTCGATCGCGAGGATCAGTTCACGCATCAAATCGATCGTTAGGGCATTTCGTCGCTCCGGACGGTTGAGGGTCAGAACGGTCGTGCGATTCTTGTTTTCGACGAGAACGTCAGGCATGCCAACGATTCCACCCGCGTCCGTGAAAGAGCAACCACCGCAACTGATAGAATGTCCGCGCGATGCCTGGCAGGGTTTGCCGGGAAAAATTCCGACGGAGCGGAAGGCGGAATATCTGCGAGCACTGATCGATGCCGGTTTCCGGCATATTGATGCGGTCAGCTTCGTTTCACCCAAAGCCGTCCCGCAGATGGCGGATAGCGAAACGGTGCTCGCACAACTCGCGCCGCCTAACGATCTCGAGATTATAGGAATCGTCGTGAATGAAAAGGGCGCGGAGCGCGCAATCGCGACCGGAAAAGTGCAGACGCTTGGCTATCCCTGCTCGATCTCGGCGACTTTTCTGGGGCGAAATCAAAACCAAACGCCCGACGAAAATCAGGCCACCCTGCGACAGATTCACGACCGCGCGCAAGCGAGCGGGCTGGAGATGGTCGCTTACGTGTCGATGGCGTTCGGGAACCCTTATCGCGAAAAGTGGAGCAAGGGGCAACTGATCTCAACGGTTGCAGAGATATCGGCGATCGGGATTGACTCCATCTCGCTCGCCGACACCGTCGGCGTCGCTACACCTGAGCAGATCGCCGATGTCGTGTCGGCGGTGGTGACGACGTGGCCCGGCTTCGACATCGGCGTGCATATGCACAGCACTCCTGCCGACGCAGAAGCCAAAGTCCTGGCGGCGTATGATGCCGGTTGCCGTCGATTCGACGCCGCGTTGGGAGGTTTGGGCGGCTGTCCCTTCGCGCAGGACCAAATGGTAGGCAACATCCCCACCGAGGAAGTGCTCCGAGCTCTGGAAAAGCGCGGGGAAAAATTGAAGCTCGACTTGGCAGAAGTCACGGCTTTGACCGAAGAGATCAGACGCGAGTTCGGCAGTTGAATTCTGTTTCCCTTTGGCTTTTCCCGGACGTAACCGCTTCTATCTCAGCTTGGTTCGGTTCGCGCCCGGAAAGACTGTCGGGTCGTCCTGTAGTTGGGAGGAGCCACCAACTGATTCCCCAAGCGCATCGTATAACTTATTGCCCTGCAATCCGCACTTTTGCGTCGCCAGTTAAGCAAATCCCGTTAAGTGCCGCGCGACTAGCTCGCAGGAACCGACGCATCAGCTTCCACGCGCCGGAAGCTAAAGAATATCCTTGACATGACGTTTGCTACTCGGTCAGCCTGCGAGCCAATCACCACCTCCGACAACCCTTATGAACCTTAGCTACAAACTCCTGTGTTTAATATTTACCGCGGGTATGCTCGCGCCCCGTCTCTTCGCTGTCGAGCCGACACCTGCCGGCGTGCCCCCACCTAAGATCAGTTACAAGCTGGTTTTTTCTGACGATTTTTCGACCGATCCAAACACCAATGGCAAGTGGACCGTCTTCCGCCGGCAAGGCAACTTGAACGCGGAGGGTTATTGGGATTCAACACAGCATGTTTGGTATCTCACGCGCCGCAAATCCGACCTGTCCACGGCCGCCTTCGCTAACTACGAGCTAACGGCGCAGTCCTGGAAAGTGGACTTCAAATACCTGGTCGATAATGGCCCGATGGGAGCGGATGGCTTTGTTTTCATGTTCTACAAAGACAAGAGCCGTTACGGTGTTCCGGACAGCGGTAATTATATGGCATTCCAAACCCGCAATCCGGACAACACGAAAAACCCCGTTCCCGGTTACGGAGTCGAATTCGACACCTTTTCCAACCCCGGCTGCGATCCGGTCGGTGAGAATTATGTCGCCGTCGTCCGCGATGTGATTTGTGATTCGGCTTTGGTCTATCGACCCTTTGAGAAGATCGATGATAGCAAATGGCATTCAGCGGAGATCGTTTTTAACCACGGTCACCTCTCCTGCTCTGTCGATGGTAAGACACTCCACGGCTTCACCCTTTGTGATCCAGATTACACCTTTACCGGCATCGGTTTTGGCGCCGGTACTGGCAGTTACGTAGCTGACCACGTCATTGACGACTTCCAGATCTGGCTGGGAGGGAACTGAGTCTGCCGGGGACTCCATACACGGTGTCGCGGACCAGGTCATGCCGCCGCTAACGGAATCAGGTTGGCGCCAGGCGGTCGATGCGTCTCGTTCCCAACCGGATTATGTCCGGCCGAGACAACATCGCCGGAGAGATCCAGCTACGATAGTATTGCAAAGCTGAGCCATTTGCCCAGAGCGTAGGCCGCCCCCCTGGGCCGGAAGAGTTTCTCAACCCATCGAGTCACTACGGGTCCGGTTTGAATGACTGTAAAGACGGCGTCTATGATAGCTAAAACTTGCCGTCGATCGTTAGGTTCCTCGGCCGGGCCGATGACAGCTACGGTCTCGGTCACGGACAGCGTTCCAGTTGTAAGAGTGACCGAGCCGAAATCGCACTGGCA
>JAICMR010000093.1 GCA_025929155.1 Chthoniobacterales bacterium | reverse complement strand
CACCTCGTCGGAAGGCATGGAGCGAAGAAGTAGACGTACTGCCTCAGGGTCGAAAGCTGAACCCGACTGACTAAGGATGGCCTCCATCACAGAATCCTTTGGGGCCCCGCACTCGGCAAAATAGACCGCTACCGCGAGGTAACGCGCCGGACGCGGGATCATCTCTCCCGCGAGGCCGTCGGGATAACCCTGGCCGTCGAAACGTTCGTGATGCGCCCGGATCGTTTCGCCAACTTCAGTCAGCTCGTCGACAAACGTGGCGAGAGTTTGTCCGTAGATCGGGTGTTGCTGTAAAAGCTTGCGATCGTCGCTTGTAAGACGTTCCGGGCTGGCGAAAAACTTATGGAGCAATCTGCGCTCGAAAGCGATCAGACCGATGTCATGCAACCAGGCGCTGGCGGTCAGGACCCGTTCCTCCTCCTCAGAGAAATGGCCGTTCTTTGCCATTCGCTGGCAGGCCGCAACCACCTGTTTTGTATGTTGGCCGAGCAGCGGGTAAAAAGTGTTGATGATCCGAAAGCAAAGCTCGAGCGAATGATCAAAGTTAGCCTGCAGGGCGGCATGAGCCTCGTCCAGGTCTCGGTTTTTCTCACCTAACTCCTGCAGCTTCGCCTGTAACTCTTGATTGAGCCGGGCCGTCTGTGTCTGCAGATTCGCATTGGTTGCAATCAGATCGTACCGCTTCACAGCGTTATCCACGGTCGCAAGCAGTTCGGCGCGGAGCCAGGGCTTGGCCAAGAACCGGAAAATTTCTCCCTGATTAATGGCCTCTATCACCGTGTCGGCTGAGAGAATACCAGTAATGAGAATACGCGAGGCGTGCGGCTGCAAACGCTTTAGCCCGGCAAACAGTTCCGTCCCGAGCATTCCCGGCATTTTTTGGTCGCTAATCACGACCGCAAAGGACTGGGCCCGGACTAACTTGAGCGCATTTTCGCCTGTGGTGGACGTGGCTACTTCATAGTCTTCGCATCTTAGCTGCTCAGCGAGAGAGTCCAGAACGATCTTGTCATCGTCGACGACAAGAATCGACGCTTTGCGCGGGGCGTGCATGAGAAGACTAGCCCTTGGCTTGGAAGGCCGAGTTGCTGTCAGGTTCGTGCTTATAAGCGCGACCCACATGACTAAGGCGTTGACCAGCCGCACTGAGGTTTTGTTGTTCACAGCTCACCCGCGCGAGCTGTTCCTGCGCGATCGCGAGGTTATCTTTCTGCTTGGCGATCAAGTGTCGCAATCGCTGGGCGGACAAGTTAATGCCGGCCTTCGCTGCCAAGTCCAGAACGGCCTCGCAGACTGTAGCCTTTTGTACCTGCAACCGGGCGAGCGCCGCCAGGTTGATCTCGCGTAAGGCAACGCCTTCGTCCGTCGAGAGAGATTCGTAATCTCCCAGCAGTCGCCAGAATTTTTTTCCGCTGTTCATGCGGCTTCGCTGCTCGACTGCGCCAACATCTCCGCCCAGGCAGCGCGAATTTGTGCGAGCAATCTGGTGACCGTACGGATGGGTCGCGGATCCTTGCGCAGGTTGGCTTCGGCCAGCTGGGTGACCATGAAATCGTAAAGCGCAAACATGCGCTCCGAGAATTGGCCTCCCGCTTCCAAATCGAGAGTTGTCTGTAACTCGCGCAGGATGTTTTGTGCCTTGACCAGGTTGTTATGGACGATTTCAAAACGCCGCGGCAGCGCCGGCTCTTCAAATCCTGCAGCGGCTGTAGCCATAAAGCGCAGTGCACCGTCAAAGAGCATGAGCACGAGCTGCCCAGGTGTCGCGGTGTTGACTGCAGTGGTTCGGTAGCGCCTCGCGGATTCGGCCGTATCCATGCGTAGTTCCTTTAATGGTCCGCTCGGCGCTTCCCGACTACATTAGGTCTTCAGTGGAGACAGGCGGGCCGACCTCCGGTGTCCCAGCCGAAGAAGCCTGGACGGTCGGCGGTTCGCTCATCGGGGGCTCGCTTGCGGGCGGCTGTGTCGCCGGTGGCTCGATCATCGGTGGCTGAGTCGTGGGTGGCTCGGTTTCATTGTAGCCGACGATCATTTTCGCGAGCTGGGTCAGCTGCACATGACTTGGATAGTTAGGATCGGAAGCGAGCTCGTTGAACTTTTGCAACACCTCGCTGCGCACTTCGGGTTTGCTGTCCCATGCGTTGTCGATTTGCTGGAAGCGTTCAGGTTTGAACTCCTCCATCATGAACTGGCGCAGTTCTTTTCTTGCGGAAGCGCGCTCCGTTACCGGGGGCATTGGTGGGGGCGTCACGCCCTCCGTGGCTGGTCGTATATTCATAGTTACTCCTATTGGATCGGTTGGTTTAGTTAGGAATCGCAGCTGGATCCAGCAGACTACGAAAGGCTTCCCAGGCGACATACTTTGTAAAGCGCGATGGGCTCTGAAGAATGGCAGTGCTGTCGAGGCCGTGTTCGACAGCCCGGGACGGAGTCGTGGTGGTAAGATAGTAACCTTCCGCTTCCCTCGCGGTCGCAATGTTACCGGTGTCAAAAAGGTGATCGAAAGCCCAACGGACCTCGCCAGTTTGCACGTCGATTAGCTTGGAACGCATCCCAATGGAAATCGGCAGGTAGGGACGGTAATGAGTCAAATCGGTGAAGAGAACTCCATCCACTCCATAGTCCGCCCGCAGTTTCGTCAGCACGTCGCCGGGTAAGACTTCCACGGAGGAAAATTGCCGGCGGCCAAAGCGGCTCTCGAGTGCCTCCCGCGTGATCGGCACTAGCTCAAAGAGCGATGTTTTCGCCAACTCGGCAGTCACGGCGGAATCCAATTCGCCAAGGGAAGCCTCGAGTGGCGTGTCGCAGGAGATGGGAAGGACAGCAACGCGCCGCATGATGATCGACGGACCGGGCACATTCCCATGGAAGCTTTGCAGCGGCGGCTGAGGTGTAAAGGCCTGCTTTGTCTGCACACAGCCGGCTAGCAAAGCCATGCCAGCCAGAAAAGAGAGAAACTTAATCTTCACCTTAAGTTGTGGTCGTCGTGCCGAAAGCGTTGGTGAAAGCGGCCGACTGTTGCTGGATGAGACTTTGCGCTTGCTCCATCGCGACAAAGCTCGCCGTGAGTCGATCCTGCTCCTGCAGAATGCGGCGTTCCATGGCGGCGATCGAATCGTCGATCGCCTTTGAGTCAGACGTGAAGCGAGCTGTCTCAGTCGCAATCAGGCCGGTGGTGCCGGTAGTCGCAGTCACATAAGAAGTGATCGAGGAGACGAGTCCGCCAGTTCCGTTGAAAAGCGCGTTCACATCGTCAGGGTGATCCTGTAAGGCGCCGTCGAGCTTAGACTGGTCTGTGATTTGGAGTTGCGAGCTTGTCCCCGTGAAGCCGATGCCCATTCCTTCCAGCCGCTGAATCGTGCCAGTGAGACCAGGGACGGCGTTAAAGACGATCTGCCGCAGGGAGAGCGCCAGGCCGGTAACATCGCGGTTGCCAGAGAGGAGAGAGGTCGTAACCGTCGTGCCGTCGTTCGTGGTGAGGGTTTGGGCATCGATGTAACTCTGAACCGCGTTATAAGCGTCGATAAATGCCTGAATTTTTCCCTGGGCGTTACTGGTGTCATTCGCCACCGTGACCGTCTGCGAGCCCGTCGAATTAGCCGTCACGGAAAGCCCGGTAATGCCGGTGAGCGACTCATCAAAAACATTGGTCGTGCTGGTGAGGGGATCTCCGCCATCGACCTGAACGCTGGCGTTTTGGCCGCGCACGAGCGTGCCCGTGCTATCGAGTCCCATCGCCTCGAGTAACCCGCCCGGATCCTCGCTGATCGAGAGGCCGACATCCCCCGTGGTGTTATTCGTCAAAGTAAACTTATCGCCCGTTTTATCGTAGCTGGCGGTGACTCCCGCACCTGAGGCATTAATCTTGGTCAGAATACCCTGGATGGAGTCGGTGTTGACATTGTAAGGAATGGTAACGCCATTGATCACAAAGGTGCCATCGCCGTTGGAATCGACTGACGGGATTTTCTGGAGATGTGCGTTGACCAGAGCGGCACTGGTATCGACGACCCCAAGGGTGCCAGCGCCGGCAATGCTCCCGGTGCCGTTGTTGTAGAGCTTCAAGGAGGATAGGAAATTGCTGGTGTCGTTCGAGCTCCCGAGAATGATCTCGCCACCGCTGTTAAGTGAGACCGCATCAGTGGCCGGGTCGTAGCTGGCCGTGACGCCGCCGTTTGTTGCGGTCGAGATCTTATCGAAAACATCCTGGAGCGAATCGGTCGTAGCAATGGAAACTTGCGCGCCATTCACGGTAAAGTTTCCCGCCGTAATCGGGGCCGAAACATTCATCGTTGCCAGAGTCACTCCACTGACGTCGCCCGTCGCGCTGATTGCGGCGCCGGCGTCGGCGGAGCCAACGCGCTTGGCATTCGTAGCAAGAGCCAGCACGTTGAAAGTGTGGGTTCCGATCTCAGTTCCAGGGCTGGCCGTGGTTGACCAAGTAGAATTAGGATCGCTAAGAGTTGCGGCCCGGGAGAGGAAAACGCTCCCGTCTCCCAAGGCTTGGGCGGCAGTTTGGAGAGCGAGAAGATCCGTGTTGATCGTGCCGAACGCCGCGATTTTCTGTGTATCGACTGACTGTTGAGCACGAAGAGTCGTCTCAGGAGTGCGCTCGGCCGCGATGAGTTGTGCAACCAACGATTGCCAATCGAGGCCGGAAGCGAGTCCAGAAAGGGATATGCCTGCCATAATGAATCTGTGGTTCTTTAGAGAATCGGCAGAAAGCGAAACGGCTTAAGGATTTTCTGGTTATGTCTCATCTGGTGCGGCGGGTTAGCCTGAACCGTTTAGCAACCCGCGTGCCTCGAATCGCAAATCCCAAATAAATTTCTTTCTCGGCCTCTGATGACTGAGAGACGGAAGGACATGCCACTCCGTTTGCGTTCACAATGCTTATCGCTGCGGCAATTCTTGCCGCCTCACGCTCAGTCTCAGCCGGGCGCGGGGCGATGGAATGCAAATCGCTATGTCGTGGAGAATGATGACGAAATTGTGCGCGATCCTGCTCGCTTCGCTCCTGTTTCACGCCACCACTTTGCGGGCCGTGGAGGACGAGCCGATCGCTTTGCCGTTCGGCCTCTCCTGGGTTGCAAGTCATGCCCAGATCGAGCAGCTCATCAAAAACGCCAATTTACATGTCTCTCAGAAGCAGAACATCGAAGGGCGAGAGACTTGGACAGTGGAAGGCTTCGATCAGCCCGCGCTGAGCGCGGTGGTGTTTTACTTCCTTGGCGACGATCTCGATGAGCTAGAACTCCAGTATCGCGATCCTAAATGGAGTCTCAATAAGTTCGGCGAGTTCATGGCGCAGGTGAAACAAGAGCTCGATCTCAAATACGGCCGCGCGGAAGTGTTAGCGCACTCGCGAGGTCCGGAAAAGGATGTCTCACAGACCGTCGTCGGCTATCGCTGGCAGCACCCTGCCCAGTGCCTGGATCTGATCTTCTACTCGGCGGAGCGCGACCCGCTCGCTTTTCGACTGCTGAGCATGCACTACAAAGTGCAGCACCAGCCAGTCACGGTCGCGGACTCAGGTCGGACGAACCGATAGGTCTTAGTCCGAAGACTCAAAAAAAGAGAGAAAAGCACTAAAGCTATTTCTCCCGCTGCCGATCCTTCTACTTGTCGAGCGAATGCACGGCAGGTGAGGTCAGACACCGAATTTCAAAATGGCCCGTGAGCGACACGGATGTCGCAATCAAACAAACCAAGAAAGGTATAACACTATGATGGGCTTAACCATTAACACTAACACCGCGGCGATCAACGCCTCGTATAACCTCAGCAACAGCAATGCGATGCTTCAGAAGAGTCTCGCTCGCTTGTCCAGCGGTTCACGGATCGTCAACCCGGCGGATGACGCCGGTGGTCTCGCGGTCTCCATGAAGCTGAGCGCCGCGATCAAACGCACCGATGCGGCCGGCAACAACGTTGCCAACGGCTCCTCCTTCCTGCAGGTGCAGGACGGCGCCATGAAGACGGCCGGCGACATCCTGAATCGCGTCTCGGAGCTCAAGTTGCTCTCGACCGACGTGACCAAGAGCGCATCCGACATCGCAAACTACGATACGGAGTTCACCGCGCTTCAGGCGCAGTTGACCAGCATCACCTCGCAGCAGTTCAACGGCGTCGATCTCTTCGGCGGCGGCACGCTGTCGATCGTCGCCTCGGAAGACGGCGCACAAACCATCGATATCACGCAGGCGGACATCGCGACCAATATCGCGACCATCACGGGCGCGGCTGACCTCGCCGCTCTCTCGGTCCAGGACACTTCGGACGCTCTCGCCAACGTCGCTACTTCCCGCGCCCAAAACGGCGGTGAAAGCAGCCGGCTCGGCTTCGCGGCGCAGTTGCTCGCGACCAACGGTCAGAACCTGCAGGCCGCTAACAGCCGCATCATCGATGTGGACGTGGCCCAGGAATCGACCAACCTCGCGAAGAACAACATCCTGGTGCAGTTCGGCACCACGATGCTCTCGCAAGCGAACCAGAGTGCGCAGTCGGTCCTGAGACTCCTGCAATAACTCGTCGCGCCTCGAGCGCGATCCAATCCCGGAGCCCTTCCGTCCAAACCGGAAGGGCTCCTTAGTTTGCAGGATTTGCTTCTGCTCCACCTTCTTCGTCTGAGTTTTCAAGATGACAATTAACCGGCTGCGATTGCGTTCGCGTTCGACAGGTCGCACTCTTCCTCGCGCAAAAGGCCGCGCCGGAAATTTCTGCCGGTCGGAAGTTATGACCTTGGTTGGAGAGCGAAAGCTCGCCCCCCTTGGCAGGGAGATTGCTAAGCCAGAAGGATGGCAAGATTTCCCGCTCGCATTTTCGTCGTCGCCTTGTCGCTTCTTCCCAGGCTCCTTGAGGCAGGAAGCGACGGAGTCGAGGTCGCGATGCCGCGCCGGGAATTTCGCCAAAGCAGCGTGTATCCGTACGTGTTTGAGCCAGTCAGCTATCTCGCAACCGGAGGGCCCAAAGCGATGCGATTTGCCGCGGCAGAAGGAGAATGCGCCCATCGCGACGCACCCGCACTTCCGCTCCCCACACCTACTCCCGCTCCTGAAAACAAAGCATCGAGTGAAACTCCGGAGCCTGCCGCACTCGCGCCGGTTGCAACGCCGACTCCAGTTGCGCCTGAGCCTACTCCCATCGCACCAGCCTTTCCACCGCCTGTCAACGGACCTGCGGCTGGCAGTCCCGACCTCAACAAGATGCCTGACGAAGTGATGAGCTATTTCAAGAATCCCTATAACTCCGGACCGCGCGGTCCGCATCTCTTCGACCCGATCTTTGAGCCGGGCTATCACGAGGGTCCCCCGAGCAAGGCCAGTTACCAGACGAGCGACAAGCCGTGATTCGTTTCGCTCCGTGTTTCCTAGCTCTGACGTTGCTGAGTGCCGCGCACTGCGTCATCGCCGGGCAACCCGCGCCCACTGCCGGCGTCCAGAGTGAGATCGACGGTTATGGCCGGCTTGCCGGCGAGGCGATCGCCCGCGGCAATCTGGAACTCGCGGAGACATTTTATCAACGTCTTCTCTCGATCGATGCACCCGGCTCCGCGAAACAGGGGGCGCTTCTCCAAATGGCCGACCTCTACGAAAAAAACCACGCGCTGGGCAAGGCCATCGCCGCGCTGGAGGCGGCCCGCGACCTGGCGCCGAGCGATCAGGAAACGGCGGGAATCCTGCTCCGCTTGGGCGGAATCTATCGAGGAACAGGCGCCTACCAAACGGCTATCTCGCGCTATTACAGCGTCCTTAATTGCGCGCTGAAGATTAAGGAACCAACAATCCAGCGATACAAGGATTGGACACAGCAGGCGCAGTTTGAGATCGCTGAGACCTACTTTGTTGCCGGCGATTACGCTCAGGCCAACAAGTTCTTCACCCTTCTCGGCAAACTGGAACTCAGCCGCGACGATAAAGCGCGCGCCCTTTTTCGTTCCGCCTACTGCCTTTATCTCCTCGACGACAAAGCTCACGCGGAACGCTCCGCTCGAGAGTTCCTAAACAATTATGGCGACACCAAGTTTGCGCCGGAATGCCGCTACCTTCTAGCCAGCACTCTGAAGTCTCTTAATCGTCCGCAGGAAGCAATGGAAGCGGTGCTGGACCTGATGCGAATCGAGAAGAGCGAGGCCGAGCGGGATCCCAAAACCTGGGCCTATTGGCAGCAGAAAGCAGGCAACCAGATCGCCAACGACTTTTATCTTCACGGTGATTTCGCGCGTGCGATCGCCATCTACCAGGCGCTCGCCAAGTTGAATAGCTCGCCCGATTGGCTCTGGCCCGTGGTTTACCAGATGGGACTTTGTTTCGAGCGCCTGCAATTGCCGGTGCGCGCGGCGGAGGCTTACGCTTTTATCGCTGATGATTCGAAGAAGAAGACGCAGGGCTCGACAGATGCGCTGACACAGATCGTGAAGATGGCGGCTTGGAGAACTGGCCAGCTTAAGTGGAAGAACCAGACCGAAGGGCGCCTGCAAGCGCTGCTCGGAGGTCCGGATGTTCCCGATGAAATCAAAGTCTCTTCCGCACCCTAGCTTCAGCGGTGTGAAGGAAGATTCCCTTGCCGAATCCGAAGCTCAGAAAGAGAAAGAGCTGGCTCGACAGATGCTTTGCGAGAGATCGAAGAATAGCTATTGCCCTTCGAATATGGACGAACCGATCGAATCAACTCTCGCCCGACACCTGGCTCTCTGCGAAGAGACCTATCAGGTTCTTTTCCAGGAAAACCGCATCTTGAAATCGACGGGCCGGCCTCCGGATCAGGAATTTCTACGGGACAAGGAAGGGCTCCTCCAGCGGTTCGACGACTCCCACAAAGCCCTGGCCGTAGCCGATCGAAGCGCTGCCCGCCACTGCCGGACGTCGATCGAAAAGACCCAACAGATCGTGCTCAAGACGCTACTTCTCGATCGGGAAAACGAGCAACTTCTTCTCAAATGCGCGCTCGGGCCAAAGCCACGACCCGTGTCTCCTCCAGCTTCGTCGAATCGAATTCGCAAGGTCTACGGAGAAGCTAAGAGCCGCCTTCAATAAGCGAGTGACGTTGACGCTCCAGAAGCGTCTCATTCGGCAGACGTGCCTGCCGTTATAGGACTTTTCAACCGCTTTTACGAGCGTTAGTCATACCTCGTCCGCAGCTTTCACAGCCGGACGCGTCGGAGTCGCAGCGCATTTCCGATCACTGATACTGAGCTTAGACTCATGGCGACGCCGGCAATAATGGGGCTGAGGAGGATGCCGAAAAACGGATAAAGAACACCTGCCGCAATCGGAATCCCTAATGAGTTGTAGATGAAGGCGAAGAAGAGATTCTGCCGGATGTTGCGCATCATAGCCCGGCTGAGGAGAATGGTTTTTTCGATGCCGCGCAGATCGCCTTTTAGCAGTGTGATGCCCGCGCTCTCCATTGCGACGTCTGTGCCGGTGCCCATCGCAATTCCCACATCGGCGGCGGCAAGTGCGGGCGCGTCGTTGATGCCATCACCAGCCATCGCGACGACATGCCCGTGGTCGCGGAGCTTGGCGACGCGTTCATTTTTGTGCTGTGGCTCGAGGCCCGCTTCGATTTCATCGATCCCGAGCTGGCGCGCGACCGCGCGGGCGGTGCGCTCGTTGTCTCCAGTAAGCATGAGAACTTTTATGCCGAGCTGATGGAGATGACCAATTGCCGCGGCGGTTGATTCTTTGATCGGATCGGAGACAGCGAGAACGCCAGCGAGCTGCCGGTCAATCGCCACGAACATGGCGCCGTGTCCTTGTTCTTGCAGCTCCGCGGCCTTTGCTTCGAGCTGTTCGAGGCCTGTCACACCGGAACCTGCCACGAAAGCCGGTTTGCCGATGAGGACGTGGCGGCCGGCAACTTCACCACTGACACCGCCACCAGTGATCGATTCAAAGTTCTCCACGATTTCCGCCTTGATGCCGCGCTCAACGGCGCCTGCTACGATTGCGGCGGCAAGCGGATGTTCGCTCTGCGCTTCGACGGCGGCCCCGGCCTTCAGCAACTCCTGCTCGGAAAATCCTCCCGCTGGAATCACATTCGTTAGGCGCGGCCTCCCTTCGGTTAGTGTGCCGGTTTTATCCACGACGAGCGTGTCCACCTTTTCCATACGCTCAATCGCGGCGGCGTTTTTGATCAGGACGCCAGCCTGCGCGCCTCGGCCGACGCCGACCATGATCGACATTGGCGTCGCCAGTCCCAGCGCGCATGGGCACGCAATGATCAGCACGGCGACCGCGTTTACGATCGCGTGCGCAAAGCGCGGCTCGGGGCCGAACCAGCTCCAGACCGCAAAAGTCACAAGGGCGATCGCGATGACGGTCGGGACAAACCAGGCCGCCACTTTGTCAGCGAGACCCTGAATCGGAGCGCGACTACGCTGCGCCTGGGCGACCATCTCGATGATTTGCGAGAGCACGGTCTCGCTCCCGACCCGCTCAGCTTCCATCAGAAAGCTGCCGGTGCCATTGACGGTGCCGCCACTGATTTGATCGCCGCTCGCCTTTTCGACGGGCATCGGTTCGCCGGTCAGCATGGATTCATCCACGCTTGTTTTGCCTTCGATCACCCGGCCATCCACCGGCACTTTCTCGCCCGGGCGGACGCGCAGCTGATCGCCATGCTGCACCTGGTCGAGCGGCACTTCACGTTCCTCGCCCTCATGAACCACGCGCGCCGTCGGCGGCGCGAGGTCGAGCAAAGCCCGAATCGCGTTGCCAGTGCGGCCGCGGGCGCGCAACTCGAGCACCTGGCCGAGCAGCACCAGAACCGTGATGACAGCGGCGGCTTCGAAATAGACGCCGGTTTTTCCATGATGCTGGAACGACGGCGGAAAGAGGTCAGGCGCGACCATCACGACCGCGCTAAAGAGCCAGGCCACGCCAATGCCCATGGCGATGAGCGTGAACATATTGAGGCTGCGATTCACCAGTGACTGCCAGCCGCGAACGAAAAATGGCCAGCCCGCCCAAAACACCACCGGGGTGCTGAGCAAGAATTGCATCCAGCGCGAAGGATCGCTGTCCACCCAACTGGGCGCCTTCGGAAGGAGATGCGCCATCGCCACGACGAAGACGGGCAGAGTCAGCGCGATGCCAACCCACATCCGGCGTGTCATGTCACGCAACTCCGCGTTCTCTTCTTCGCCGCCCGCAGCAAGATTTCTGGGCTCGAGCGCCATGCCGCACTTTGGGCAGTTTCCCGGTTTATCCTGCTCGATCTCCGGATGCATCGGGCAGGTGTAGATAGTTTTCGCCGGCTCTCGGAAAAGCGGGTTGCGCTCGAGCGCCATGCCGCACTTTGGGCAACTGCCCGGCGTATCGCTTTCCACGCCTTCGTCCATCGGGCAGAAGTATTTCTTCCCTGGTCGGCGTTGGGCAGCGGCGTCCGCGGTTGCGGCTGCGCCGTGATTTTCGTTGCGACGACACGAATGCTCGTGCTCGACCTCCTCCGCGGCCCCGTTCTCGGCAACGAATCGGTCGCTGCAATGCGTCGAGCAGAAGTAGAACTTTTCGCCGTCGCGCTCGATCACGGCCGCCGCCTTCGCGGCGTCGATTTCCATGCCGCAGATCGGATCAATTGCCTTCAGTGATTTCTTCATCTTGCTGCTCCTGATCAGACTGCTGTAACACGGGCCCCATTCGGAAGCCCATTGGGCGATCTGTTCATCCTTTGCCGCTCAGGAATGGTGATGATGACTCTCGGTTTCCGGCCGCGGCATCGCTCCGTCCACTTCGATGCCGTCGCGGGCGAGATCCTCCCTGCTGGCAAGACTTGCCACCGCCCCGGGCGGATGTTTGTACCAGCCTGGATCTTCGTAGCTCGTCAGGCCTTCCCGCACTTTCAGGATGTTGAACATGCCGCCCATCGTGATGTAGTCGAACGGCCCGTGTCCGCCCACCATGGGCAGACTGTTTGGCGGCACCTGCATTCCCATCTCGCCCATGTCGGCCATGCCAACCGTGCCCATCGACATGTAGCCGGGAAGCAAGGTTCTTCGAATCTGCTCGCCGCTATTCCCTGGGTTCACTCCAATCATGTTTGGAAACTGGTGACCCATCTGGTTCATGACGTGGTGCGTCATGTGGCAGTGCATCGCCCAGTCGCCCGGATTATCAGCGATAAACTCGATCGCGCGCGTCTGGCCTACCGGCACAAGCACACTGCCTTCAAGCCGCTCGTAGCGGATGGCCTCCTCGCTGCTGTCACCCGCTTCGCTGCCCACGACCTTGAATTCGTGCCCATGTAAGTGGATCGGGTGGTGATCCATCGCGGAGAGATTACCAAGGCGGATGCGCACCCGATCGCCCAGCTTCACCACCATCGGATCGGTCCCGGGAAAGATGCGCGCGTTCATCGTGAGCAGATTGAAATCGGTCATCTCATTCGGGTTCGGCCGCTTCGTCCCGACATCGAGGCGCCACTCGCTCAGGACGATGGCAAAATCCCGATCCGGACGGACGCGCGCCTTGCGTGGATGGACGATGAACATGCCCATCAGGCCCATTCCCATCTGCGTCATCTCGTCGTGGTGTGAGTGATACATGTTGGTGCTGTGCTGCCGGAGCGTGAATTCGTAGCGGAACGTCTCGCCCGGTTTAATCGCGCGCTGGTTCAAGCCGCCGACGCCGTCCATCCCATTCGGCAAAAGGACCCCGTGCCAGTGCACGGTGGTGGACGCCGGTAGTTTGTTCGTGACGTAGATTCGGACCCGGTCGCCTTCGACCGCTTCGATCGTTGGCCCGTGCACCCGTCCATTGTAGCCCCAGCAAAACGCTTTCAGACCCGGGGCAAATTCGTGTTCCACTTCTTCGGCGATGAGATGGTAGACCTTCACCCCGTCCACGATTCGCCACGGCAAGGTCACGCCGTTTGGCGTGATCACCGGGGTGTAATCGACACCGGGTTCACCAGGGGGGAAGGCCCGATCGTCGCGGCGGCGGTCGTGACTGCGTTTCGCGAGATCGGCTGGCGATGCTGAGGAATTCGCTTCGTCCGCATCGGCGGCCACTACCTTCGTCAGGAAAGCCGCGCCCCCAGCAACGGCGCCCGCGCGAGTCAGAAAATTTCGTCGTGTGATCATGTTCGTTTTGCGTTATTCACTTCCTTCTCTTCCTGCCGCTAGTGACCTGCAGTGCTCTGATTTTCCATCATGGGCGACCAGAGCGATTCGTTAGGCGAGACCGCGCTCATGTCACCGGATGTGCCGTGCAGTGCGCGTTCCAGGGTGGAACGGGCTATCCAATAATCTCGCCAGGCGCCGATGTAAGCTCGTTCCGCTTCGAGTTCGCGTTCCTTCGCGCTGAGCAGCTCCAGCGGGCCGATCTGCATCGCGTTGTACTGCAGTTGCGTCTGATTCAGAATCAAAAGCCGCTGCGGGAGCAAAACGGTGCGGTAATATTCGGCCAGGTCGCGATTGGCGATGACGAGATCGCGCGCCTGGCGCACCTCGGATCGCGCATCGATTGCGATGGCTTCCAAATCTCGTTGCGCCTGGGTGTATTGCGCCTTCAGCCGCCCGATCGATCCCTGGCCGAAATTGAAGATCGGCAGCTGAATGTCGACCGTCGGTCCGGTAACCCGCGAGCCGTCCGTTTCTTTCTCGGTGCTCACGCCCAGATCGATCCCAATCGGGGTGAATCGCGTCCGCTGTTTTAACGCCAGTGAGTAGCCGATGCGATTCACACGTTCCCGCGCGGCGGCGACGTCCACGCGTTTTGCGATCGCTTTTGATTCAAGGTTCGCGAATGACATTTCCCGGCCAGGAATCGCGGGAAGCTCGTCCCCGATTTTCCAGTTGGTCTGCGCTCCCCACAGGCCCATGAGCCGGTTGAGTTCCTCCCGACTCATTCGCATTTCCGCCACGATCTTTCCCGCATCGACCCGTGATTGGCTGAACATCGCCTGCTGATTGGCGAGCGCGAGATCATTGATATTGCCGGCGTCGTGCAGACGCTTAGCGAGGTCAGCGGCGGCTTCGTTGCTTTTTACGATCAAGTCGAGTCGCGAGCTCAATTGTCGCTGCGCCTGCAGCCGGTAGAACGCGCTCTTTGTTTCGTCAACGAGGCCAAGCACGTCGCCGGCTACGCGCAGCCGGGTGATTTCCATCTCGCGTTTCGCCACTGCCTTCTTTAGTGGAATCAGAAAAAGGCTGAGGACATCCTGCGCGACGGAATACTCGATGTTCGT
>JAICMR010000025.1 GCA_025929155.1 Chthoniobacterales bacterium | reverse complement strand
TTTCGCGGAGGATGGCAAGCGTCTCACGCACGCCATTCCCGGTGATACTCCTGCAGATAGGAAAGAGCCGCGTGATCAGAGCGCTCATTCTGTCAGCGGAGTGCATTAGGGAAAGGCAGGCCAAGCGAGGTCGCGGGGTGAAACGATGGTTACTTCCAGCGGCCACCTGATGGCGAAGGCCGGATCGTCGAAGCGATAACCCGCGGCGGATTCCGGAGAGTAGTATTCGCTCATTTGATATTCGATCTCGCTCTGGTCTTCCAAGGTTTGAAAGCCATGGGCGAAAGACTCGGGAATGTAGATCGCGCGATGATTTTCCTCGCTCAACTCGATTGCAAAAGAGCGGCCATAGGTGGACGAGTCGGTTCGAAGATCGACGATGACATCCTGAATGCTGCCGCGAACACAGCGGACCAGCTTTGCTTCGCGCGATGGCGCCTTCTGGTAATGCATGCCTCGTATCGTTCCGGCTTTGAGATTAAACGATGTGTTGCACTGGACGATAACTGGATTGAGCGCGCGCGCTTCAAACTCACGACGACA
The DNA here is from genome assembly GCA_025929155.1 of Chthoniobacterales bacterium. Lineage (GTDB taxonomy): Bacteria > Verrucomicrobiota > Verrucomicrobiia > Chthoniobacterales > UBA10450 > Palsa-1392. The sequence continues at coordinate 31,296 of JAICMR010000025.1, read as the reverse complement.
GAAAGTCCGGGCGAAAAAGCCGCGCTCGTCGGCATGAGGTTCCAGATCGATCACGAAAGCGCCGGTCAGCGGAGTCTCGGTAAAAGTCATTGCTGCAACGAGGTTCCGTTCTTCCAGAAAAAATTCTGGTCGATCTGCTGGGTGCGGATCAGGTGTTCGAGTTGCTTTAGGCGTGTGAAACCCGGAGAAGCGAAGGTCTCAGGGGTCATGTCGATTTGCTCGAATACCGAACGCAATTGCTGCGCGCCCCGGCGCGCGTCCCACCGGCAGTTAAAATCGGGAAGGACACGTCGTATCTTATCAAAGCTCACACGGTAACTCCGGTTATCCGCGGCTTGTTCGCCGAAGCTGACCTGAGAGCCAGGGAAGATCTCGCCCACGACCTCAGCTATCTCTCTTACCGTATAGTTGTGACGTGTATCTCCAACATTAAGGGTCTCGTTGTGCACGGCGGCTCGCGGCGCCTCCAGCACCCGAATGATCGCCTGCGCGATATCGAGACCATGGACGAGCGGACGCCAGGGCGTTCCGTCGCTGATCATCTTGATTTCCTTCGTTGTCCAGGCGAGGCCAGCGAGGTTATTCAAAACAATGTCGAAGCGCATCCGCGGCGAAGCTCCGTAGGCGGTCGCGTTGCGGAGATAGGTAGGGGAAAAGGTGTTATCCGCCATTGGTTTCAGGTCGCGCTCCACCAGGGTTTTGCACACGGCATAAGCAGTTTGAGGACTGACAGGTGACTCTTCAGTCACGTATTCAGCCTGAGCGATGCCGTAAACGCTGCAGGAAGACATGTAAACAAAGCGGCTGACTCCTGCAGCCTTGGCTAGTTCTGCCAGCCGGACCGAGCCTTTGTGGTTGATGTCATAAGTAATGTCGGGTGCCAGCTCACCGGTAGGGTCGTTTGATAACTCTGCCATGTGCACGACCGCTTCCATTCCATGGAGGTCAGCGCTGTTTAGATGCCGAATATCTTTGTTTACAGTGCGAGGTGTCATCGGCGAGCCGTTGTAGAGCCAGCCGGACTTGTAGAAGCCGGTATCGATCGCTGTAATCTCGTGGCCCGTTTTCATCAGGAGTGGCGCAAGGAGCGAGCCAAGGTAACCTTCGGTTCCTGTAACAAGTATCTTCATGATCTGGCCCACTCCTTGGCCGCGCGCACGACCCGATAGGTAGGACTTCCAATCGCAGTGGGAAGGCTGGCACAGATGTGTTGCAATCCGTATTTAACCGCGTGTTCCGTCGCTTCCGCTATTCGTTCCTTTGCGGAGAGCGCGGTGCGGTTTCTTGGAGCTCCCAGGGGATAGTAATGGCTATTCAGTAACTTCCTGGCCCGCTCTCTTTCTCCCTGGCGCAAGCAGCGGCTGACGGCATTCATCATCAGCGGACCGAGTAGTCTTTCTTTGTAAGGTTCGACGGCGGCACTCACTTCCAAAGGCAGCAAATATTCAACCAGCACTTCACTGCACAGCCCGGCCGAAGAAGTCGCGCCGACGTGAACGCGATATTCCGCCAGGTAATCCGGAACGAAAGCAAACTTGCCGCCTTCCTGCGCCAGTCTGATAAAGAATTCGGCGTCCGGTGTATTTAAGTCTTCGCGAAAGCGCAGCCGACGCATGTCGGCGGTTCGCATCAGCGTCGCGGAGAGGGCCATCGCTTGCTGCCATGCGGCGACCTGCGCGTTTTCGAGGACGCCTTCGGATAAGTGATCGCGGCTGTAGCGGCAGGTTTGTTCGCGGCTTTGCAGGTCGAGGCGATTTCCATATCGATCAATCAGGAAGTGATTACAAAAGGCGAGAGTCACCTCTGGCTTCATCTCTTGCATGAGCCGGCTCACGAAATCTGGCAAGAGCCGGTCGTCATCGCCTATCGCAGTCAGAAACTCTCCGCGCGCGGCGTCAGCGAGAGCGTTGAAATTTCCGGACATACCGAAGTTTCGCGGATTCTGCTGATAAACGAGCCGCGGGTCTCCCGCGACTTCTGGCGCCCAACCTTTCATCGCTTCGCCACAACCGTTGTCACCGACTATCACCTCGATGTGCGGATACGTCTGGGCGAGCGCCGAAGCCACCGCCTGCTCCAGGTAGGCCGGGCGATCGAACGTCGGAATGGCGATGGTAACGAGGGCCGGCATGGCGTGATCAATTAATCCAATACCGGGAGCAGATTGAAGGCCAGTGATTTTCGTCGCGCGGCAGAAGCGGAGACGACGAGAGTGACTTTTTCGGGAATCTCAGCGCGGCGGAGGGCTGTTACGTAACCCGCGCCCGAGCAAGAATTTGTCGCAAAATGGCGGGTCGAAATTATTTTCTCCGCGGCGCCTTAATTTCTCTTGACACAAATCTGCAGGGTCCGCCAAAACCTTGTGGGGCTCCTTCCGTTTCGCCATGGATTTCACGGATTTATCTGCGACTGCCGGCAGAGTTTCGGCCACCTGCGTTCCCGTCGGTTTTCACCTGTTTGCTCTTATCTCAAACCTCCGATCCGACTTCATCCTATGCCAGTCCTGACTTCTTATCCCGGCGTTTACATCGAGGAAATCTCCAGTGGCGTGCACACGATCACAGGTGTCGCCACCTCCATCACGGCATTCGTCGGTCGCGCCCTGCGCGGTCCGACCGACGAGCCCGTTACGATCAACAGTTACGGCGACTTCGAGCGCACCTTTGGCGGGCTCTGGCTCGAAAGTGCGCTCGCATTTGCGGTCCGCGATTTCTTTCTTAATGGCGGAGGACAGGCGATCATTGTCCGCTGCTTCAACTCCGCTGGCGAAACGCTGGCCAAGGTTTCCATCGATGGCCTGGACCTCGAGGCGGCCGAACCCGGGGCTTGGGGTAACAAGCTGCGCATCCGAATCGACTACGACACCCGACCGCTTCTGCCCGACGAAGCGGCTGATTCGCTCTTCAATCTTTCGGTTAAAGACACCGGCACCGGCCAAACCGAAATCTTTCGCAACGTCTCGGTCACTGCCGGCAACGCGCGGCGAATCGACACCGTGCTGACAAACGATTCGCTCCTTCTTCGCGCCACCGCTGTCCCTGGAAGCCGCCCAGGTAAGAGTGCCGATATTGGTTCAGGTGAAAATCCGGACCCGTTCAGCGACAGCTTTCCCGCTCGCTACAGCGTGATCGCCACGGAAGCGAACGATGGCGGTGCGCTGACCGCCGCGCAGATTACCGATTCATCCCTCGAAGCAGGAAAGAAGGGAATGTATGCGCTTCTCGATGCCGACCTTTTTAACCTCCTCTGCATCCCGCCGCATAAGCTCAGCTCGGCGCCGGATCCCGGGGATAGCGATCTCGATCCTGCCACCGTGATCGACGTCGCCGCGGCGTTTTGCGCGGCGCGTCGCGCGTTCCTCGTTGTCGATCCGCCGTATGGGAGCACGCTGACTGACATGCCGATTTTTCAGAGCGGCGTGACGACGACGAATCACGCGGCGCTCTATTTCCCAACTCTGCTCCAGCCCAACCCGCTCCACGACAATCAGCTCGAAGAATTTGCGCCCTGCGGCGCCATCGCGGGGATCATGGCGCGGACCGATTCTGACCGCGGCGTTTGGAAAGCGCCAGCCGGCCTTGAGGCGCGACTGGTCGGCGTGCCGGCTTTGAGCGTGCCGCTGACTGATGCCGAAACCGGCCAGCTCAATCCGTTAGGCATCAACTGCCTTCGCTCCATGCCGGCCGCCGGCCGGGTCGTCTGGGGCGCCCGTACGATGGAAGGCAACGATCGCCTCGCCTCCGAATGGAAATATATTCCCGTCCGAAGGACCGCACTTTTTCTTGAGGAAAGCCTTTACCGGGGAACGCAGTGGGTCGTGTTCGAGCCTAACGACGAGCCGCTTTGGGCGCAGATCCGGCTTAACCTCGGTGCGTTCATGCAAAGCTTGTTTCGCCTGGGCGCCTTCCAAGGGAAGACGCCAAAGGAGGCGTATCTCGTGAAGTGCGATCGCGAGACGACCACGCAGGACGATATCAATCGCGGTGTGGTCAACATCCTGGTCGGCTTCGCCCCACTTAAACCGGCAGAATTTGTCATCATCCAGATTCAGCAGCTTGCCGGACAAATCGACACCTGAAGCTGGCCTTGCGACGTTTCCCTATCCGCAGATGGCCATTCCCAAACCTCGTTTGCCTAACCAATAACCGGAGTACCAACCATGCCCCAATTCAGCGTTAATCCACTGCGCTTCGATCCTTACAAGAACTTTAAATTTCGGGTGAAATGGGACGGTCGCTACGTCGCCGGCGTGAGCAAAGTCGGCGCGCTCAAACGCACCACCGAAGTCGTGAAACATAGGGAAGGAGGCGACCCGAGCAGCAGCCGAAAATCGCCCGGCCGCACGGAGTTTGAAGCCATCACGCTCGAACGCGGAGTGACGCACGACACCGAATTCGAGAAATGGGCAAACAAAGTTTGGAACTTTGGCTCCGGTCTCGGGGCAGAGGTTTCGTTAAAGGATTTCCGCAAGGACATCATCATCGACGTTTATAACGAAGCCGGGCAGCTCGCGATCAGCTACAAGGTGTATCGCTCCTGGGTCTCTGAATTTCAGGCACTCTCCGACCTCGATGCGAATGCCAACGCCGTCGCCATCCAGCACCTCAAGCTCGAGAACGAAGGTTGGGAACGCGATTACGAAGTGGCGGAACCAAGTGAACCAAGCTTCGTCGAACCAGCCTGACGACAGCGCGATACTCGTTAGGCGCCTTCGGTCATGCAACAGCCGATGCAAACCTGGTCCGCGGAAGAGCTGCTCGCCGTCTGGGAAGCGGGGCGACAGCAGCACGCGCTCGATCGCGCGCTCACCCTCCTCGCCGCAGCCACGCCGGGTGCGACGCGCTCCGCGCTGGCCGATCTGACCATCGGCGAACGCGATGCGCGCCTCCTCGAACTTCGGGCGCTCGTCCTGGGTGCGCGCGCGCAAGGTTTCACAGAATGTCCGGCTTGCGCGGAACGGATCGAGTTTCCATGCGATACCGCCGACTTCACACATCGGAAGGAACGAGCTCCCGCTCGTCGGAGGAATGCCGCGAACGGCTTTCACCAGCCTAACAGTCGCGACCTCGCACTTGTTGTTGCGGCAGAGGACGAGCAGCAAGCGCTGCACATTCTCCTAGAGCGCTGCGGACTACAGTCCGATTTGTCTGAAGACGACATCGAGGCTGCGAGCCGAGCCCTCCTTGCGGCGGATCCGCAGGCGGAAATCATCCTCTCGCTCCACTGCCCAGGCTGCGGGCATCGCTGGGAATTGCTTTTCGACATCGCGGAGTTTTTCTGGCGGGAAATCGCCGGACAGGCGCAGCGGCTCCTGCGCGAGATCGATGCGCTCGCTCGCGCCTACGGCTGGACGGAACGGGAGATTCTCAGCCTGCCGCCGCAACGCCGCCAAACTTATCTGGAGTTGCTTGCGGCATGAGTCATTTTCTCGCGAGACTGGTCGAACGCACCCGCGGAACCGCCGCGCGCCTCGAGCCGGTCATCGCGCCGCGCTTTGCCCCCGCGCCTGTGCCGGAAATCACAGAAGAAACGGTGGCAACGCCATGGCTCCGGCCCGCGATGGCTCCAACTTTCGAAAAAAACCCACCGGCCCGCGAGGTCGTTAGGGAGGAACTCGAAACTTCGCGGCCAAGCACGGCGCGGGAAAAAACGGTGGAGGTCGTGAAGGAAACCTTACTGCCGCCATCGGAAAGTCGAGAACCTCTCTCCTTGCTTCTCGTCCGTCGGACCGAGGCCGAAACGGGAAACGTGGTAATTCCCAAGTCGCCGCCCACCTCTCGAGGAAAGCCGTCGCCTGCGCGATTGACAACGCGGCGACCCGCTGCGGCGCCTTCCGATTCTGCGCCGCAGAAAAGGAGGGCCTTGCCTAACGAACCTTCTGCCGAGGCGCCGATTGTGCGGGTGACCATCGGCCGCATCGAAGTGCGCGCCGTCTCCGCGCCCGTTCCCGCACCGCAAAAACCCAAGCCGAGCGCTGCGCCCGGGCTGACTCTCGACGCGTATCTCCAGGCGCGAAAGGAGGACGCGCGATGAGCAGTCCGCTCGCCATCGCGGCCGTCACAGCGGTTCTGCAAAAATTCCTCCAGAACAGCGTCGCGAAATACGGACTCGACGGCATCCTGAATGGCAGCGTCAAGGTATCCGCCGAACCGCCCGATCGGATCGACAACGGCGCCGCCTCGCCGGACCGGATCAACCTCTTCCTCTACCAGGCGACCGAAAATCAAGGCTGGTGCAACAACGAGCTGCCAACGCGCGCACCCAACGGCGACCGCATTTCCAACCCACCTCTGGCGCTCGACCTCAGCTATTTGCTGACGGCTTACGGTTCGGCCGATTTCCATGCCGAGGCGCTTCTCGGCTACGCCATGGCCGTTTTCCACGAGATGCCCGTCCTGACCCGGGACGCCATCCGGGCGGCGATTCCCGTGCCGCCGCCGGGCACGCTGCCTAACGCCCTAACGAGCGCGAACCTCGCCGACCAGATCGAGCAGATCAAGATCGTCCCGCAGGTCATGTCGGTCGAAGAACTCTCGAAAATCTGGTCCGCCTTGCTCACACAATATCGCCCAACTGCAGTTTACAAAGCTTCCGTCGTTTTGATCCAAACCGAGAAGGCGGTGCGCCCGACGCTGCCGGTGCGCGCGCGTCAGCTTCTCGTCCTTCCATTTCAGAATCCGGCGATTGATCTCATTCAATCGCAGGCCTCCGATCTGGATCCGATCGTGCCCGATCAGCAAATTCTTGCCGGCTACAATCTGGTCATCGACGGAGGGCAACTGCGGGGCGAAACCACCCGCGTCCTCTTCGATGGCGAAGAAGAGATCATTCCGGTCGATGATAAAACCAGCGCGAGCCGGATCATCGTGCCGCTGCCGGCCGACCTGCAGCCGGGTCTGCACTCGGTGCAGGTAACGCATCGTCTCGCCTTCGATCCCAATTCGCCTAACGACACCCGCCGCGGAGTGGAATCGAATGTCGCGCCCTTCGTCCTCGCCCCGCAAATCACGACGCCGCCGCCGATCAACGTGCCGCACAATTCCACGCTATCGTTAGGCGTGGCGCCCGCGGTCGGCCGCACGCAGCGCGCCGCCCTTCTCGTCGGCAGCAACACGATCTCGATCGCGCCGCGACCAGTGGGCGATCCTCCCGCTTCCAACCTCGACTTTCAGATTCCCGATTTTGCTCCTGGCGATTACCTCCTGCGCGTCCAAATCGACGGCGCGGAGAGTCCGCTCGAGGTCGACGGATCAGGAACATTCGTTAGTCCGAAGCTCACAATTACATGAGTGCGAACGTGGAAAACTGGGCGGAACAAAATCAGCAGGCGCTCATGGCGGAGCTAAGCGCGCTGAGCAAGTGCTTGTCATCCCGAGGGACCTCACGAGCCACGCCAGGGGTGACTCGTGAGATTCTTCGCTCCGCTCAGAATGACAATTCTGTTGGTGAAACTTTCTCTGAAGAATTGCCGCGTTCGCCTGCGCTCGACGCACTCTGCGCGCGGTTCGGTTTGTCCGAATTCGAACGCCGTGTCGTCCTGCTTTGCGCAGGCGTCGAACTGGACGGCGAGTTCGCGAGCCGTTGCGCAGCCGCGCCCGGCTCGGGCGGAAACCCCTGGCCGTCGTTTGGTCTTGCACTCGCGGCTTTCCCCGATGCGCATTGGGACGCGCTGGGCAACAACGCGCCGCTCCGGCGCTGGCGTCTAGTCGAAGTAAACGGCAACGGCCCTCTCGTTTCCAACCGACTGCAGATCGACGAGCGCATTCTCTTTTTCCTCACCGGCATCGAGCAGCTCGACGAACGACTCGTCAATCTTTTCCAGCCAGTGACGGAAACGAACGAAGTCGCGGCTTCACAAACCGAAAATCTCGAGCGACTCGCAACCGCCTGGAAATCGGCTTTCGCGGCGAAAACTCCTCTTCCCGCGCTACAACTCTGCGGAGCGGACACCGGCGCGAAACGCACCCTCGCCACCGCCCTGGCCGCGCGCCTAACGATCAACTTATTTCGCCTGCCGGCCGCGCTTTTGCCGATCAACCTGGCAGAGCTGGAGACGCTGCATCGGCTCTGGGAACGCGAGGCGATTCTGCAAAACGCCGCGTTGGTCCTCGATTGTGACCGCGGCGAGACCGCCGAGGCGCAACGCGAGGCGGCGATCGACCGCTGGATCGAGATGACGACGACGCCGCTTATCGTGACGACGCGCGAACCGCGCCGCGACCTCGAGCGCCCGCTTCTCACAATCGAGATTCGCAAGCCGACGAGCACCGAACAGCGGGCCGCGTGGCAAGAGGCGATCGGGGAGAGCGCGCATGGCTGGAATGGACAGCTCGACCGGCTCGTCTCGCAGTTCGACTTCAGCACCCACGCGATCCGCGCCACCGCGAGTTCGTTAGGCGAAAAATCGGAAAGCAATATTTGGGAAGCCTGCCGGCTGCGCGCGCGGCCTCGTCTGCAGGATTTGGCGCAACACATCTCCTCGAGCGCGACCTGGGCCGACATCGTTTTGCCGGCGGCGCAATTGCACGCCTTGCAGACGATCGCCTTGCAAGTGCGACATCGTGCGACCGTCTGCGACGATTGGGGTTTCGCGGAGAAATCGGAGCGCGGCCTTGGCCTGAGCGCGCTTTTTGCCGGACCAAGCGGTACAGGCAAAACATTGGCCGCGGAAATTTTGGCTAACGAACTTCGACTCGATCTTTTCCGGATCGATCTCAGCGCGGTCGTGAGCAAATACATCGGCGAAACCGAGAAAAACCTGCGCCGCGTTTTCGATGCTGCCGAGGAAGGCGGCGCGGTTCTGCTTTTCGACGAAGCCGACGCGCTCTTCGGCAAACGGAGCGAAGTCAAAGACAGCCACGATCGTTACGCCAACGTCGAGATCAGTTACCTGCTGCAACGGATGGAGGCCTATCGCGGGCTCGCCATTCTCACGACGAACATGAAGGAAGCGCTCGATCCGGCGTTTCTGCGCCGGTTGCGATTTGTCGTGCAATTTCCTTTTCCGGATCAGGCGCAGCGAGCGGAAATCTGGAGAAAGATTTTTCCTGCGAAGACCCCGACGAACGCGCTCGATCTCGGAAAGCTTGCGCGTCTCTCCATCTCTGGCGGGAATATTCGAAGCATCGCGCTCAACGCCGCCTTCGCAGCGGCCGACGCCAACGCGCCCATCCAGATGTCGCACTTGTTAGGCGCGACCCGACTTGAATACGAAAAGCTCGAAAAACCGCTCACCGAAACTGAACTGGGAGGTTGGCGATGAAACCTCGTCACCCTAACGACGATCATTTCGATCCGCAGATGACGCAGATGAACGCAGATGGCGGAAAGCGACAGAATGATCTGCGTAAATCTGCGTCATCTGCGGATTGCTCCCCTCCCATCTCGCCGCGCGAGATTGAAGTGCACATTGAAGAGCTGGTCCTGCACGGATTCGATCCGCGATCGCGCTGGACAATTGGCGACGCTCTGGAAAACGAACTCGGTGGGTTGCTTTCGACCAAGGGTTTGCCAGTGCAGTGGCAAAATAGTCCGACGAAACTCGACGCCGGATCCGTTCGCCTAACGAATTCAAGCGGGATTGGAAAAGAGATTGCCGCGGCGATTCACCGAGGAGGTGGGCGATGATTTTTCAGGCAAAAACTCGCGCCCCAGCGGAGCCAGCAAGCTCGACTGCGCGGCCAATTCTTCAGCGCAAGTGCGCCTGCGGCGGGAAACTGGCGATCAATCAGCCTAACGATCGCTTCGAACGCGAAGCAGATCGGATCGCGGATCAGGTGATAAGCGGAGGGTTCGCCAGCCACTTGTCAGCCGCCCCTAACGAGTCGGTGCAACGGGATGAGGAGGAGAAAAAGAAGCCGCCCAAGCCGAACAACTACGAGGATGCGGCCAAGAAGATCGGCGATGCTGTGCAGGAGACGGCGATCGGGAAGCAACTCAAAGCCAAGGCGGAAGAGCTGGGCAAAGATTTCCTCTCCTCCGTTGAAGGCAAGGTGATCGCAGGCAGCTCCCTCGCCGGCGCCCTCACCGCGATTATTGCGACTAATTCAGAGTTGCCGATTCCCATCCCGGAGATTCCGCTCGACTTCATCAAACCGGGTCTGAAGGCGAAACTGACCTACGAAGGTCCGACGCAAAAGCCGACCAACGTCGGCCTCACCCTAACGAGTCAGAGCGGCCTGAGCGTTTCTGCCGGTTACACCAAAACCGCCGCCACGCCCGCAAAACCGGCTGAAGAAAAACTGGGCCTGTCGTTGAGCTTTCCGCTCGGCGGATCGCCTACGAAAAAGAAGGCGCCGAGCGATACCGATAAACGCGCGGCGGAAATCGCTCAGTTGCGGGCGGAGAAAGCACAGCGAGACGAGGAACGGAAAACGCCGGCCGAGAAAAAAGCGGATGAGGATTTCCTGAAATCCTACCTGCATTTCAAAGCGAACGATCCGCTCAACCCGCTCAACATCGGCAAGAAAAATGACGACCTCCTGCTCATGCGCAGCGCCGCCGGCGAAGCCGCATCGAGCACGGCGCCCCCGATCGTGCGCGACACGCTTCGCGAGAGCGGGCAGCCGCTCGATCGTGAGACGCGATCGTTTATGGAGGAGCGCTTCGGTTACGACTTTGGGCGCGTCCGCATTCACAACGACGCGCAAGCGGCGGAATCCGCGCGCGCGGTCAACGCGCATGCCTATACGGTCGGCGCGCAGATCGCTTTCGACAGCGCGCGTTATTCTCCGACGACGCCGGAGGGGCGACGCTTGCTCGCGCATGAGCTGGCGCACGTGATTCAGCAGGGTTGTGCCAAGCTCAAATCTGGTGAGGCCCGATCTGGAGTCAGCCAAGCGGGCGAGCGCGGACGAAGCTCGTTTCTGTCGAGCAATGTGGTCGCAGGAGCGATTGCAGGCGGCACTTCAACCGCGGGGGATACAGTGCAGCGCAAGCCGGCGCCGCCGTCCCGGACCAAGCCGTTCTATCAAGAAGTGCTCGATTCGCTCGCGGTGGAACGAAAACAGATCATCACTTTCAGCCGAAGCCAGATGATTCCGGATTCGGTGCCCCTCCTGGAGAAGCTCGTCGCTCTTTGTGAAGCCATCGAGCGCGGTGTCAACGCCGATGTTTCCAAAGCGCTGGCAGACTTTTTGGGCTCCAACACGGAGCACCTGCCGCTCTCCGTCCCTTCGGATGGATTGGTGGCGGAGATGGTCGCGCGCATGCTCGCCCTCGGGCTGGATGCTGAGAGCCAAAAGCTGCGCCGGTGGAGCGTCGCTCGCGATCGGCAAATCTCTCCCGGATATTACGAGGGCTTTTCGGCCGAAATTTACGCTTGGGAGCGAATCGAAGAGCGCCTCCTGCAACAGATCCCTGAAGCGGGTGGCACCGAGGCCTTGAAGTCGCTCGACACTTTGCTCCTGCTCTTCGGGCAACTTCATCGCGAGAGATTTTCCTTGAGCGCGGAAGAGATCAGCAAGGATCAGAAAAGGCGCGGCGAACTCTTCGATAATCCTTTCGCCCAAAATGAGAAAACCATCTCGGTTTACGCCGCCGAGCTGGTGCGGCTCATGCGCGAGACATTCATTGGCGTGCAGAGCGCATTCCAAGTCGTCCTCGATCAGGCGGCTGAAGATCTCGCGCAGGGAAAAGGCGGAGCGATGCTACAGAGCGCAAAGGATCGCCTGGAAAACAAGCTCCTCGGATTGATCGAGCCCAAGGAAAAAGATCAGGCCGTCACCGGCGTAGCGGTGGAGACGACGCGCTCGGAGTTCAAGACGGGCGGCGGAACGCACTTCGATTACTTCGCGAAAACCGAGGCGGCGAAAAAGAAACGCTCAGTCAAGATCGACTTTTACGATGTCGAGCAGATGCCCTCGATGGCCTCCGAGATGCAGGCGGATTTCGGCCAGGTCTTTCTGGCCAGGCGGCGCCAGATCGCGCTGCTCGAGGAAATCTACGGTTTGCAAAAGGACGACAAAGGCAAGCCCACCGCCGAGACCAAGGAGAACGCCGCCGCGATTGCAAAGCTTGGCTCCAGCGGCCTCCACCTCCACAGCGACGACGATTGGCGGAAGTTCGTGAAGGAAAAATTCGAACTGCGCGAACGGACCGACGGCTCGGAGAAGGCGCTCGTCGCAGTCATCAACCTCCTGGAAAAATACCTGCGCGTGTTTACCACCCACACGCCCTACAACATCGAAGATTTTGGCGATAACCTTCTCACGAAAACCTTTCCGCGCGATCTCGCCGGCCGCTTGATCCACGACTGCGGCGTTTACGCATTGCGCATCGCCTACATCCTCTCGCTCTTGCGCGATCATCCGAAACTGCACCTTCGCTTCCGCTACATCGTCATGCCCTTGCACGTCGGCCTCATCATTACTGGCGATGGCCTCCCCATCTTTCTCGCTAACAATGACAGCATCGCCCGTTACACCGGGGCCGACACCGCCGCCTTGCGCAAGGAGTGGAACAAGCTGGACGAAACGGGAGCCGAAGCGCCGCCAAAGAAGCCCGCGACCGAAGCCCGTTTCGCCGGGGAGTTGGCTGCCGACAGCTTTATCTCCGGCGTCGATCTTCCCTACAAAGAGATCGAGGTCACGAAAGGAACCGGATCGCCCGCCGCGATGAAAGCGCAGATGTGGGCGCAATACACCCGCGATGTCGCCCCGAGCGCGGACAAACTTTTTGGACCTTCAGTCAAGGATCCGAAAAGCCCTAACTATCAGTTCTATCTCCGCTATCTCAATCTTCTTACCCTGCTTAAGAATCACTACAATCAGTGGATCGTTCCTTTCTGGAATGTGACCGCGCTCGAGCTTTGGAATCAGTATAAGGAGCGAATCACCCGAGCCTTCACCTCCTGGCAACAAGCCGCCGGGGCCAAAGCCGCCGACGCGAAAAAGACCTATGATGCCGTCGTCGCCGAATACGACACGCAACTGCGCAAGGCCTATAAGCCGGTGCAGGATGCGACTAAGCCGATCACCGCCGAGCAGACCGCGATGCAGGCTTACATCAAGAGTCATCCCGAAGTCTTTGCTTCCGGCGTCGAGGTCAAGAGTGCCGCGCGGGTTGAGATCATGTTTTACGACGCCTTCGGGATCGTCGGATCGCAATGGGACGAAGCGATCTTTCGCCACTTGAACGATCTCAAGAGCGGAAGTTCCATCGAGGCGCCTTTTGCCAAGCCGGAAAACAAATTATTCCCCCTCGGCTGACAATCATCGTTAGGCCATGAGCAGCTTTCCCAATTCACCGCGCGTATTGAAAGGCGGGATCGTTCTGCTCGATCCGAACACCTCGGCAGTGCAGCGGATTATCTCGCTGCAATATAATCCCGACTCGCTCACCCGTTCGCTCCAGATTCAGGGCGTAAGCGCGGACGGCAGCGGCGGCGATCGTTCGGAAGCGTTGCGGCTGAAAGGGCCGCCGATTGAAACGATCAAGCTGGACGCGGAGATCGACGCGACCGATCAGCTCGAGTTTCCGGATCAAAATCCGAGTGCCGTCGAGACCGGCATTCAGCCGCAGCTCGCGGCACTCGAAGCGATTGTTTATCCCACGAGCCAACAACTGCAATCGAATAATGCGCGCGAGAAAGCAGGCACGCTTGAAATTATTCCGATGGAATCGGCGCTTACTCTTTTCATCTGGAGCAAAAACCGAATCATTCCGGTGCGCCTGACGGATTTCAGTATCACGGAGGAAGCGTTCGATCCCGCGCTTAACCCGATCCGCGCCAAGGTCAGCCTCGGCATGCGCGTGCTGAGCGTGAACGATGTCGACTTCGACGCCAAGGCTGGGAGTCTTTACATGATTTATCAGCAGCAAAAGGAGCGCCTCGCCGGGCTCGCGCCTAACGGCTCCTTCGCCAATCTCGGAATCAAGGGAATCTCATGAACGAACCGCCGATGCCGCAGATTTTCGTAGATCATTCGGAGAGCCAAAGCCTTATCCGGAGTCTTTCATCTACGGGCATCTGCGTATTAACCATTCCGCCTAACGAATCATGAACGATCAACTCCAGGCCCTTCTCCTCCAAACCGGCGTCGCCACGCCGGCGTTTCCAGCGAACAGCCGTTACCACAAGACGCCGCTTGCCAGTCTCACAATGGCCGACGGGACCGAGGTTGCGTATCTGAAGCGCCGTTTCGTTCCGCCACCGGAAAATTTCGCCCTTCTCCAGGAACACACCGTCACAGAAGACGAGCGGCTCGATCAGATTGCGGCCAAATATCTCAACGATCCGGAGCAGTTCTGGAAACTGTGCGACGCCAACGGCGCGATCAAGCCTAACGAGCTTCTCCAACCGATCGGGCGAACGATTCGCATCACCCTGCCGGAAAACATTCCCGGAGCATCAAATGCCTGATCGCCCCAATCACGAGGGAACCCGCCGATGCCGCAGACCGGCGCCGATTTCGGAGCGGCGTGCAGAAAATCTGCGTCATCTGCGGATCGCTCCTGACCCAAAATGAACAAGGGCTTCCATCTCACGCTTATGATCGGCCCGGTCGTGCCAGTGCCGGTTTCGCAGGAAGTGCTCGACGCATTGACTGCCGTCGAAGTCACGACGAACAGCGAGAGCGGAAGCGGCTTTCGCCTCGATTTTACGCTCAGCAACCGCTCGCCGCTTCAGACCATCTTCCTCCTCGCTGGCGGTGCGTCGATTCCGCTCGTTAGGGTGGTCATCATCGTCACGGTCGGCGGCACCGCCGAAGTCCTAATGGATGGCGTTATGACGAATCACGAAATGCGCCCGGGCGCTGATTCGTCCCATTCCAGCCTAACGATTATCGGAGAAGACCTCAGCCGGGTGATGGATTACATCGACTTCAGCGGTTTTCCTTTTCCCGGGATGCCGCCGGAAGCGCGCGTCGCCCTCATCATCGCCAAATACAGTTTTCTCGGCGTGATCCCGCTCGTCATTCCGAGCATCCTCATCGACATCCCGATCCCGACCGACCGCATTCCCGTGCAGAAAGGTAAAGACCTCGGCTACGTGCGTGCTCTGGCCGATGAAGTTGGCTACGTCTTTTATCTCGATCCCGGTCCGGAGCCGGGGACGAGCACGGCCTATTGGGGTCCGGAGATCAAAGTCGGCGAGCCGCAAAAGGCGCTCAGCATCAACATGGATGCGGCGAGCAACATCGAGAACGTCTCCTGCAGTTTTAACTCCCAAGGGAAAGTACTGCCGATCGTCTACATCCAAAACCAGCAGACTCATGTTCCGATCCCCATTCCGATTCCGGACATCACGCCGCTCAATCCGCCGCTCGGCGCGATCCCGCCGATCCCGCTCAACTTCGAGAACACCACCGAATCGGCCAAGTATTCACCGATTCGCGCGGCCGTCATTGGCCTAACGAAAGCGGCCCGCACCGCGGAAGCCGTGACCGCACACGGCAGCCTTAACGTCGTTCGTTACGGCGCCACCCTGAAGGCGCGCCGGCTCGTCGGATTGCGCGGGGTCGGCGAAGCTTTTGATGGCCTCTACTACGTGAAGAAGGTCAAGAGCAGCATCAAGCGCGGTGAGTTCAAACAAGAGTTCGATCTCTCCCGCAATGGACTTATTTCCACGGTCCCAAGCGTGCCCGCATGAGTGACAAGAAATTTTTCGGCAAATACCGCGGCACGGTCTTCAACAACATCGACCCGATGATGATGGGGCGGATTCAAGCGATCGTGCCCGACGTTACCGGCCTGATCCCATCGACCTGGGCGATGCCCTGTTTCCAGGTTGCGGGAATCCAGAACGGCGTCTTCACCGTCCCGATCATCGGTTCGGCGGTCTGGATTGAATTCGAGCAAGGCGACCCCGATTATCCAATCTGGGCCGGCTGCTTTTACGGTAGCGCGGCAGAGGTGCCGGCGGCTGCGCTCATCGTTCCACCGGGCGTGCCAGGAATTACCCTGCAAACGCCGCTACAAAACAGCCTCACGATCAGCGACGTCCCCGGTCCAACCGGCGGCATCCTTATCAAGACCACCACCGGTGCGATGATCTCCGTGAGCGACACCGGGATCATCATTTCAAACGGCAAAGGCGCGATCATCAACATGGTCGGCCCCTCCACCGACATCAACGCCAGTGCCCTAACGATCATTTAAACTATGCCCGGACCCATTATTCATTTCGGTGCGGTCGTGACCTGCCTGCACGGGGGACAGGCGCAGCCGACTGCACCTTTTCCGCGCGTGACCGTGAGCGGTCAGCCGATCGTGACACTCGCAACATTGTATGTGGTCGCGGGTTGCGCACTTTCCACCACCTCGACGCCGCCCTGCGTCAGCGCCCAATGGGTTCTCGGCGCGACCCGCGTGCTCGCCGGCGGATTGCCCGTCGTCACCCAGGCCAGCACGGCCGTTTGCGTTCCAACCGGCCAACCATTGCTCGTTGCCACCACCCAGCCACGCGTCATCGCCACATGAAGAGACAAATCAGCAGACATCCGCAGACGACGCAGATTTTCGCAGAGTCAGGGGACGACCTACCGACGGCATTGGTTCGCTGCGTTTCGCATCCGCATCCATCTGCGTCATCTGCGGATTGCTTGCACCGATGATGAACATCGACTTCCCATACCATTTCGACAGCCGTGGCCGCACCGCCGAGGTCGATGACAACGGCCATATCCGTGATCTGATCGAGCAGGTCCTTTTCACCGCGCCGGGTGAACGGGTCAACCGTCCGGAATTTGGCAGCGGCCTGCTCAATCTCGTCTTCGCACCGAACAGCGATCAGCTGGCCGCGACCACGCAATATCTCGTGCAAGGTTCGCTCCAGCAGTATCTCGGCCACCTTATCCAGGTCGATGCGGTGGAGGTGGAAAACGAAGATGCCACTCTCCGCGTGACCATTCGCTATTTCGTTAGGCAAACGCAAACTCTGCAAACCGCCGAGTTCACCAGCGGAGGCGCCGCCGCATGAGCGATCTGCTCGATCCGCCGCCTTTTCCGCAGCTGTATTTCTGCTGTGACGAAAACCGACGCGACGCCATCCGCGGCGGCGCGCTCAATGGCATCGATTACCTCGAAGTAGTCGATCACGACGCCCCTAACGAAGCCGATCGCCAGCGATTTCTGCGGGTGCATTTCGTGAACGATCTTGCGCCGGATTCGTTAGGCGTGGCGAACTTGCACATCTCCGGAGGGGACCGGATCCGGCCGATCGTCCTCCTCGAGGCTGTCATCGGCACGGGTGACGACGCTGACGTCCTCACGATCGAGGTCGAAGAGCCGGGAGATTTCTCGATTTACACGCTCTCGTTAGTCGCGGGTCCGGCTGATTCTCGCGCACCGGATGGAATCGATCCGCGTCTCGCGTGGGTGGAGTTTTCTTTCAAGGTCGAATGCCCGTCGGACTTCGATTGCGCGCCGCAACACATCTGCCCGCCGGAGCCGGTGACGCCGCCGGAGATCAACTATCTCGCGAAGGACTACACCAGTTTCCGGAAGCTGATTCTCGATCGAATCGCGCTGCTCCTGCCGGCCTGGCGCGAGCGCAACCCCGCTGATCTCGGCATCACGCTCGTCGAGTTGCTCGCGTATGTCGGCGATCACCTGAGCTATGAGCAGGACGCGATCGCGACCGAGGCGTATCTCGGCTCCGCGCGCAAACGGGTCTCACTCCGGCGCCACGCGCGCCTGGTCGATTATTTTGTGCATGATGGAGCGAGCGCGCGCGCCTGGATTCAACTCACGACGGATGCGCCGTTCGTCGATGTGCCGGCGAAAACCCAGATCCTGAGCCGACTCGAGCGCACTCCTGTGCAGATCCCGCTGCTCTCCGCGGGCGACGCCTTGCGGCTGCATCCGGTCGTCTTCGAAACGGTCCACGCCATCCGGCTTTTCAAGAAGCACAACGAGATCGCGTTCTACACCTGGGGCGATCGCGAATGCTGCCTGCCGAAAGGTGCGACACGCGCGACGTTTTTGGGCCATCTCTCAGATCTGGCGCCGGACGACGTCGTCATTTTTGAGGAGAACCGCGGCGCGCTCACCGGTGAAAAGGAAGACGCCGATCGAACCCGGCGCTGCGCGGTTCGCCTGACGACGGTGCAATTTCAGGATGGTTCCGGCGGTGCGTTGATCGATCCGCTGAACGGCCAGGAAATCACTCAGGTCGAATGGCGCGTGGAGGACGCGCTCCCGTTTCCGTTCTGTTTGTCGGGCTTCAGCGACGAAGAACATGGCGCGCAATTTTACGACGACCTCACCGTCGTGCGTGGGAATATCGCCCTCGCCGATCACGGCGAAACCATCGCGCAGGAGTCGCTAGGCGAAGTGGCCGCTTCGGAGATTCTTCTTCCGCCAGCGCCCGGCGTGGACCGCTGCGGTTCTCCTGCGCCCCAATACGCACGGCCCCGTTTTCGTCCGTCGCTCCAGCGCAGTTCGGTGAGTAGAGTACTGCCTTACGGCGCGGCGCCGTTGCCGGCCGCTTCAGAAAGCCTGCTCGTCGACCCGCACGAGGCGCTGCCTGCGATCACACTTCGCAGCACTTTGGGAAACGACACGGAAGAGTGGACTCCGGTCCGCGACTTGTTAGCCAGCGCGGCTGACGCGCCCGAGTTCGTGGTCGAAATCGAGAGCGACAATATCGCGAGTCTGCGCTTCGGCGACGCGGCTAACGGACAGGAGCCGGAAGCCGGAATGGGCTTCACGGCAATCTACCGCGTCGGGAACGGGCGACCCGGCAACGTAGGCGCGGATTCGCTCGCGCACATTGTCAGCGACGACGCGGCGATCACCGGTGTGCGCAACCCTTTGCCCGCTGCGGGCGGTGTCGATCCCGAGACAATGACAGAGATTCGGCGCGACGCGCCGCAGGCTTTCCGAACCCAGCAGCGTGCGGTCACGGAAGTCGACTACGCGCGCACGACTGAGCTGGACCGCTCGGTTCAGCGCGCCGCCGCCACCTTCCGCTGGACCGGCAGTTGGCACACCGTTTTCATTACGGTTGACCGCTTCGATGGGCTGCCCCTAACGAACGATTTCGAAACCCAATTGCGCGTTGAGATCGAGCCGCGACGCATGGCAGGTCACGATTTCGAGATCGATTCCCCGCGTTATGTCCCGCTCGAAATCGCGATGTTCGTCTGTGTGAAACCGGATTATTTCCGAAGCGATGTCGAAGCGACTCTGCTCGAAATCTTCAGCAGCCGCACGCTGACTGACGGACGCAAGGGCTTGTTCCAACCGGATTTTTTCAGCTTCGGGCAAACCGTTTACCTGAGCGCGCTTTACGACGCCGCGCAGGCCGTCGCGGGCGTCGCTTCCGTTGACATCACCACTTTCCAGCGGCAGGGCAAGCCGGAGACGAGCGGTCTTGCGAACGGCTTCCTTGCCATGAATCGCCTCGAGATCGCGCGCCTCGAGAACGATCCGAATTTCGCCGAACGTGGTCTTTTTACCCTCGAGCTGGGAGGCGGCCGTTAATGGGAACCGTGCCGAACGACTGCGGCTGCTGCACCGGCTTGAGTGCGGTCGTGCCGGAACCGCTTGAGAACCGCCCGGGGCAAAGCGCGGTCCATTACCGGGTCGGAACGCATGCGGAATTTTTGCGTAGCGCGCTCGCGGCGCTTTCCGATCCGGAGTTTCCCGCGCTTCGCAGCTTAACGACTCGAACTTCTGATGATTTCACGATCGCGCTCCTCGACGGCTGGTCCACGTTCGCCGACGTCTTCACCTTCTACCAAGAGCGAATCGCGAACGAACTGTGGCTCCGAACCGCGACCGAGAGAGATTCCATCGTTAGGCTGGCGCAACTGATCGGGTACCGTCTGAAGGCCGGGGTGGCCGCGGAGACGCCGCTCAGTTTCCTTCTCGACGAAACACCTTCCGCTCCAACCGAAGTCACGCTCGAGATCGGGGCGAAAGTTCAGAGCGTTGCCGGCGCGGGGGAGAAGCCGCAGACGTTCGAGACGATCGAGCCGCTCCAAGCGCGCGTAGGATGGAACACTCTGCAACCCGCCCTAACGAGCCCGCCGGCGATCTTCGCCGGGCAAACGTCGCTCTACCTGCAGGGCATCGCGACCAATCTGAATCCGGGCGACGCGATTCTTATCGTCGGGGATGAACGCGCGCTCTTGGCCGAATCCGAGCGTTGGGACTTGCGCGTCCTTCTCTCCGTCACCCCCGATGCAAAAGCCAATCGGACGCACGTTCGTTGGGAGAAAGGCCTCGGCAAAAATGCGGTCCTGCCTGCCGCCCTCAACCCGAATGTTTACTGCTTTCGGCAGCGGGCCGCGCTCTTCGGACACAACGCGCCCGACCCGGCGTTGATCACCAACGCGCCGAATCCATGGCCGAATTTCACTCTTCCGAAGGACCACATCGACCTCGACAATGCATACGCGAAGATCGTGTCGCAGAGTTGGGTCTGCCTAACGAACAGCGACGATTACTCCGAAGTTTACCAGGCCGAGCGGGTTTCGTTTCCGTCGCGCGCCGAGTTTGCGTTAAGCGCAAAAGTGACGCGGATCGTGCCGGACACGCTTCAGCATTTCGAGAAGTTCGGACTGCGCGAGACGGTCGTGCATGCGCAAAGCGAGCTGCTGGAAATGACGGCCGGTCCTCTCCCTCCGCAGTTGGGTGGCGCGCTCAAGGCCGAGCCGGGTTTGCTTGCGCCGGTGCAGGGTTCGATCGTCGCCCTGGATCGCCTGATTCCCGAACTCCCCGCAGGTCGCAAAGTGGTCGTGACAGGCAAACTCCTGCGCGCGCGCGTGCTCGCCGCGACGCTCACATTGACCTCGCTCGATGGACTCCAGACCCGCAGCCTAACGAAAGGCGACTCGCTCGTCGTAACCGAAGCGATCGAGCTGCTCTCGGGCCTCCTCGCGAAATGGACGCTGCGGACTGACGACGGATTCGAGGGCACAGTCACGACCGGCCAAAGCAAGCTAATCCTGAGCGCCGCGCGTGCAGACGACGCGCCGGTCAGCGAGCTCGCCATCATTCAAAAGTGTGCGGGCGATCCGACTGCGATCACGATTAGGAACCCCCCGCTCACGCACGTCTACGATCGCGCGACGGTTACGATCGCCGCAAACGTCGCTACCGCGACCCACGGCGAAACCGTCAGCGAAGTGCTCGGCAGTGGCGACGGCGCGCAGAGAAACCAACAGTTCAAGCTGCGGCAAACGCCGCTGACTTACGTGCATTCGAGCGCGCCCGGCGGCGCGGAATCGACACTGCAGGTGCGCGTGAACGATTTGCTCTGGCACGAGGCGCCAACCTTCTTTGAGCGTGGCCCGCGCGAGCGGATTTTTACGACTGAGCTCGCGGCCGATGGAACGACAACGATCCGCTTCGGGGACGGCGTGCACGGTGCGCGTCTTCCTTCCGGGTCGCAAAATGTGACAGCGAGTTATCGTCGCGGCCTCGGTCTTGAGGGACTCGTTAGGCCGGAACAACTGACCACGCTGCTGACGCGGCCGCCGGGCTTGAAATCCGCGGTGAACCCGCTCGCTGCCGAGGGCGCGGACGAGCCGGAATCGTTCGCGAATGCACAGGAGAATGCGCCCCTCACCGTGCTCACGCTCGATCGTGTCGTCTCGCTGCAGGATTATCAGGACTTCACGCGGTCCTACGCGGGGATCGCAAAAGCGCTCGCCACCTGGACGTGGGATGGCCGGACTCGCGGCGTCTTTCTGACTGTGGCCGGGCCGCGCGGTGCCACGGTCACTGACTCGTTAGGCAGGGAATTGATCGCCGCGATTCATCTCGCGGGCGATCCGTTCGTGCCGGTGCGGGTCGCTCCCTACTTGGAAGCGCATTTCCGTTTGTCCGGCCAGCTCGTTGTCGATTCCGATTACGAAGCCGAAAAAGTTTTGGCGACCGTCGTAGAAACTTTGCGTGCCGCCTTTGCCTTCGAGCAACGGAGTTTCGGTCAGCCGGTAGTCCTGAGCGAGGTGATCGCGCTCGTGCAGCGCGTCGCGGGGGTGGTGGCGGTGAACCTGAAGACGCTTTACCGCGCCGGCCTAGCGATGAAACTGAACGCGCGGCTGGAAGCGGATTTGCCCAGTGGCGGCGATCCGAACTCGTTAGGCGCGGCCGAGCTGCTCACGCTCGATCCGGTGCCGATCGATCTGGAGGTGGCACCATGAGTATTCAGCCGGACGAGCTTTACCAGTTGCTCCCCGCTGTGCATCGGATGCGCGACGCCGCGCAGGGCGAGCCGCTCCGGCAACTCCTCGCGCTCATCACCCGACAGGTTGCTGTTCTTGAGGAGGATCTGGCGCAGCTTTACGACAACCAGTTCATCGAAACCTGCGCGCCGTGGGTGCTGCCTTACATCGGGGATTTGATTGGCTACACCTCGCTGCACCCGATCGGTCCGGACCAACTCGCGCCGCGCGCCGAAATCGCGAACACGATCGGCTACCGGCGGCGTAAGGGAACGGCTTCGGTCCTCGAACAGCTCGCGCGCGATGTGACCGCCTGGAACGCCCGCGCGGTTGAATTCTTCCAACTCCTCGCAACGACGCAGTTCATGAATCACCTGCGCCTAACGAACAGCTATGCGCCTGATCTGCGGCAATGGCAACCGCTTGAGCGTCTCGGTACCGCTTTCGAGACGACCGCGCGCACGATCGACGTGCGTCACGTCGAGCAGGGCGAGGGGAAATACAACATCCCAAACGTCGGCATCTTCCTCTGGCGTTTGAACGCCTATCGCCTCCGGAATTCGTTAGCCGTGCGCGTAGACGATCGCCGTTTTCTCTTTCACCCGCTAGGCGCGAATGCGCCGCTTTTCACCCGGCCGCAGACCGAGAAATCGATCACACACCTCGCCGAGCCGATTAACGTGCCGGAGCCGGTGAGTCGGCGCGTCTTCGACGCTGCGCCGGAGAAATATTACGGGGCGGAGTTGAGCGTTTACATCGAGGGCATCGAGCTGAACGACATCTGCGTTTGCGATCTGTCCGACACTGGGGCGACGTGGGCCCATTCGCCGCCCAACAACCCCGTCGCGATCGATCCGGCGCTTGGGCGAATTTCCTTCGCGACCGCGCCCGTGGAGACGCCGCGGGTGACTTTCCATTACGGATTCAGCGCAGGGGTGGGCGGTGGCGAATACGAACGAAAGGCAAGCTTCGATGCGGCGCTCGCTCCGATCGAGTCAGTCGCTTCGCCTGCTCCGCTGCAACCGGCGCTGAACGCCCGTGCGAGCGGCGGCGTAGTCGAGATTTCCGACAGCGGTCGCTACCAGGGGACGCCGTCGATCGCGCTCGACCCGGGTGTGCGCCTGGAATGGCGCGCGGCGAATGAGCATCGCCCGACGCTCGTCGCGAGCGGCCCGATTGACCTCACCGGCGGCGCCGATGCCGAGGTGACTTTGAACGGCCTCCTCATCGTGGGCGGGCCGGTGCGCGTGCACAGCGTGCTCGGCACCGGATTGCGTAAAGTCCGCCTCGCGCACTGCACGCTTGTGCCGGGTTTATCGTTAGGCAGCGACGGCGCGCCGACGGCTCCGGGAACGCCGTCGCTTTTAATCGAGCAAACCGAGACGCCTATCGAGATCGAGATCGATCATTGCATCATGGGCGGGATCCGCGCGGCCTTGAATGCCAAGGTCACGATCCGCAACAGCATTATAGACGCGAACGAGCGGACGACGATGGCCTACGCCGCGCTCGATGACCTCGCGGCCGGCGGCACGCTTTCCGTGATCAACAGCACGATCATCGGGCGCGTCTCCACCAGCCTCCTAAAGCTCGCTTCGAACAGCATCTTCCTCGCGCAATCGTTAGGCACGGAAGCGCCGGTTCGCTCGGAGCGGCAGCAGAGTGGTTGCGTTCGTTTCTCGTGGCTGCCGCTCGCCGCGCGGGTGCCGCGGCGCTATCGCTGTCAGCCGGATCTCGAAGTTTCGGAGCAGATCGATGCGGCGATTAAGCGCACAACCAACGGCGTGATCAGCGACGCGGAACGTCAGGCGATCCGGGATGCGGTCATCGTTAGGCTGGTTCCAGCTTTTACCTCGCTTCGCCTCATCGATCCTGGCTACGGCCAGCTGCGTCTCTCCGCGCCCGAAACGATTCGCACCGGCGCGGACGACGAGGCGGAGATGGGCGCCTTTCACGATGTCTTCGCCCCGCAACGCGAGAGCAATATCCGCGCACGGCTTCGCGAATATCTCCGCTTTGGGCTGGAGGCAGGAATTTTTTATCAAACCTAACGAACACCTAATCCTATGAGCTCAGACATCAGTCGGCAGCGTTTCGATCCGAGGAATAACTTCAGCGGCGTGCTCATGCAGCAGGGCCGCGTGCAACTCGACGCGGAGTGGAATGAATGGAATGAAATTTCGGATCGGCGCCTGCGTTCAGAAACAATCGACATCATTGGGCGCGGGGTCGTGCCTCGCGAGACCCCGGATGGGTTCGCGATCCAATGGACCAGCTCGGCCCTAACGATCGGACGCGGGCGGATCTATGTCGACGGCTTGCAGGCGGAGAATCACGGCGCCGGTGATCTCGAGTTCGACACGATCCTTGCGGAATCGCGCGGGGTCGACCCGCTGCCTTACGAGAAACAACCGTATTTGCCCGGCGCGCCGGTGTTGCCGGAAAGCGGGGGGCCGCATCTGGTTTACCTCGACGTCTGGGAACGCGAAGTGACAGCGGTCGAAAACCCGGCGCTGCGCGAGGTTGCTTTGGGCGGTCCCGACACGACCACGCGCATGCAGACAGTCTGGCAGGTGCGGGTGCTCGCGGGAGTCGGCGGCGGTACGACCTGCGCGACGCCAGATGGCGAAGTGAAAGGCTGGCTGGAATTGACGAGCGCGTCGGCCGGTCGCCTAACGACTCGCGCAGTGGGTGTGGCCACGGAAAAAGACCCCTGCCTCATCCCGCCGAGCGGCGGTTACCGCGGGCTCGATAATCGGACGTATCGACTCGAAATCCACGACGGAGGTGCGGTCGGCATGGCGACTTTCAAATGGTCGCGCGACAACGCATCGCTTGCGACCGGCGTGAGCGCGATCGAGAACGACAAGACGCTGACGGTCGAGCGGACGCTCTGGGATTCAGAGCGGCGTTTCAAGATCGGCGACTGGGTGGAAATCACCGATGACGTGCGCGAGTTGTCGGGCGCCCCGGGCGAGTTGCGGCGCATCGCCGATGATGTGGATGACGGCACGCGCCGGATCACCTTAAGCGCAGCCTTGCCGACCGGCGCATTCCCGGTCAACGCGCAGAACCTGACGGCATCGGAACGACACACCAGAATCAAAAGGTGGGATCAATCGGGCATTGTGAGGGCGACCGACGGAACGACCTATGTTGACCTCGATGCAGCGGGCGGGAGCGGGCTGATCGACGTGCCACCGTCAGGGACATCGCTGATTTTGGAAAACGGCGTGGAGGTGACCTTCGCGACCGCGACGAATGGCGGCACATTTCGGTCCGGCGATTTCTGGATCTTCGCCGCGCGCACGGCTGACGCTTCCGTCGAGGAACTGACGGCCGCTCCGCCGCGTGGAGTGCATCATCACTATTGCCGGCTCGCGGTTGTAACTTTGCCTAACGACGCTTCGGATTGCCGCGTCTTTTGGCCGCCGCAGTTTGGCGGTGGAGAAAGCTGTGATTGCACAGTCTGCGTCGGCGCCGATGAGCACAACCAGGGCAGCTTTACGATCTACGAAGCGGTTGCGCAGATCGCGAAAACCGGCGGCACGATCTGTCTCGGGCCCGGCATCTTTAACCTGCAACAGAAGCCGGTGGAGTTGCAGAGCGCATTCGCGGTCCGGATTCGCGGCCAGGGCGCGGCGACGGTGCTGATCCAGCCTCGTGGAGACGCGGCTTTTATCCTGAGCGACGCGCAATGGTGTACCCTGGATTATCTCACGGTTCACACTGTCGCCGGCACGACTTCGGCGCCTGCGATTCGGCTACAAAATTCTCTCGGGACGATGATCGAGCGTCTGATCATCGGTCCGCCAACCACAGACGGCGACGGACCGCTCGCGGGCGTTTTGCTCGAGCCGGGTTTCCTGCTCATGACCAAAATTCGCGACAACTTTATCTGGGCTCAGCAAGGCGTTTCGTCATCCGAAATCACCAAGCAAGACAGCGGCGACGAGAGTAAGGAGCCGCTCTTGCTGAATAATTTCCTCTGCGAAAAGAACGACCTGCGCTGCAGCGAGACCGGCGTGCAACTGGGTGATCAAACCTTTTGCCTGAATCATTGTTCGATCGCCGGGAACACGATTTATGACACGGAGGCGGCAGGGGTTTCAGTGACCGGCTTCGCGATTCCGCGGGTCGATTTGGTGAGGAACTTTCTCACCGTCGCGGCGGGCGATGGCATCGTCGCTGGCATCGGCGGCGTTGATATTTGCGATAACCAAATCACCGGTCTTGCGGAGCAGACGGGCAGTGGAATCCGTTTGGCCGGCGGCACGAATCCGGTGGCGCTGTTGCCGGTCGTGATCAGCGGCAATGGGATTCTCGGCCTGCGCGGCAACGGCATTGTGCTCGAGAAACAGGCCGGTTCCGTGCAAGTCGACCGCAATGTTATCCATGGCGTCGGCGGCAGCGGAGTCGTGATGAGTGATGGCAGTGCAGCGAATAGCCTAAGCGTGCGCAGCAACGAGTTCGTAAATATCGCGACCGATGAGAGCGGCAAAGTCTTCGAGTTTGCCGCGATTTATTTGCAGAACGTCCTCACCGGCGCAGTTTCCGACAACACGATCAGTCTCGTCGGACAAAATCTTCCGCGCGCACAAGTGATCGCTGGAATTCGCCTGGAAGGCTGTCTCGACGTGCGGGTCAACGACAACACGATCAGCGGAATCGCGCCGGCGGCTGCGTTTGACAATCTCGCGGCCGGTGTGCTCGCGATGGCGCCGCTGACGGAACTCGAAATCGCGGATAATAGCGTGCGACGGCAGTTAGTCCCGCCGGATAAGCCGGAGGGCGACGTCTCGCAATGGCAGGCGATCCGCATCATCGGCGCGGAGGCAGAAGGCATGGTGCCGTTGCGGTTCGCGAACTTCGAGAAGCTCACGCCTAACGAACAAATCGCGACGATGGGACCCTTCGCCGCCGCCGGATCGGTTGGTTCGGAGCGGATCGGGATCGTCGGCAACGCGCTCCATGGTTACGGGGGCGCCGCGGTCGTCGAAGCGTCGCTGAACGGAAGTTGCCGATTCAGCGATAACGAGACCAGCCTTGCCGGAGTGAAAGCTCCGGTCGCGGTGGACTTGAGTGCCGAAACGATCATAGCCGCGGAAAATCGTGTTACTTTTGACCGCGAACGGGCGTCGCTCGATTTGCACTTGCCGGATAAGCCGATTTACACGGCGCTGGGCAATATCACCACCGGCCCGATCCGGGTTAACGGCGCTTCGTTTGCCGGGACGCAATGGGAGAAACTCAACGTGATTGCGCCCTAACGAACAAAGGAAGGACCTAACAAATGAACATCGCGGAACTAAAAGGAGACAAGACACTGACAGCCTTGGCCACGCGTCTCCTCGCGAAGCAGGCCAAGGGAACAACCAAAATAACCCGCGCGGAATTGGAATCGGAGCTGATTCGGCTTAACCCGCAGCTCGGCACAATCGCGGAACTTCCTGTCGGGACGCCGGTGATTGTTCCGCCGCACTTCGTCCTCTCTCCGGCGGAGTCGGCCTCGCCATTGCGCGGCATGACCGAGGCGCTCCTCCAACAAACCGAAAAGGACCTAACGAAGTTACGGGCGTCCCTAGATGAACACACGACGGAGGCCGCGGCGCAAACCGATCGGGTGAAAGTCTGGCTGGCGAGCGACCAGGCTAGGGAACTCATTCGAAGTAATTCCTCGCTGCGTGAGGTGTTCAGTGCGGCGGGCGCGGCTGTCAAATCTCTGCCTAAAGAACAAGAGTCCGCCAAAGCGGAGCAGGCAAAGGCGCTCGACAGGGTTGCTGCTTCGCTGGCGGAGTTTCGCGCGAGGGCGGCCACTTTTTAGGGCCTAAAGTCCGCGAGAAAGTCAATTTCTGCTCACGCTGTTCCTTGGGCGTTCCGTCACGCTCAGCGCGAAATCTCCGGCCTTGACAAGCGATCCAGAACTTACAGTCCTGCACGGGATGAATTCGGTGAAAACTGACTGGCCATCCAAATCCATCCACCACCTCTACATACAGCGAGGCGAGTGCATTACAGGGCGACCCTAACGGGATTCGAACCCGTGTTACCGCCGTGAAAGGGCGGTGTCCTAGGCCACTGGACGATAGGGTCAGGAGAGCGCCCAATATCCGGAGCGCGCTGGCATCTGGCAAGGGAATTTCAGGCGGCGCCGGGGACGAGAGTTTGCACCAAGGCGACGGTTCGCGAGGTGGCGCCGCGATGCGCCCGAAGCACTCCGTGAGCATTGCTCACCAGGTGAGCGCGCGCTTGCGGATCGCGCAGGAGCGTCGCCGCTGCATTCGTTAGGGCAGCCGAGTCCTGAGGTTGAACAGCGCCCTGAGCTTGCAGCAGTTGTTCGGCGAGGCGGGCGAAGTTTTCCATGTGCGGGCCGAAGAGCACCGGACGATCGGCGACAATCGCTTCAACGGGGTTTTGGCCGCCGCGCGCCGTGAGACTTTTGCCGATGAAAACGATCGTCGCCACCGGATACCAATTACGGAGTTCGCCTGTCGTATCGAGGAGAAGCAGGTCGGGTTTCGTGACGGAAGCACTCCGGAACGCGGTCGTCAGACCCATCACGCGCAACTTGCGTTCGATCTCCGTGGCGCGCTCGACGTGACGCGGCGCGATGACGAGAAAAAGACCGGGAAACTCATCGCGCAAATCCTGAAAAACCTGCGCAAGAATTTCTTCTTCTCCCTCATGTGTGCTGCCGGCAAGAAGGATCGGGCGCGCAAGGCTTATCTCCATCTCCTCAAGGAAGGCACGAGGTTTTTCCGGATCGGGAGCTTCGCCTGTTGGATCAAACTTGATGCTCCCGACTGGATGAATCCGTTCCCGGCTCACGCCTAACGACTCCCAGCGCGCGACATCCTCCGGTTCCTGCACGCAGACGAGATCGAGTCGGGCGAAGAGCGGCCTAACGACTGCGCGGAACTGGCGAAAGCGCCTTTCCGAGCGCGGAGAAAGACGCGCGTTGACGAGCGCGAGCGGAATCTTTCGCTGGCGCGTGAGCGCCGTCATGTTCGGCCAGAGTTCGCCTTCGACCAGGATGATTCGCTCCGGCCGGATGAGCGTAAAGGCGCGGCGCATGATTGGCCAGAAATCGAGCGGCGTGTAGAGCACTTCCAGCCAGTCCGGTGCATCGCGCGCCGCCAGGGCGAAGCCGGTTGTCGTGGTCGTGGTCAAGGCGACTCGCAAGGCCGGTTCGGCCGCCTTCATCGTTCTGACGAGCTTGAGCGCGATCATCACTTCACCCACGCTGACCGCGTGGACCCAGGTGTTTCGCGCCGACGCAAGTCTCCGGCGCGTCGCGCGATCGTAGAAGCCGAGACGCTGCCCAAACTTTTCCCGGTAATTGCCCCGCCGCAGCATCTTGACGACGTATCCGGGCAAGAAAACGAGCAACGCCAACGGGAAAAGGAGGTTGTAGAAAAATCGAATCATTCCGCGCGTCGCTGGAAGAAGAGCGTCTCGGTCGCGCCGTAAACTTTCTGGCGAACGAGCTCCCACAAGTTTGTGTCCGGCAGCCGCTCTCCAGGACGCTTCTCGAGAACGAAAAGTCCTTCATTCGTTAGGCGGCTGGGAAGCCGGTCGTTGCGCAGCAGGAGTTTGGTGAAGGAATCGCCGAGCTTCGATTTGCCATAAGGCGGATCGGCAAAAATCAAATCGTAAGTTTCCGCGGTGCTGGCGTGGGTCAGAAAATCGAAGACATCCTGCCCGCGAACCCGGCCCTCGAGGCCGGTCTTGGTGAAGTTTCGTGCAATTACGGCGAGCGCGCGTTTTTCGCTTTCGACAAACATCGCGGAGGCGGCGCCGCGGCTTAGCGCTTCGAGGCCGAGCGCGCCGGTGCCGGCGAAAAGGTCTAGCACGCGCGCGCCGATGACTCGTTCGCCCAAGCTGGAAAAGATCGCGGCTTTCACCCGATCCATCGTCGGCCGGATATCGCTTTTCGGGACATCCAGCTGGATGCCGCCGGCGCTACCGGCGATGACTCTCATGGGGTCGGCGTCGGGATGGCCGGAAGCGCCGGCGCGGCTTCGTTAGGCAAAGGAGTCGGGGTGGGTGATATTGTCGGAGAAGGCGATTTTTTCTTTTTCTTTCCGTGGCCGAAGAGGCTGCTGATGACACCGCCAAGATCCCGCAGATCGTGGCCGACCACTTTTTCCATCAAATCGGTTTTGGGATGCTCGACCGTTCCGCTTATGCGAAAATCAACCGCAGCATAGCCGGGCGGCTTGTCGATCGGCTGGAAGTTGTCGCGAATTGGAGCAAAAAGTTGGTGCCGGATTTTGTCATTGAGCGCGAGCCGCGAGTTCAGGTGAAGTTTGCCATCAAAGTTGATTGTTCCGGTGGCGGAAAGTTGAATGTTAGGCGAGCGCAGGAGCAGTTGGTCGATCGTGACAATGCCCGGGCTGATATGAAAATGCACTTCCGCCTGTTCGAGCTGGAGCTGCATCAACTCATCGATCTGCAGGATCTGGCCGAGCGCGACGAGCAAACTGTATTGCTGCAACTTTCCGTCGCGGAGAAAGATCTGGCCGCGGCCGCTGAGCGCGTTGCTATCGGCGGTTTTACCGGTCGCATCGAGGGAGCCTTCCAGTTTTCCCTCAATCATTCCCGCCGGGCCGCCAGCGTTCGTTACGAGTTTGTCGGCTTCGAGGCCACGGAAATTAACGGTGGCGTGAAAAGGGGAATCAACGGACTGCAACTGCATCTCGAACCGTCCGGTCAGGTCGCCACCAGCGGATTTCGCCGAAATATTGGAGAAGATCAACGAATTGGGATCGTAGTGCAGCGGTGAGTCGAGATCTTCGATGAAAAAGCGATCGCGCAGCGAAATCTTCTCGATCTTTGTGCTGCCTTTCACGGCGCTCGCGGTGCGGAAGCTGGAGGTGAAATCGAGGCCCATGAATTTCGCCACGACGTGCCCGGCGGAATCAAGAAACGTGAAATCGCCGTCGCGCAGCCGGACGCGGCGAACTTCCGGCGTGAAGGCGGGGGCGGGCGCGGCCGTCGTCGAGAGAGTCCTTCGCTCGTTAGGCGCGCCTGGCGCGACAGAAGCCGGCTCGGCACTCGTGGTCGCGGGCGGAATCGATTGCGCCAGTTCGCTCCGCGCAACCGTCGCCGGCGCGGGAGTGGCGCGCTTCTCTGGCGGCAATCGCGGCAAACGCCATTTCCCCGCGGCGTTTTGTTC
>JAICMR010000030.1 GCA_025929155.1 Chthoniobacterales bacterium | reverse complement strand
ATTCCGCAAAGCGTGGCGCGCCTTGCGACGTTGCAGGAAGACGAGCTGCCACGGTGCCGGGACCGCGCGGAGGAAAGCGGCAAGCGCGATGTCATGCCGTTTGCTCGCGGTATTTGCGCCGACCACGAGCAGATAGGGCGTATCGCTTCCGATTAATTCCGCCGCTTTCTTCCGTGCGAGCGCGAGATCGTTAGGCGGTTGAAAAATGGGATCCGCGGCTTCGGGCGTGATCGTTACGCGCGAAGCCGCCGCTGGCGCGAGCGCGCAGATCCGATCGGCCGTCGCCCGGCTGGGAGCGATCAAACAGGTCGCTTCGCGCAAAGCCCGCCGAATCGCCTGCGGATAGTAATAACTTTTCGAAATGCGTTCCAGCCCGCGCAGATGCATTCTCGGATGCTCCAGCGCCATCACGTCGTGGATCGTGACCACGCTCCGACAGGGAATGCCGCGCGGCAGCAGGTTGTGCGGATTGTGAAAAACATCGACTCCGGAAAAGGAGGCATCGTCTCGCGGCCAGAGCGCAGACCAGGGCGAGTTCGGCCCCGTTCGCACCACGATTTCCGAGACGTTGGGAGCGATCGAAAGTGGACGCGGGGCGAGGGGATGTCGCCAGAAAGTAAAGCGATCGTTAGGCGCGAGGGCTGGCAGGCGCTCGATCAGTGCGTGCACGTAATTTCCGATTCCGCTCGGTTTCTCCCGCACGTAACGCGCGTCGACCATGATGTGAATTCCGAAGTTCGCTCTTGCTGCCATCAACAAATCTCACGATACGGGTCACGAGCCAGAGATGAACACTGATTATCAGGGATAAGAAAAAGAGAAACGCACGGACAAGCCTTCCTAAATCTGTGTTCGATCCGGGTTCATCTGTGGCTGGTTTTTCCCGAGAAGAACCTGCGAGCGAGCCAGTGCGGCTAAAGGCGGCACTGCTGGGCTTCTGCTTCGCACTGCTCTATTTTCTGACCCGCAGCCCGGGGCTCGACGAATGGGATTCAGTGCAGTTTGCACTTGGCGTGCGGCATTTCGATATCTGGGCCCAACAGCCGCATCCGCCTGGTTATCCGCTCTACATTTTTCTTGGATGGATTGGGCACAAACTGCTCGGACTCGATCCGGTTCTCTCTCTGCAAAGCCTGAGCTGTCTCGGCGGCGGCCTCTTTGTGGCCTGCTGGTTTCTGATCGTTAGGCTGCACTACGGCGAACGCTTTGCCTGGCTGGTCTCACTGTCGTTAGGCGTAACGGCGATTGTCTGGATGACCTCGACCAAAACGATGACCGACAGCCTCGCGACCGGTCTGCTCAGCGCGGAGTTGTTCTTTGCTCTGCTCTTCCGGCGTGGCGACGGAAGCGGGAGCTTGCTCGGCGCTGCGCTCTGCGGCGCGGCGGCGGCGGGCGTGCGCCCGCAATTGGTGGGGGTGGCTTTTCTGATCGTAATCCTCGCCCTGAAAGCGCGCCGCGCCTCCGCTCGGCTCTGGTTGCTCGGCATCGGGAGTTCGTTAGGCGGCTGTCTGCTCTGGCTCGTGCCGATGTGGTATCTGCAGGCGCAACTCCGGCCGGACCTGCCGTGGTGGACCGTTTATCCAACGCAACTCTACGGGCAATGGCGCTGGCGACTCGACCGGCCAAACATCTATATCGGCGCCGGCAACTGGAGCCCGATCTATCTCGGCACGCGCTTTGGCGCGCACATTCTCGGCTGGCTCAGCGTCGGGCTCGGATTGATCCGCAATGTCTTTACGATCGTCGTCGGCTCGCTGCTCGTGCTCATCGGGTTCGGATCGCATGCCAAGCATTTCTCAGGGAGGGATCGAGAATTCTGGCGCGCGAACTGGCCCTGGGCCGCGCTTCACATTGTGATCATCTTTTGCTGTCTGCCGGCCGCGCAACGCTACTACCTGATCATCGTTCCGCTCGTCCTGATCTCGTTAGGCCGCGGACTCGAAACTTTGCCAGGCCGGTGGCGCTGGAGCGTTTTCGCCCTTCCGGCTTTTTTATTCTACATCTCGTTCCCGCTCGCGCTGAAGCATCACACGCAGGACGGACCGCCGTTGCTGTTCGCGCGTTATCTGGAACGGCATTATCCGCCTAACGAACGCGGCGGCGTCCTCCTGCTCCTCTCGCAAACGCGCCGGCACGTGCAGTGGTATGCGCCGGGTTTCGACCTGGCACCGAAGGACCAGTCGGTCGCGGAAACGCCGCTTGAGCAACTTGCGAAGGCCAAAGCGGTCTATACGGATGATCCCAATATTGCGTTACGACCGGGCTGGAAACTGGTGCGCAAGGCGCTCTATCATCGCTCGATCCTGATCGCGCCGAAGCATCGCAAGATCGGTGTCTATCAGATCGAACGGGTCGGAGACAAATGAAGAACCGGATCTTTATCACGGGCGCGAGCTCTGGAATCGGCCGCGCCACGGCCGAGCTTCTCGTTAGGCAAGGCTACGAAGTCTGGGGCAC
Source organism: Chthoniobacterales bacterium (assembly GCA_025929155.1). Lineage (GTDB taxonomy): Bacteria > Verrucomicrobiota > Verrucomicrobiia > Chthoniobacterales > UBA10450 > Palsa-1392. The sequence goes on along the minus strand of JAICMR010000030.1, from coordinate 27,654 downwards.
TTCGCGGGACCCGGCGCGGCTGCCTCGGATGGAGGGTTTGCACCCGGTTGCGCTCGATTTGTCGGTGACGGCGAAGGCGCGGGCAACTTTCGCGCAGGCGCTCGCGGAGGCGGGACACTTTGACGTCGTGATCAACAACGCCGGCAGTGGCCACTTCAGCCCGAGCGAGACGGCTTCGGCGGAAATGGTGGAGAAACAATTTCAGGTTTTGGTGTTCGCGCAGATCGAGCTCAGCCGCGTCGCGCTCGCGGCGATGCGCGCCTACGGCTCGGGATTGCTCATCAACGTTAGCTCGCTCGCGTCGCGGCTACCGGTGCCGTTCATGGGCATCTACAACGCGGCCAAAGCGGCGATCGCCTCCTACACGATGACGCTTCAGCTCGAGCTCGGTGACAGTCCGATTCGAGTGATTGATCTTCAGCCGGGAGACATCCGGACAAGCTTCAACGACACGATTTCGCCTGCCGACGATGGGCCGCGCTACGCCGCGAAGTTGCGGAAGAGCTGGGCGGTGGTCGATCGGAATATGAAAGGGGCGCCGTCGCCCGAGCTGGTCGCGCGACGCATCTCTGGGATCATCGAAAACAGAAAACCGCCATTGCGCGTGACGGTCGGCGATCGATTTCAATCGTTCGTGGCGCCGCTTATTTTTCGCTTTCTTCCGCAACGGATCCGCGTCTGGGGATTGCGTCGTTACTACGGAATATGAGCGCCGTTACGGAAGCCGTCGTGCTCATGGCCGGCGCTGGAACCCGATTGCGCGCGGCGGGAAAAGCCGTGCTCAAACCACTCGTGCCAATGCTCGGACGTCCGTTGATTTCCTATACGCTTGAGGCTTTGCAGCGGGCGGAAATCAAGACGGTTTACGCCGTGGTCGGGTTTAAAGGCGACGAGCTGCGCACGGAGGTCGAGCGGATTGCGCCTAACGAGCTCGCGCTGCGCTTTGTTGAGAATTACGAATGGCGGAAGCAGAACGGCGTTTCGGTTTTGGCCGCTGCCTCGCAGGTGCTCGGGCCGTTTTTGCTGACGATGAGCGATCATCTTTTTGAGGGAGCTATCCTCGACTTGCTTCTCCGCACTGCTCCGCCCGATCAGGTTCATCTCGCGGTCGACCGCAAACTCGATTCGATCTTCGACAAGGACGACGCGATGAAAGTGCAGACGCGCGGCGAAGAGATTGTCACGCTCGGGAAAGAGCTGTGCGATTACGACGCGATCGACACCGGGCTTTTTCTTTGCACCCGCGATCTCTTCGCGCACCTGGAAAAGGCGCGGGAGCGGACCGGCGATTGCAGCCTCGCCGACGGGGTTCGATCGCTCGCGGCGAGCGGAAAGGCGCGCGCGATCGATATCGGCGCAGCCTGGTGGCAGGACGTCGATACTCCAGAAATGTTTGCGCATGCCGAGCGACAGCTTCGCGCGCGCAACGGTTGATCACCGCCTAACGAAGACGATTTTGGCGAGGACGCGAAAACCAGCACGCTAAGCGCGTGCCCGCGGGAGATTTGCTCGCGCTGGCGAGCGCATGCTTCATCAGTCGCGCGCGCGGCTCCGGCTGATCAGATTCAGCAACAAAGTCGTCAGAGTTACGAGCAGCCACGGGTGCAAAATCCACTGCGACAAGCCAACGAGAGCGAGGAGCAGAAAAAGCAAAATGCCGACGTCACGCTTCGTCGCCTGGAGAACCATCCAGGCGATCTTTTGCCGGAGCGGCGACGCGCCCGCGGTCTCGAGTAACCTGCGATGTCGCGGATAGGCGGCGACCGAGACGTCGTTAGGCAATCCGGGTTGCGGCAAATGCAGCAGCCATTCGTTGACCGCAATCAAAGCGGCGAGGGCGAATCCTTCCACCGCATAAGCGCCGCCCAGTCCCACTCCAAGCGCGCTGACGAAGAGCAGCGCGCCGAGAATGTCGCAGAAGTCATCGATCCGTCCGCCTCTCTTCGATTCAAGATATTTCGCCCTCGCGATCTCGCCGTCGCAGCCGTCGAGCATGCTGTAGAGCTGATAGATCGCCGTTCCGATCACGATGCTGAAGTAGCTTCCGCGCACGAGGAAAATTGCGCTTAGAAGCGGCAAGACAAAAATCGTGAGCGTCCAGCAGGTCGGCGTGATCGGAAACTTGAGCAGGAGCCGCGTGATCGGCCGGGTAAGCGGGCGATTGATGAAGCGGGAAACGACGCCATCCTGCGCTTTCGCGGTCCGGCACAGGAATTCCATTTCCGCCGGCGCGATGTCGTTAGGCGAGCGGAGGTAGTGCCAGCGCGTGCCGGTCGGGCAGGTGCTTTCGAATTTCTCGAAAAGCTCCGGCCAGGAAGAAGCGAAGTTCGATCGGAGATCCGGCGCGACCGCAAGGAAATCCCCAAGCGCTTTTCGATGAACGAAAAGACGCGTGGAAATGATTCGGCCATCGCTCGGTCGTTCGGTATTCCGCTCCCAGAGCAAACCCGTTGTGCCGGCAAACTCCCGAAGCGCGAGCTGCAACCGATCCAGCTGGCACAGTCCGGCGACCCTCCAATCTGTCGCCTCGTCCGTCAGAATGACGAATTGCGTCTCGATCACGCGGTGGAGTTCACGTCGAGCGTCGGCGCGACAAGCTCTTTCAGGCCGAGCACGAGGATGGCACACGCGCAGAAGGCGAGGATGTGCAGCACCCAGGCGGCGAGACTGCAAAGCGCGAGGACCATGAAGACAAAATTAAAAACATCACGTTTTGTGAGCTGGCTGAAAAGCGCGGTCGCGCCCTCGCCTAACGACAGCAGGCCGGTGTGTTTGATCATCCAGAGTTTTAGCTGATCGCCCTGGTTGAAGCTTTCGCGGTGCGCGGTGAGAAAAGTCCCATAACGGTTCGGCGCGGTCTGTTTTTCGATCTCGTGGCGGGTCAGAAAAGTTTCGACGATGCCTATGCAAAGCGCCGCCACCAAACCTTCCGCGAGGAAGATCCAGCTTCCGCTTTGGCGGGAAAGCCCGGCTCCGAGAGCGACCGCGAAAAGCAGGGTGCTGAAGCGATCGCAAAGCGCGTCGAGCTTGGCGCCCGCCTCCGATTCCAGATATTTCACGCGGGCGATTTCGCCGTCGCAGCCATCGAGCGCGCTGTGGATTTGAAAAAAAACGGCGCCGATCGCGAAGCCAAAATAGTCACCGCGGATTAGAAGCGCCGCGCCGGCGAGCGGCAGCAACGTCAGGCATAACGTCAATTCGTTAGGCGAAATCGCGGTGCGCACGAGCAACCGGCTCAGGCCGCGGGAGAGTGGGCGATTCAAACAGCGCGCGACGACGCCGTCCTGCGATTTTCCGGCGCTCGAAAACAAGCTGTGTTCCGCGGGAGCGATGTCCGCCTTGGAAGCGAGATAGTACCAATTTCCCGGATCCGACTTCGTCGGGAGATTGCTCAGCACGTCGTTCGCGGCGACGATCAGTGGCCGAAATTGTCGTGCCGGCACGAGCCGTGTGCTCAGGAGCAAAACCGGCCTTTTGCCTAACGAATGGAGTTGGCCGTGAGCGTCCTCTGCATGAACAATCAGCGGCTCCGGTGCCAAAATGCCGAGGCAGTAAAAATAATCACGCGCGGCGAGCGTGACCCGGTCGATCTGGCGCAACCCCGCCACAACCCACTCCGCAGTTTCATCCGCGAAGATCACGACGGATTGCGGAATCGGCTGGCTCGCTTGCACGGGCGATCCTAACGAACCGGTTACGCGCTGTAAAGACGCCGTCCGCGTGATACGCTCCCGCGCTCGTGCCCGAAGAAAGCCCACTTATTTCGATCATCATCCCGACCTTGGAGGAGGAGAAATTGATCGCTAAAACTCTGGCTGCGCTCGAGTTTTCGAGCTCTCACGAGATTATCGTTTCCGATGGCGGCAGCAGAGATCGGACGGTCGCGCTCGCCCGGCCTCTGGCGGATCGGGTGCTGGTCCATGCAGGGCCGTCGCGGCAGACGATCGCGCAGGGGAGGAACGCGGGCGCCGCGATTGCGAGCGGGGAGTTTCTGGTTTTTCTCGACGCCGACTGCACGGTGCAAAATCCGGAGCTTTTCTTTCGCGAAGCGGTGCGGCAATTTCGGGAGAACGAAAAGCTGGTCGCACTGGCGGCGCGGCTCCGGGTTTCGCCGGAAAAAGAAACTTTCGGCGACAAGGTGGTTTTCAGCGCAACGAACGCCATCACGCGCTTCCGGAACAACGTCTGGCAAAAAGGCGATGCGCCCGGGGGTGAATTCCAGATGGTCCGCGCGACCGCTTTTCAATCGTCCGGCGGTTACCGAGAAGATTTGGTGACCTGCGAAGATCGCGATTTTTTCGCGCGGCTGGCTCGGATTGGCCGGGTGCGTTCTGATTCGCGGCTGACTGTTTTCCACACCGGCCGGCGCGGGCACGCCGTCGGCTGGCCACGGCTGATTCTCATCTTTCTCGCGAACACGATTTCGTTCCGGCTCCGCGGAAAATCGTATTCGAAGGAGTGGGAACCGATTCGTTAGACGACATTTTATTGCGTTGATTCTGAGGGGACGGCGGCAGAGTTGAAGGGCCGTGTCAGTCATTCTGAGCTCAGCGCAATCGGAGTCGCCTTCGCTTCACACCGCTCAGGATAAACGGGGAATTGAGTGGTCACTTCTTGCTAAGGAATCGCGCGTTCGTAAATGCGGTAAGTTTTGTAGCGATCGGCGCCAATCGCCTCGAGGAAACGATTGATCAGCCGGTTGTTTTCGAGCGTCATACTGCATTCGCCGGTTACGCCGTTTTTGACCATCGCTTCTTCGATAATGCGAAGCACCAGTTTCTCCGCGACACCGTGCCGGCGGAATTCTGGAACAACCCCTAGCGCTACGAGCCGGCCGGTGTTGATCCGGTCTTTGTAATACAAGATTTTCGCAAGCCCAATCGGCAATCCCCACGAAAAGAGACGGCCGTTACGCAGACGGCGCAGCGCGACATTGATGTCCGGCAGGTAGAGAAGAAATCCCGCCGGCTGACCCTCCACCTCGGCGATTAGCGTGTATTCCGGCCGCGCCAGCGGCTTCAACTCCTTGATCAGGTGATCGAATTCTGCCGTCGTGAACGGGACGAATCCCCAATTTTTTTCCCAAGCGCGATTGTAGATCTCGCGGAGTCGGCGGCTCTCTCCCGCAATGTCTTTCATGTTCACCTCGCGAATCGTCACCTGGAGACTGTTGGCGAAGCGTTCCGCGATGCGACGGAGCCGGACATGGGCATCGTTAGGCTGGTCGAACCACCAGGCATACCAATCCATCACCTTGTGAAATCCGCTTTGCTCGATCAGCGCGGCGTAGTAGGGCGGGTTATGCGCCGTGAGGAGGGTGGGCCGATGTTGGAAACCATCGATCAAAAGCGCGCAGACGTAGTTTGTGGAGTAATCGATTGGCCCCATGATCGCGTCGCGGCTGCGCGCCCGCAGCCACTCGGCCGCGGAGCCTAACAATGCCGAAGCAACCTGCTGGTCGTCGATCGATTCAAAGAGCCCGAAGCAGCCGACGTTCGAGTTGTGCTCGGCGTTGTAATTGGGATCGTCGCTCGCCATGATCCGCCCGACGATCTTTCCGGCCCGGCGCGCGAGGAAAAGTTGTGCGTCGCCGTGCCGATAAAACGGATGCTTCTTCCGATTGAGAAATTCCTTCCGCTCGAGCAGAAGCGGCGGCACCCACGCTGGATCGCCCCGATAAATTTCCCAGGGAAATTTGATGAACGCGTCGCGCTCGGCACGCGTTACGACCGGGCTGATTTCGACCGGAGCCAAGTTTAAGATTTCGCGGCCGCGGCGTCCTCTGGCGGGTTGCGACTGCGCAGGACTTTCGTTCCGAACGCGTAATCCCAAAGGGGCGATGTCACCCCAAAAGCCGTCTCATCATCCTGATAATGATGACGCATGTGATAGCGCTTGAGCCAAAGAAGCAGGCCGCCTTTCATCGGGAAATGATGGGTCGCGTAATGCAGGCCGTCGTAAAAAAGATAACCCGTCAGAAAACCGGCAAAGCTCGCTGGAGTCAGCCGCCCGAAGAACAAGAAAAAGAATCCGTAGAAAAGGAACGCGAGCGGAATGCTCACGCTCGGCGGCATCACGAGACGGCTGGCGTCGTTAGGGTAATCGTGATGCACGCCGTGGAGCATGAAGTGCAGGCGTTTGCCCCAGGCGCTGCGGGGTTCATAATGGAAAGCCCAGCGATGCATGCTGTATTCCACGAAACTCCAGATCAAAATGCCGGCCACGAAAAGACCGGCGACGACCGGCAGCGTGAGCGAGCGCACGGCGATCGCGACATAGAGCAGGGAACTCAACACCGGCAGATAGATCACGAGCGGCGTGATCGGATGCACGTGCGAGAAAAACTCTAGGAAGTCGCTCTCGAACATGCGGACCGATTCGTTGCGGTTGGAGACGAAGCGTCGCGGCATGCGAAGAGACCATGCGCGAAAGTTTCGGCGGAAGCAACGCAGGAGCTCTCGAAACTGCGCTGACTGACAGAATCTTCGCAGGTGCCGTTTAACCTCTAGGAACCAAGCCGAAGAAACTCCTGCCAGATTCCTCGCTGCGCTCTCGCGATGACAAGTCGGACGCTACGCGCTTTGCGCGATCCGAGCGGTCGGGACGAGGGTGTCCTCGATAATATTGAGCGCCTCATCGAGATCGGTCCGCGTGTGCAACGCCGTGACACAGGCGCGAAAACAAATCCGATCCTGTGGCACGGCGGGATAATCGACCGGAGCCACCCAAAGCCCACGTGCGCGCAACTCGTGGCCGAGCCGATACATCCGCTCCCGATCGCCGATCACGAGCGGCATCACATAAGTGGTCGATGTGCCGGTGTCGATCCCGAGAGTGCGAAGTTGAGCATGGAAGTAATCGGCGTTTTCCCAGAGCCTGGCGCGCAATTCCGGCTCGCGGATCGCGATCTCCAGCGCCTGCAGGATGCCTGCAGCCATGACCGGCGGGAGTGCGCAGGAATAGACGTACGGGTGCGAGTAGAAACGCAGGTATTGCAACGTTTCGCGCGAGCCGGCAACGAAACCGCCGAGGGCGCCGAAGGCTTTGGAGAAAGTGCCGTACGTCAGGCGGACGCGATCTTCCACGCCAAATTTTTCCGCGGCGCCGCGCCCGTGTTCGCCGCAGCCCAGGATGGAATGGGCTTCATCAATGAAGACGCTGGCGCCATGCGCGTCGGCAACATCGATCAGCGCCTCGAGATTTCCAAAGTCGCCGTCCATCGAATAAATTCCTTCAATCACGACCAGTTGGCGACGACCCTGATTCCTGCCTAACGACGCCGCGAGCGAAACAGGATCGTTATGCTCGAACTTTTCCGAGCGACAACGGGAGAGCGTCGCTCCGTCGCGCAAACTGAGGTGCGACCGATTATCGAGCACCGCGACGTCGCTTTTCCGAAGCAACCCGGAAATCGTGCCGAGCGCGCCGCCGAAACCGCTGTTGAAAAGCATGGCATCTTCGCGGCCGAGAAATTGCGCCAGTTTTCGCTCGAGCTCGCGATGCAGATCGGTCATGCCGGAAAGCATGGGCGAGCCGCAGGCGCCGAGTCCGTGAGTCGTTAGGGCATCGTGCGCGGCGGCGATCACTTCCGGATGATTCGCCAGGCCAAGGTAGTTATACGAGCAAAGGTTGATGACCGATTGCGGCTTTCCGTCGTAGGTGATCGCGGTCCGAGCGTCGGCCGACGCGAGCATTTCCGGCTCGTAAAGTTCCACCGCCCACGCGCCCGCCTGCATCCAGCGGGTGAAACTCGGTGGCGCGGAGAGCGGATCGTTCCCTTCGCCGGCGAGGAAATAACCGAGGCTCAGATCGGCGGGATTATCGCTCATGGCACCGAAGTGGGAGAATGGCGGCGTGCGAAAGCGCGCGGCCTTTTGAGGAACGGAGGGAATGCACAACGCGACCATGCGGATGAAGCGGGGAATGATGGTCGATGAAGTTGTGCATCCTTTGGGTTTCGCAGGCGCGCTTGCAGTCGGGCGCCCGGGAATTTTCCATTCGGGGCCGCAATCTTAACGCCTCCCCAGTAGCCGACAAGACTTTTTCCGAGCCGGCGCAGATCAGGCAATCTTCTCCGCTTGCCGGCTTTCCGCTTCCTCACTACGGTTCGCGCGATGCGGATTCTCGTGACAGGCGGTGCCGGTTTTATCGGATCGCATCTAGCGGAGAGGTTACTGGGTGAAGGCCACGAGGTCGCGATTCTCGACGACTTCAACGATTTCTACGATCCGCAGATCAAGCGCGACAACGTGGCGGCCTTCGCTGGAAGAGTCGCCGTCTACGAGCTCGATTTACGCGATGGGGAAAAGGTGCGCGCGGTTTTTGGATCGAAACCGTTCGATGCCGTCGTGCATCTCGCGGCGCGTGCGGGTGTGCGGCCTTCGCTCAGTGCGCCGCAGCTCTACTACGACACCAATGTCGGCGGCACCCTGCACCTGCTGGAAGCGGCGCGCGCCGTCGGACTCAAGCGCTTCATCTTTGCATCGAGCTCCTCGGTTTATGGGCTCGCGAAGAGGGTGCCGTTCTCGGAAGAGATGCATCTCACCCAAACCGTCAGCCCTTATGCAGCGACGAAAATCGCAGCGGAATTCCTCTGCTCGACTTACTCGCACCTGTATCAGATGCGGATCGTCGCGCTGCGATTTTTTACCGTTTACGGTCCGCGACAGCGACCCGATTTGGCCATCCACCAGTTCACGCGCCGCATCTGGGAAGGCAAACCGATCGACCAATTCGGCGACGGCACGACCAGGCGCGATTACACCTACATAGACGACATTATTCAGGGCGTCGTGGCGTCCTTGGGCTATGAAGGACCGATGTTCGATATTTTTAACCTGGGGGAGAATCAGACGATCGCGCTGACGGATCTAATCGCGGCGATCGAGAACGCACTGGGACGGAAGGCAGAGATCAATTACCTGCCGGAACAGCCGGGCGACGTCCCGCTGACCTGCGCAGATATTTCGAAGGCGCAGCGGCTGCTCAGTTACCGGCCGACGACACCGCTGGCGGTCGGACTGCCACGTTTCGTGGAATGGTTTCACGCAAACCGCGAGCGCGCAGCCTCATAGCACCTCGAATGGTCGGGCAACCATAAGATGTCATCCGAGTCGAAGCGGAGCCGAGGAACCTCGACCGCTTGCGTTAAACCTCCACCGATCAATCGTCGGGAAGACCCTTCCGTCGCAAAACCTCTGCGCATCGGCTTCTTCTGCCAGCTGGGCGAACTCTTTCGATTCGGCTGCGCCCCCCGGGGTGACCGGCTTGTTCGCCCTCTCCGTTACGTAACTGTTCTTTCCGAGCTTGCTTTACGTGGCGCTCGGGAATAGTTATTCACACAATTGCCGGGAGGCTGAGGCCCACCGCCTCCTTCCCGCGGTCATCCGGTTTTTCGAATAGAATGATGCAGGCTCACTCGTCGCCCACGACCAGCCGCCCGCACCGGAGATCGCACGCAGAAAGGCTTCGGCCTGAACGAGCGTCCCAGCAAGACGAGGCGGAGTTTCCTCCGGCTGCGCAGATCATCCTCGAGTTGCAGGGTTGGACCCCTCGAAGACTGCGCGCCTTGGACCGTGCATCATCCTTTGGTGCGCTCCGCCCGCAACACAATTGGGTAGAAACTGAGGATCATTATGAAATCTCAATCCCCGGGGAGAAGCTCACGGCGTCCGCGCCGTGGAGGCGGACCCCGACATCGGTTCGATTCGCGCGAGGCTCGCACGGAATCGAAGGCTCCGGCAAAAAAGAGCTTCTGGCAGAAAATCACCGCTCTCTTTGGAGGCGCGGATACCACCCCCGCGAAAGCGGCCCGCAGCGCCGCGCCGCGTAACGGCTCCACGCCGACGCGCAACGGTTCCTCGCTCACCCGCGAGCGAGACGGCGAGCGCGTCCGCCCCTCACGCCGACCGGAGTCGATCGAGGTGACGACCCCGCGGCTCTACGTTGGCAACCTGTCGTTCGATGCGAGCGAGAGCGACCTCTTTGAGCTCTTCAACGGCGTCGGCCAGGTGCAAAACGCGGAGGTCGTGACCTACAAACACAACCAGCGGTCGAAAGGTTTTGCTTTCGTTCAGATGCAAAGCGTCGAGGAAGCGAAACGTGCCGTGACGGAATTGCACGACAAGGAATTCCTCGGCCGCAAGCTGGTGGTGAGTGGTGCGAAATCGGATACCCACGCGCGGGACTAAGCGGACAGGAAGTGATTCATGACCGGGAGGCCGGGCGGCGCGTCGGCGCTGCGGGTCTCCCGGTTTTTGTTTAGCCGAAGAGAACCCAGAAGAGGTGGAGAGGGCGGAGATGAAGCGGAGACCGCGCCACCGCAAGTCATCCCGGGCGGAGTCACGCGGAGGCGGGGCGCAATCGACCGGTCTGTCGACCTGCCGAGAAAAGTTGTCGCCGGTTGCAGCTTCTCTATCCTCCGCGGGAACCCTCGGCTGCGTTCCGCCTTCGCTGCCCTCCGCTCGAGATGACCGCGGTTGCCTCTGCGCCTTCGCAAATCGTTTTCCTAAGCTGCGGTCTTTCCTGTGAAAAATTGCTTCTTCCTTGTCGGTCCGACCGCGAGCGGAAAATCCGAGCTCGCCGCCGACGTTGCCGCGCGCTGCGACGCGGAAATCGTGGGCGCGGATGCCTTTCAGATTTATCAAGGGCTTCCGTTGCTCACCGCGCAGCCTAACGACGTAACTCGACGAATCGTTCCCCATCACTTGCTGAATGCGATCCCGCTCACCGAGGAGATGAGCGCCGCGAAATTTCGCGTGCTGGCACTGAGCGCGATCGAAGAAATCCAAGCCCGCGGAAAGCGCGTCCTGATCGTCGGTGGCAATGGGTTTTACATAAAGGCGCTGACGCACGGGCTCGCACCGCTTCCGCCGATCGACCGCAAGTTGCGCGAGAACTTAAATGCGTTGTCGATCGAGGAACTGAACAAACACCTCGTCTCGGCGGATCCGTCAGGCGCTGAAGAGATCGACCGCAAAAACAAACGTCGGATCGTGCGCGCACTCGAGGTTTTCGCGCAGACGGGCTTGCCTTCCTCAGCGCAGCGTGCGGACTGGCAGGTTGCTTCGCAGCCAGCGGAGGGTCTTTTCGTTTTCTACGAACGGGAAGAGCTTTACGCGCGGATCGGTCAGCGAGTGGAAGAAATGTTTCGCGCCGGCGTGGTGGAAGAAGTCGCGCGGGTGCGCGAGCTGGGTCCTACAGCTGCGAAAATAATCGGGTTGCGCGAAATTGACGATCTTTTGCATAAAAAAATCAGCGAACCGGAATGCGTCGCCACGATTCAGCAGGCGACGCGGCGATATGCCAAGAGGCAATTGACCTGGTTTCGCCGTCAAACTAACTTTGCACCGTTGAATTTATCTCTCTTGAAGGACCATGAAGCCGCCGTCGAATGGATCCTGCAAAAGGTTGCCCGCGCTGAATGATCGTCACCCAGCCGCAGCGTAAACAGGAGCGCGCGCTCCTGATTGGTCTTGAGCAGGATGGCGTTTCTAAATGGGATTTGCGCGACTCGCTCGAGGAACTGGCGGAGCTGGCGAACTCCGCCGGCGCCGAAGTCGTCGATACCGTCACGCAAAAACTCCAGAAGCCGACTGCGCCGTTTTACATCGGCAAAGGCAAGGCGGAGTTGATCAAGGAGTCGTTCCAGGATCAGCAGGTGACTTCGGTGATTTTCGATAATGAGCTTTCGCCGGCGCAGGGTCGGAACCTGGAAAACCTCTTCTCTCGCAAGGTGCTCGATCGCACCCAGCTCATCCTCGACATCTTCGCGCAGCGGGCCCGGAGCCGGGAAGGCCGGCTTCAGATCGAGCTCGCGCAGCTCCAATATTTGCTCCCGCGCCTAACGAGAATGTGGACGCACCTTTCCCGGCAGACCGGCGGCATCGGCACACGCGGCCCAGGTGAGACGCAGCTCGAGGTCGATCGCCGGCGTGTGCAAGAACGGATCGCGCGACTCGAGCGCGACCTGGAGGAAGTGCGCAAGCATCGCTCGATCCAGCGGCAGGGTCGAAAGCGTCATCAGTGGCCCGTCGCAGCCGTCGTGGGCTACACGAACGCGGGAAAATCGACGCTGCTCAATCTGCTCACAGGCGCGGACGTGCTCGCGGCAGATAAATTGTTCGCCACGCTCGATCCGACGACGCGGAGTCTGGTTTTGCCTAACAAACAGCGCGTGCTGCTCACCGATACGGTTGGATTCCTGAGAAACCTGCCGCACACGCTGATCGAGTCGTTCAAGGCGACGCTTGAGGAAGTGGTTGAGGCGGACCTGCTCATTCACGTTGTCGATCTGAGTCATCCGCGCGTCGATGAGCAGATGGACGCGGTCGATGCGGTGATTAAAGAACTGGGCGCTTATGGCAAGCAGACCCTCATGGTTTTTAACAAGGTCGATCTGCTCGCGAATCAGGAGTTGATTTCGGTCTACCGCGAAAAATATCCCGGCAGTGTCGCGATCTCCGCGCGAACCGGCGCCAATCTCGATCGGCTCGTGCCGGCGCTGCAGGAAGCGCTCAGTTCCTGGCGGCTCCGGGCGCGCTATCGGTTGCCAGTCAGCGAAGCGGCCTTGCTCGCGGAAGTGCATCGGGTCGGACACGTCATCGAAGTGCATTACGAAGATGATTTCACCACGCTGGTCGCAAACGTGCCGCCGCAGCTCGAGCCGCGGCTAGCGCCATTCCTCGAGAAGCCGTGAAATGGTATGCCCGCTGGGTCGCGAGGCTCGGCCTAACGAACCGCCCGCGGCTCCGCAAACTGCTCGTCGCTGTGATTGGTGGAACCGTGGTTTTATTCGGGCTCGCATTGATCGTCCTGCCGGGGCCGGCGGTCGTGGTTGTACCGGTCGGTCTGGCGATCCTGGCGACTGAATTCGCATGGGCGCGGAGGCTGATTGATCGCGGCAGCGATATCTGGCAGCGCTGGTATTCCCGAAAACCTCCTCCGCACGACTCGTTAGGCAATGACGCGCGCTGAGCGGGCGCAGCAGCTCGTGCGGGAGCTGCCTGAGATCTATCCGGACGCGCATTGCGAGCTGGATTTCAAGACACCGCTCCAGTTGCTCGTGGCCACCATTCTTTCCGCGCAGTGCACTGATAAGCGAGTCAACATGGTGACACCTGCGCTTTTCCGGACCTACCGGTCGGCGAAGGATTTTGCCGCGGCCGATCCAGCGCAGCTCGAGAAAGCGATCCAATCGACGGGTTTTTTTCGAAACAAAGCCAAAAGCATCCGCGCTGCGGCCGCCGCGATCGAGCAGGAGCACGACGGAAAAGTTCCGCGGACGATGGCCGCGCTGAATGCGCTCCCCGGAGTCGGACGCAAAACCGCGAACGTCGTCCTCGGAAACGCCTTTCAGATTGACGAAGGCATCGTGGTCGACACGCACGTCGCGCGGCTCTCGCAGCGTCTCGGCCTAACGAAACAAACTGACGCGGTGAAAATCGAGGACGACCTGATGAAACTGATCCCGCGCCCGCATTGGACCAACTGGAGTCACTGGCTCATCTGGCACGGCCGGCGCCGCTGTTTCGCGCGGAAGCCCGACTGTCGAAACTGCGAAGTGCTCCATCTATGCCCGTCGGGACCACGCTTTATCCGTCGTGGCGAGGCGCGCGATTCAGGATGAAACCGTATTCTTCTCGATTCGAGAAACGGTATCCGCCGTCATCTCCGAGCGTTTGCGCAACCGCTCGAATTCCTTCTGGAAATCATCCAAGTCCTGGTCGCTCAGGGCTTCGAGATCCATCAATTTATTGCGCGCCCCGGAAATGCTGCGGATCAGCTCGTCGAGCTTTAACTGCACGGCGCGTGAATCGCGGTTCTGCGTATTCTGAATCAGAAAGACCATGAGAAACGTTACGATCGTCGTTCCTGTGTTGATGATCAGCTGCCAGGTGTCGGAGTAATGGAAGAAGCGTCCGGTCGCGGCCCAGACGACGATGACGGCGATTGCGCCCATAAACGCCCAAGCCGTCCCGAGAATTGCGGAAGCTTTGCGCGCCGCAGTGCTGAATGCGTCCTGCACCCGACAAAAAAGATCGGGGGCGTTCGCCTCTTTCGCTTTCGATTTTGTGCCGGTTTTCTTCGCCATACATGAAGCTTTCGGCTACGAGGGCAGCTACGGGTGTCTCCGACCCCGAAGTTGATCGGAGAAACTCGATGCGCACGGAGGTTTTGCATCTCGATTTCGATGGCGCCTGGCCAGCTGACCTCGGCCTGCCGGTCCGCGATTTGCGGGAATGGGGGCCGCGCCTGCGCTTCTCCGCACCCTCCCGTGAGATCGCAGCCTTTGAGCGGGCGATTGGGGAACTGCCTCCGTTCCTGGTTTATGGTTCGGGTGATTTTCACCATCTGACTGCGCTCTGGGTGAAACGGCAAACTCGCCTAAGGATTGTGGTCTCGTTCGACAATCATCCCGATTGGGACGTGCGGCCGCCGCGCTGGGGTTGCGGCAGTTGGGTGAACCGCGCTCAGGAATGGCCCCACATCGAAAAGGTGAGCGTGTGGGGTTGCGGGAATTTCGAGTGCTGGTGGCCCGGCCGGATTTTCGGGAACAATCGGGCGGAGCGCACCGGCCGCCTCGAAGTGCATCCGTGGGCTGATGAGCGGAGCCTGAAAGAGCGGAAACGGCGCGGGGCAATTCTGCGCGAGAACTGGCGGGAAAACTTTTCCCGGTTCGTTAGACAACTCGCTGGCGCGCCGGTTTACGTGACGATTGACCTTGATTGCCTGCGAGAGGAAGAAGCAGTGACGAACTGGGAGAGCGGAAAGTTCGAGGCCGACGACCTCGTCTGGGCGCTCGAGCAACTGGGAAATTCGGTCAGCGCCGGCGACATCTGCGGCGCATGGTCTTCGCCAATTTACGCGCGGCGGAAACAACGTTTCGCTTCCGAGATGGATCACCCCAAACTCCCGCCGCGCGATCCCGAGGAAGCTCAGCGGACGAACCTGGCGGCGCTAAAAAAATTGCTGACCGCCTGGCCTGCCGGCTCTTAAGAGAGTCGAGGAGCTTCCGCTCGTTGAGGTCAGCTCAACGAAACCAGAACGACGCCGAGGCTGATCACGATCGAACCGATCGTTAGGCGGAGCGTCAGCTTTTCCTTGAGTAGGAAGGCGCCAAAGAAGGCGATCAGAATCACGCTCAACCCTTGGAAAGGAAAGAAGTAGCTGAGATCAAAGCGCTGCAGCAATCCGATGTTGATGAAAAAATTCCCGGCGAAGACCAGCATGGCCAACCCAAAAACCAAGCTCGCCTGGAGCCGCGAATAGGTCTTCCGCGCCATGATATCCATCGCGTGCTTAAGCAAAATCTGCCCCGCGACGAAACAACCGACCGAGACGAAAATGAGGAACGCAGCAAACGGTGTCATAATTTTTCCTCCAGCCGCGCGGCCGGTTGCGCGATGATCATGAGACCGATCAGGACAAGCGTGATGCCGATCCAACGCTCGGGAAGAATGGCTTCTCCGAGAAAAATCCACGAGCTCAACGGCACTAGAATGTGCACGACGTTCCCGACCGGGAACGCGACCGTGAGGGGAAGTTTTTTGAGCGTCGCGAGCCAGTTAAAAAGACTAATGACCGAGGCGATGATCCCGCACCAGACCCAGCCGGAACGCAAGCCGGGCAGGCCGGTCCAGGACCAGCTGTTAGTGGAATCGGCCGTCGCTTCCGCGCCCAGTTTTAAAAAAATTTCCGCCGCGGTCGCGAGCAGGACGCAGATGGTGAGCTGGAGCCAGGGGTTCGCAAGGCGGCGCAGGAAAGTCCTGCTCATGAATTCGATGCAGGCTTGAGCCGCAGTGAAAGCTGCATCTAAAGTTCGTGCGCGTTCCTGAAAAGCTGAAGCACCGAGTCATATTTCGTCGGTTGCAGGTAACGCAGGGCGCGGCGCAAAATTGGGTTCAAGAGCGCGCTCGTATGCGTGACGTAAAGGTCGAGCGGCACCAGATCGCAACCGAGATGGAGCTTCGGATCGTAGTTGAGCGGGCTGCTACAATAGGAATGCAAGCCGTGCGCAAGAGCCCAGGTGATGATGTCCCGGAGCGTGTAAAAGTAGAGGTGGAGATCGAACGCCACGCGGTAATCAAGCCCGAGATAATCGTCGTAGATCACGCCGTCGTGCACGAGGCAAAGACTGAAAGCGATGGCTCTGCCTTCCTGGCGCCAGACGAAAAAATGCGCGCGTTCCGGCATCTCCCGGCCGAGCCCGCAAAGGTATTCCGGCGTCAGCTTTTCAAAGTGCAATTTCGAGCGCTCATGCACCGCGAGGTAAAGCGGGTAAATCTCATCGATTACCGGCGTGACGTCGTTCAGCACCTCGCAGGTGATCGGCGCTCGCTTCGCGGTGGCGCGAAATTTCCGGCGCAAATTCTTTCGCGTGGCACTGCCTAACGATTGCAGGTATTCCTCGAAATCGCCGTGGTGGAGCGAGAGCTGCGTCATCGGCATGCTCGCGATCCGGGTGTAGCCGTTGGCGGAAAAGCTCCGGAGCGAAGTGCGGTACTGCGAAGGGAAATCCTTCAGGACCACGAGCCGAGCGCCCGCGGCCCGGGCGAAATCCTTCAGGCAGGAATGTAGCGCCGCCGCCACCCATTCGGCATCTTCCGCCCGGCAGGCGCCGAGATGGCCCGCGCCGGCCGTGCAGCCGACCATGAGCGTCTTGATGGTGAGAAAGCGCGGAAACTTCCGGCGTATCCTATCGATCGCGAAGCGGACCGCGCCACCAACCCCTTCGCTCAAGTTTTGCTGAACAAAGAAAAGGGGCTGAACCGCGCGCACGACGCGCTCGTCATCCTCGAGAACGATGAAGCGATACTCGAAGCCCTCGTTCAGCGTGTTGCTGATTAATTCATAGAACCGATGATCCTTGCACCGGTTGCGAAAAGCGGCACGCCAGGCAGGGCAGTCGCGGAGGTTATCGACCGTGACGAGGGTGGCGATACCTTGCGGAATGCTGAGAGAATCGTGAACGGTCCGAGCGGCGGGCGAACGTCGCTTCGGAAGACTGTCGCACCGCGAGGTGGTGACTGCCGATAACTGAGCGGAATCTGCGAGACTTTCAGGATTCGCGAAGGTCATCCGCCCACCTCCAAAAGCGACCCTCCAGCTGCTGTCGGCCTCGCATTCGGGACGATGATCTTCGTTTTCTCAACGCCGTCATGAAAATGGATGTGGCGCGGCGGGAAGAGAATTTCGTCCTGCAGCCCGAAACCGAGGCCGGAATCGGTCGCGCTAGAATTCGGATTGATCTTGCGGCGACTGGTCAGGCGCCTAACAAATTCGCTCTGGACCAAAGCCGCCCCGATCCAAAGCCATCCGCCGCAGTGCGTCATCCCCTGAAGCGTGTGGTGGCGGCCGGCCAGATCGGAGGCCGGATCGGTCAGCCACGAGAAATTCACGTGCTAGTTTGGCCGACGGTTCTGCGACTGCAACCAGTCGAAACAAAAAACACGGCCGCAGCCGTGTTCTTGCTAGAGAGCGATCAGCCGATCGCTGCGACAGGCAGCAAAGCCTATTCGGGCTTGTTCGTCTTATCCTCGATGTACTTCACGACATCGCCGACCGTCTGGAGCTTCTCCGCGTCTTCATCGGGCACTTCGACCGAGAACTCTTCTTCGAAGGCCATCACCAATTCGACGATGTCGAGCGAATCGGCGCCGAGATCTTCAATGAAAGAAGCGTTGGGCGTGACCTGCTCAGGATTGACCCCGAGTTGTTCGACGATGATTTCTTTGACTTTCTCTTCGATCGGTTTGTCCGACATAAAAAATTTACTCCTTAGGGTTTGCTGCTGTGGGTTGACCGCTTAAAGGCGCGACGACCTGTTGGCAACTAAAATAATCGGTTCGGTTGTCAATTTTTTTTGCGGCGTACCGACCGGGGAGCTCGCCTAACCAGATCGCAGCTCGCAGCTGTCTCACTTGCTCATTTTACAACGGCGCGCCTTCGCGTAGAAACACACATGTCCGAGGAAAAATCGTCTCCCGATCTGTTCGATCTGAAGATGCTGCCGGCTTGGGCCTCCGAGTCGCCTAACGAGAATCGTTACGCTGATTTTGCCGGCGAAGAAGAGGATCGCCGGGGCCCACGCGATCGTCGGGGCGGAGGAAGCGATCGGCGCGACCGCGGTCCACGGCCGCCTCGGCGGGATGAGCGGCGGCGCGAGACGCGCAACGGCCGCGAACGCGATCGCGATCGCCGGGTCCCGCCCGCTGGTCGCGCGGTCGGCGCCGCGCCGCGGGTGCGCGAGGAGCCTGCCGACGCTCCCCCTCCTGCGGTCGAGGTGCGTTTTCTCCCCGACCCGCGCTCGATCGAACATGTGCTGGCGCAAATCAAAAGCAGTCATCTCGCTTACTCGGTTTTCTCGCTGGCCCGCATGTTTTTGGAGAAACCGGAGCGCTACGACGTGCGTTTGAAGGCGAAGGAGAAGACGCTCTTCCAGATGGGCGAAAACGGCGCCGTCGCCACCGACCGCGGCATGCTCGAGAGCGGAGCGTTTGCGCGCGAATTGGAGAATTTCTACCGGACCGAAGTCACCCAATCGGAGCCGATCAAGGGTAACTTTACCAGCGTGGCCCGCGACCGGGTAAGCGGCACGTTGTTAGGCCCGACGAACCATCACGCCTATCAGCAAAAGCTGCGCGCGCTCTATGAGCAGCGTTACAGCCGGCGGATGAGCTTTCCTGATTTTCAACGGCAGATCGAGATCGTGAACGATCCGGAAGCGGTCGAGCGCTGGAAGGAAGAAGCTCGCAGCGTCACCACTTACACCACACTAAAAGAGGAACCGCCCCAGAGTTTGACCAGCGCAGCCGAAACAGAGCGGCATTTTCGGCAGAATTACCTCAACGGATTGATCCGGGAAAGTGCCGAAGTGACCGTGGACGGCGTCGTCAGTCGGCGCCTGCCCGATCGCGCGCTCGGCCGTCTGATCGAAAATGCCTGGGTCCAGGAGACTCGTTCGCCTTCGAAGATGATGCAGGAATTGATCAGTGCATTCCCTGCCAGCGGGCTTCACATCTTCCGCCATCGCAAAGGCATGCTCTTTGTCGCACCGGTCCGCCCGCGGCCAATCAGCCATGGGAGCGCCGTTCTCTCGTCCTCGATCAGCGCGCTCCTCCAGGTGATCGCGGAATCCCCGGGCCTGCTGCGGAAACAACTGCTCGAGAAAATGTCGCCGGCAGAAGGAGGCGCAGCCGCCGAGTCGGAGGAGATCGAGAAAAGAAAAATGACGATCGCGTCCGATCTCCGCTGGCTGGTGAGCGAAGGTTACGTGATCGAGTTTAATGACGGCACGCTCGATCTGGCGCGCGCGAAAAGCCCGGCTCCCGCCCCGAAGGAGAAAACCGGCGCGCGACCTGAGGTGCAACCGCAGATTTTGGCTAACGAGAAGTCTTCGCTGCCAACAATCCCGCCTAACGATGAAGCCTCTCCAGGGACAGTGTCGCCTAACGAACCAGCATTATCGGAAACGTCGCCTAACAACCCAGCCTCAATGCCCACAACGCCGCAGAATATCCTAGCAGCCGCGCCGGAACCAGTCGTCGCACCGCCCGAAGAACCCGCTGTGCCGCCTGGACCGCCTCTGGCGGCCCGATCTAACCGGGTCGAGCTGCCGTAACTTCTTCAGGAACCGGCGAAGCGATACTCACCGGAGCACCAGCGGAGTCGAAGAGTTCCGTTCGGCCGCCGAGCAGCGTTGCCTAAGAAAAGCCGCGATGGCTTTTCCAGATAACTCGAGGATCGCTCGACTCCGCTTTCGCTTCGCTTGGATTCAGGGAATCCGAGGCCGCGACTCGACGTCGTTAGGCGAGAATTTCCACCCACTCGCTCCGCGCACGTGAATCCGCCACCGCCTGCACAACCCGCATGTAGCGCACTCCGTCCTCGAAATCCGGATGTGGCCGAATCCGGCCGCGCGATTTTACGGCGGCGATGAAATCGTCCTCGACATGCCATTTCGTCTCGAGATCCGGTGTCAGTTCCGCGACGTGCAGGGCCCGATCCCCGATCTGACCGAAATGAACGACGTCCGATCCGAAATCATACGTGAGCGTGCCGAGGTCGCCGTAGACCTCCAGCCGATCAGCCGGCGCGAGCGCATCGATCCCACTGAACTCAAGCGTTCCTTCCATGCCATTTGCGAAAGTGCAGTTCACGTTCAGCAGATCGGGAATCAGCACCTCGTAATTTTGCCGGAGCGGTTGCGTGATTTTGCCACGGGCGAAAAGACCTGTGATCTCGCCAAACCAGTGCTGCAGAACCTCCGCGTAAATGCCGAGAGTCAGGATATTCAGCCCGCTGATTTCGATCCGTTGCCGCCAGTGCGCGGGCGCGTCGGGATCAAGAAAGAGACTGTTCAAACTCTGCAAGCGCAGGTGGTGCGGCCGGCCCAGCACCTCTTCGGCGAGCAGTTTCTGCACGAGCAAATCCGCTCGCATCCCGTGCGGCGGCGGACAGAGCATTGTCACCAGTTCAGGAAAACGCCGCGACGTCGCGAGCATTTCTTCGGCTTCCGCGAGATCCATCGCCATCCGGGCCTGACAGAAGACGTGCTTTCCGGCTTCGAGCGCCGAGACGGTCACGGCCGAGTGCATGTAAGGCGGCGTGCCGATCCAGACGATGTCCAGGTCCGCCATTCCTAATAGTTCCGCCCAGTTCTGCATCGGTGTCGCGTGCGGCGCATTGGTCTGGCAAAATTTCTCTGCGCTTTCGTAGGTCGAATTGCAGATCGCGACGATTTCGACATCGGGATTGCGAAGCAGCGCCGGCAGGTGGCGCCGCCGCACGATCTCACCGGCGCCAACGATTCCGACCCGAAGTTTTTCGTGATTTTTTTGATTCATAAAAGCGGTCTGGGATCGGCGAACGAAGGGCGCGGAGGTGATTTGACCACGGTTTGCCTCCGCTGTTCAACTCGAAAGGCGAGACCGAGCGGTCCGGGTTCTGCGAACGAAGAAATCCTTGACCGTCCGGGGGAGTGACGGCACCTTACGCGCCCTTCCAATTCCGGCTTATGTCAAAAGTTTGCAGCATCACAGGAGCGAAACCAGCGCGCGGCAGTGTCATTCATCGCCGCGGCATGGCGAAGAAAAAAGGCGGCGTCGGCCGTCACGTCACGAAAAATGTGCCGCGGACATTTAGCCCGAATCTGCGCGAGCAGCGCATCTGGATCCCGGAGTTAAACAGGCACGTGCGAGTGAAACTAACTGCGCGCGCGTTGAAGACGATCAACAAAAACGGCGCTTACGCGACGTTGAGAAAAGCCGGTTTGATTGCGGCTTAGCTCGCTCCGCCGGAGCGGATTCGAGACCAGGTCATTCCAAGCGAAGCCGAAGGATCCGCGGAATCGCTGTAAAGTTCCCGCGCAAACTGCCTTGCGATCAATGTCTTGATCGCTGCTCGACGGGATCCTTCGACTCCTCTGCGCTTCGCTCAGGATGCCTCGTTAGGCGCGATCGCCTAGAGCATCGAACCGCGCAAAATATAGAGCGCGATGCTGAAGTAAATCACCAGCCCGGTCACGTCCACGAGCGTGGCCACAAACGGCGCGGAAGAAGTCGCCGGATCTGCGCCGAGGCGACGGAGGACAAACGGCAGCATTGATCCTGCGAGCGAACCCCAAAGCACCACTCCGATCAGTGCCAGTCCCACCGTGATGGCGACGAGCGGCCAATGGGGCCCGTACATCTCCCGGTGAAAGTAATGCTCACCCAGGACCGACCAGAGCAATACGCGCACCCCGCCGATGGCGCCGAGAATCAGGCCTAACCACAGCCCGGCCTGCACTTCGCGGAATGCCACTCGCCACCAGTCCCGCAGCGTCACTTCGCCCAAAGCCATGGCGCGAATAATCAGCGTGGAAGCCTGCGATCCGCTGTTGCCACCACTCGAAATGATCAACGGCAGGAACAACGCCAGCACCACTGCGCGCGCGATCTCGTCCTGGTATTTTGCCATGGCCGTTGCGGTCAGCATTTCTCCGAGGAATAAAATCACAAGCCAGCCGGCGCGCTTCCGTACCATCCGCCAGAGCGGAATGCGCATGTAGGGCTCATCAAGGGCTTCCATGCCGCCGAATTTCTGAATGTCCTCAGTCGCTTCCTCTTCGGCGACATCGAGCATGTCATCGATGGTGACTAATCCAACGAGCACGCCGCTCGAATCCACTACCGGGAGCGCGCTCCGGTCGTATTTTCGGAACACATTGAGCGCGTCTTCCTGGGAGTCCGCGACGGCCAGGGCCACGAACTTGCCGTCAGTCATATCGCTCACCCGAGTTTCGAGCGGTTTCAGCAGAAACTCGCGAATCCGAATGTCGTCGAGCAATTTTCCGCGGTCATCGACCACATAAACGACGTTTAACGTTTCCGAGTCCTGTCCGTGTTCGCGGATGTAATCGAGCACCTCCCGCACGGTCCAATCCGCCCGGAGCGCGATCAGGTCCGGCGTCATCAGCCGGCCAACGCTCCCTTCCGGATAGCCGAGCAACTCCTGCGCGATGCGCCGTTCTTCCGGAGTCAGCAATCGGATCAACTGCCGCGCCGCCGCGCTCGGCAGCTCCTCCAGCAACGCCGTCCGATCGTCCGGCGACATCTCGTTTAGAATCCCAACGACCTGCTCGTGGGCCATCCCGCGCAGCAGTTGCTGCTGAGCCTCGACATCGACGTCGAGGTATTCAAAAACATCCGCCGCGAGCGCATGCGGGAGGATGCGGAAGATGATCACCTGTTCGTCCTCGGGCAGATCGAGAATGATCTCGGCGACATCAACTGGCGGGATCTCCGTGAACAGCTCGCGCAGAGCGACAAAGTTCCGCGCGTCGATCAAGCTCTTGATTTCGGGTTGGAGAATCCGGCCGACCATTGTTAGGCAAAAGTGAAACGAGCGGGAGGCGGTGAGGTTCTAACACCGGCCCATGCGCGTGGCAATCAGCTCGGCGATTCCATCGACGCCCCGCTTTCCCTTGCCTGCACTTGCACATTACTTGGACTTGCAAGGATTCGGGGAATGCAACCGCGACTTAAAGTGCAGGAGCAAGTCGGGAGCTCCCTTCGCGGCATTTGGATTTTTCGCGAAAGCGGCCATCGTTAAGCCGATGACTTCTACTCCCGCCGCGCCACTCATTCGGCGCGAGATTGATGACCACGCCGTTTGCACGCTCACTTTTGACCGGCCCGAATCCGGCGCCAACATCTTCGACGCGACTGCGCTCGAGGCGTTGCGCGAGCAGCTCGACTTCATCGAGGGGGAAAGCGATCTGCGCGGTATCATTATCACCTCGGCGAAAAAGTCGATCTTCATCGCCGGCGCCGATTTGCAGACTCTGCTGCGCCAGGCGCAGACGGGGGAAATGCGGGCATTCATCGCGGAAGGTCAGAACATCTTTAATCGACTCGCGGCTCTGAAAGTTCCGACGGTGGCCGCGATTCACGGCGCTTGCGCAGGCGGTGGCTACGAGATCACGCTCGCCTGTGATTACCGCCTCGCTTCGGATGCGCCGGCGACTCGGATCGGTTTGCCGGAGACGACGCTCGGGCTTGTCCCCGCGTGGGGCGGCGCGACACGGTTGCCGCGATTGATCGGGACGGAAGCGGCGGCGGAAGTGATTTTAAAAGGCAAACTTTATCCGGCGCAGCAGGCGCTGAAACTCGGACTGGTCGATGGTGTCGTCGCGCAGGATCAACTGCTCACGGCCGCGCGCGAGAAGTTAAAGGACGGAAAGCGCACAGAGAAAAGTCCAGCAACGGATCAGGCGATCGAGGCCAAGCCCAGCCAGAATCCGGCGCCGGCCCGCGCCCTAGAAATTATTAATCGCAGCCTGGGGAGCTCGATCCAGGAGTCGTTAGGCCGGGAGCTCGACGCGATTGTGGAGCTCGGCGACACCGAATCGACCCGCAACCTGATCCGCAACTTCTTTCTCGCCGACAAATACAAAAAGGGGCCAGCCAAATCCCCTAACGAAAAGATAACACATGCCGCGGTCATCGGCGCGGGCGTGATGGGTTCGGGCATCGCGCAATGGCTTAGCGCACGCGGTGTTTCCGTAATTCTGCGCGATGTGAATACCGATCTTGTCAGCGCCGGCCTCGCCAAAATCGAGAAGACCTACGGCGAAGCCGTGAAGCGCGGAATCATAAGCGAGGAAAAGGCTAAGGAAGGCCGCGCCCGAATTGTCGCTTCCGCCGATCCCGGCCCGATGCGCGACGTCCAGATTGTAATCGAAGCCGCCTCTGAGAAGATGGAGATTAAGCGCCAGATCTTTCGCGATCTCGACACGAAAATCGGCGACACCGGCGTTCTCGCGACCAACACTTCGGCGCTATCCATCAGCGACCTGGCCGCCGAAACCAAGCATCCCGGCCGCGTCATCGGCCTGCATTTTTTCAATCCGGTCAGTCGGATGAAATTGATCGAGGTTGTGATCGGTCGGCAGACTACCGACGAGACGAAAGAGCGTGCGCTCGCCTTTGCCCGACAGATCGGTAAGCTGCCGGTGGTCGTGAGGGACAGCCCCGGATTTCTCGTGAACCGGGTGCTCTTTCCCTATCTTCTCGAAGCCGCGGAGCTTTTTGAGAGTGGCGTTGACGCGCAGACGATTGATGCGGCGCTGCTGGAGTGGGGGATGCCGATGGGCCCGCTCCGCTTGATCGACGAGATCGGCGTCGATATCACAATCGACATCGCGGCCACGCTCGAGCACGCCTACGGCGCGCGCGATGCGACGCCCGTGATCCTGGTAAAGATGCGGGAGGCGAAGATGCTCGGCCGCAAGACCGGCAGCGGCTTTTACAAATACGAAGGCAAGACACAATCGCCTAACGAAAAGGTAGAAGAATGGCGTCGTCCCGAGCGAAGCGGAACGGAACGGGACGCAGTCGAGAAATCCCATGGAGCTGTCGAAAACCGTGAGGGCGAGGCTGCGAAGAGCACAGAAACTGGCTTGTCGGAAATATCGCGAGAACCTTCCACTCCGCTGCGCTCGGCTCAGAATGACACCGCGTTGCGGCTCGTTTACCTGATGGTGAATGAAGCGGCGCGCTGCCTGGAGGAAAGGGTCGTCGCGACGCCCGAGGACGCCGATTATGGAATGATCCTCGGCACCGGCTTCGCCCCGTTGCGGGGCGGCCCTTTGCGTTTTGCCGATCACTTCGGCGTCGCTAATTTGGTTGCCGCCGTCGATTCGTTAGGCGAAAAATATCAACCCTGCGCGCTCCTGCGCCAGCACGCCAATAACGGCACGAAATTTTATGAAAACACCGCTCGAAGCGCCTGAGAAACAAATCGCCGAGGAAACCTCGGCTAAACCCGCCGCCGCGGAAACCCAATCCGTCATCGACACTTCGAAGATGTCGGAGGGCAAACGCGCCGCGCTCGAGCTCGCCGAAAGCTCGCGAGATCCGCTCGACGAACGCGGCAGTTTTGCGAGCAACCTGTTTATCGGCCGCTACGATTTCGATCGGATCTTTCCCTTCCCGGCGCAGACCGACGAAGACCGCGCGAAGGGCGAGCCGTTCCTGAAAGAGCTGCGTGATTATTTGGCTGCCAACGTCGATGCCGATGAGATCGATCGCACCGGTGAAATCCCGCAGAAGAACATCGACGACCTTTTCGCGATGGGTGCTTTCGGGGTAAAAATCCCGACGCAATACGGCGGGCTCGGCCTCTCTCAGGTAAACTACGGGCGCGCCGCGATGTTGCTCGGCAGTTGGGACGCCAATCTGACCGCGCTCGTCTCCGCGCATCAATCGATTGGCGTGCCTCAGCCACTGCTGATCTTTGGAACCGACGAGCAAAAGGCGAAATACCTGCCGCGCGTCGCGCGCAAGGAGATCTCCGCGTTCGCGCTCACAGAATGGAACGCCGGTTCCGACCCGGCCAACATGAGCCTCAAGGCGGAACTGAGCGAGGACGGTTCCGCTTACATCCTCAACGGCGAGAAACTCTGGTGCACGAACCTGATCAAGGCTGGCCTCCTCGTCGTGATGGCGAAGACCGCGCCCAAGATCGTGAAAGGCAAGGAGCGCAAGCAAATCAGCGCGTTCGTCGTCGAGGTCGATTCGCCCGGGCTCGAAATCACGTATCGCTGCCACTTCATGGGCCTGCGCGCGCTCTACAACGGCATCGTCAAGTTCACCAACGTCCGCGTGCCGAAAGAAAACCTGATCGCAAAGGAAGGCCAGGGATTGAAAGTCGCCCTGACAACCTTAAATACCGGTCGCCTGACAATCCCGGCCGCGTGCGTCGGGTTGTCGAAACGGCTCCTCGAAATCTGCCGCAAGTGGGCCGGCGAACGCATTCAATGGGGCGCGCCAATTGGGCAGCATGCGGCGATCGCCGGAAAGATTGCGGAGATGGCAGGGAACGTCTTTGCGATGGAAGCGATCACCTTCCTGACCAGCGCGATGGTCGATCGTAAAGCGGGCGATCTCCGAATCGAAACCGCGATGTGCAAAATGTGGGCGACTGAAGCAACCTGGCGGATCGCGGACGAAGCGATGCAGGTGCGGGGCGGCCGCGGCTATGAAACCGTGGAGTCGCTTCGAGGTCGGGGCGAGCCCGGCATCCCGGTGGAGCGTTTCCTGCGCGACTGCCGCATCAACATGATCTTCGAGGGATCGAGCGAGATCATGCGCCTCTTCATTGCGCGCGAAGCGCTCGACCCACATCTCAAAGTCGGCGGCGCGATTTTCAACACGACGCTTTCGACCGCGGAACGCGCGAAAGCGGCGGTGCAATCAGGGAAGTTCTATGCCAGTTGGTATCCAAAACAGTGGACGCTCGGCACCGCGGGCGATCTGGAAAATCTGCACCTCGATCTGCGGCCGCACATCCGCTACGCCGCTGGCGCGAGCAAGAAACTCGCCCGCGGTTTATTCCACGCGATGGCTCGGTTCGGTCCGAAGCTCGACCGGGAGCAGCTGTTGCTTTCTCGTTTTGTGGGCATTGCGACGGAGCTTTTCGCAATCAGCGCGACTTGTTCCTTTGCGCAGCACAAGATCGACAATGGGGAGCCGGCCGAGGAAATCCTGAGCGTTGCGACCTATTTTTGTCGTTCGGCGCGGATGCGGATCGACACGCATTTAGCCGGCGTCTCCGAAAACGCTGACCGCGCGGGGTACAACCTGACCCAGGAGCTGCTTGCCGGAAAACACGCGGGGCTGCAGGACGGAATCGTTTAAGGCGAAGCACCTCGGGACCCGGCCATTCCGAGCGCAGAGCCCGGCCATTCCGAGCGCAGCAGCCCAGTCGAGGGATCGCTCGACTCCGCTCGGGATGACGGAGCAATTGCCGCCTGATCGAGCCGTTACAACTTGAAAACCAGGGCGACATTGGAGCCGCCGAATGCGCTGGAATTCGAGATGACCTGACGCAGCGGCGACTCGTTAGGCGCGGTCACAATCCGCATATTTTCTGCGGCCGGGTCCAGCTCGGTGATGTTGAGCGAGACTGGAACGATTTGCTCTTTCAACGCGAGGCAGCAGATCGCCGCTTCCAACGCGCCGGCCATCGATAAACCGTGACCCGTCTGGCTTTTTGTGCTGCTGATGAGCGGCGAATTTCCTCCCTCGCCGAAGACGGTGCGGATCGCGCGCAGCTCCGCACGATCGCCCGCCGGCGTGGAAGTCGCATGGGCGTTGACATAATCGATGT
>JAICMR010000232.1 GCA_025929155.1 Chthoniobacterales bacterium | reverse complement strand
GAATCGCAAAAGGGCCTGTCCGGCGTCGAGACCCACGCGCGCCTTTCCATCACCCATTACAAAGGCAAAACCGAAGTTAGTGCGGTCACCAACGAGGCCATCCCTGGACTCTCGGGCAGCGAGAATGGCGTCCTGATCTTCAAGATTCTTCGGAACGCCGGCAGCGCCCCCGACCGCGGCAAGGTCTGCATCGTCGGCCGCAACCCCGAGGCGCTCTGGTTCGATGACTACGAAGACCGCGTTCTCTTCGACGAGGCCGGTTTGTACCACTACGCGCGGGTGAAGAAACCCGGACAGGCGCCGGGTCGCGCGCCGGCGGCCGGAGAGGCGCCGAGCGTCGGCGCTCTTCAAGCCGCTCTTGCAACCGCCTGATGATCGACAAGCGGGTCGCGAGCGCGGCCGAGGCTGTCGCGGACATTTTCGACGGCGCCTCGGTTATGATCGGTGGCTTTGGCGAAGCGGGCAGTCCAATCGAGCTCATCCACGCGCTGATCGACCACGGCGCCACGAATCTGACCACAATCAGCAACAACTGCGGCAGCGGCGAGGTCGGCCTCGCGGCGCTGCTCAAAGCGGGCCGCGTTTCCAAGGTCATCTGTTCGTTTCCCCGCACCGCCAACTCGACCGTCTTCCCCGAGCTCTACCGCAGCGGACGCACGAAATTGGAATTAGTCCCCCAGGGCACACTCGCGGAGCGCATCCGCGCCGGCGGAGCTGGAATCCCGGCGTTCTACACGCCGTCCGCGGTGGGAACGCCGCTGGCGGAAGGGAAGGAATGCCGGGAATTCGGCGGCAGAAAATATTTGCTTGAGCACGGCCTCCGCGCGGATTTTTCTCTCATCAAGGGGCGGGTCGCCGACACCCACGGCAACGTCCTTTACAACAAAACGGCAAGAAACTTTGCCCCGATCATGGCGATGGCGGCCAAGGTCACGATCGTCCAGGTCGCCGAGGTCGTCGAGCCGGGCCAGCTGGACCCCGAGTCGATCGTCACACCCGGCATCTTCGTGGATCGCGTGGTCGCCATCGCCAACCCAGCCCACGAATCGGAACTGGTCGAGGCAGGAGCGTCCTACCCATGACAAAGCCGCCGGTGATCGGGCCGAACCAATAACGACACCCGGACCAGCCATGACACCGCTGCTTTGCTTCCTCTGGGGAGCGCATGCGCCTCGCGTGCTCTGAGCGATCCCTCGCTGCTCAGTCATTGCTTGGACCTCAGAACAACAGATGATAAACTCGGCGGCATGAGCACGGTTCAGGAGATCGAAGAAGCCGTTCAACGATTGCCCGCGAGCGAACGCGAAGCATTTGAGGCTCGATTGCTGGCGCGGCGCGCTGGCTTGATCGATTTACCGGACGAGGAATATGCGGCGTTGCTACAGTCGCTCGACGAAGCGGAGCGAGAGATTGACTCCGGCCGGAGCCATACCGGAGAGGAGCTTCGGAAGGCTCTCCACGCGTGGACTGGAAAGTAATCTACGCGGATCGCACGCACGCCGATCTGCAGAAGATTACCAAACGCATTGCACGGGATGATCCCGCAGCAGCGTTTCGCTTCGGTTCGCTTTTGATCGACAAAGCAGAATCCCTCGCCGCCGCACCCGAAATGGGCCCCATGCTGCCGCGCAAACCAGGAACGAGATTTTTTCCTGTCGGCTCTTATTTGATCATTTACCGGCTGGTGGAAAAGCAGCGTGTGGTGCGGGTTCTTCGCTTTTGGCACGCCTCGCGGCGAGACAGGCCTACCGCATAAATGTTCACCCGCGGTCGGTTCGGCGCATCTCGGCGTTGAATGGTTCAGATGCAGCTATTGCTCGCCAGCGCGCGAGGCAGACGGCCTTGAACAACATCGCCGTTTGCAGCACGGTGCATTCATGAAAGTGCTCAGCGTCCTAACATGACGAAGCCGCCGGTGAGCGGGCGAACGCGCGAGGAGATGGCGCAGCGTCTGGCGCAGGACATTCCCGACGGCTCGTATGTGAACCTGGGGATTGGCATTCCGGAG
>JAICMR010000215.1 GCA_025929155.1 Chthoniobacterales bacterium | reverse complement strand
GAGGCTCCAGCTACCGCGCCTCAGGCTTAAACACGGCACGACCGTCAGTGTAAGATCGTTCCCGTCGCCGCCCGAGTAGCTGGCCTGGAGGTTGTTGCCGTTCACATTCACAACCGCACCGTCGGGCAGGTTGGCGAAGGCGCCGTTAATTGGCGTGGCGGCTGTCTTGTTGATCACCGTGGCCACTTTGCCGGGACGCATGAAAATCAGACTCGTACCCTCCAGGCCTGCGCCCATGCCACCGTTGATGACCAAAGTGGAAGGTCCGCCGTCGCGTCGCCGAGGAACTCGATGAAGCTGCCAAACTCCCCGGCCGCGCTCGCCCCGACCACCGTGTAGGTGTCTTCTTCGGCTGTGGCATTGTCGGCAAAGGAGGTGTTGTTTCCATCGTACATTCCGCCGAAGCAGGTGGCCATGGCATTGCCACCCTTGGCGTTTTCAAGAAAGTAAAGGATCGCGTAGCCGCTTACGGTCACACGCGCATTGGCCGCCGTGGAGGCGCCGAAATTTATGGCACCTTGCGTGACATTGATCGTGGCATCCGCAGCCGTGGCGGAATCCCAGAAAGTGATCTCGGATTGGACGCTTCCGCCGCCGAGGTCGAAGGCTGCTGAACCTGCGGAGGATGTGTCGTAAAAGGCAAAGGTGCTCGCCCCCGAGCCGCCCAGGCTGGTCAGGCTACCCGCGGTCGCAGAATTCCTAAAGAAAAAAACTCCATTAAAACCGTCATCGATTTCGCAGAGAAGGGTCTGGAGCCTTCCTGAGTTGTTAATAATGCCCGAACCGCTGAGCGTGACAGGATCGCCTGGCTGAGAGATAATCGTAAACGCATCGGCTCCCGGGTTGAACGTGATCCCCCAATCCCGGTGATTGCCGAAAACCAACTTGCCTCTGATTCGAGGTCGCGAAGGTCGCGATGTCCGAGGAAGTGTTGGGCACCGTCTGGGGCGTCCAATTGGCCGCCGTATTCCAATCTCCACTGATCGGGTTGGTTGTCCAAGCGGCGCTCCCAGCAAAGGATTGCCGCTGCGCGGCTACAAATAGCAGCGCAGCGGCCATAAGAAGGTTTGAGGTCTTCATTGGCGGGAATGGGATTACGGATGGCTTTGAAAGAAAGCGATCACGTCTGAGCTCACGTAATTACCTGTGTCAGGATTGATCACATGCCAGTTTTTGTAAGCGTGATTACTGCTTCCCGAAAAGAGGGTTCGTCACGGAGGCTCCAATACCCTGAAGTGCGGTATACATTTCGTCTTGCTGAACGTAAGATACGGAATCGTACTGGCTCGCAAATAACTCAACCGGTGGGCTGCTGGTCGCACCGTCGGTGATTAGACTGACCGGGGAGGCGGCGTACAAAGTCGCGTAATTGTAAGCCGGGTAAGTGAGGCCAACATACTTATCGACACGAAATTCGAAATCCTCGTAATCAGCATCAGAGATGCCGCGATGGTTCCAATTGCTGGGATCGGTCACACCGGAAAGGCTGACGACCGCTTTGATTTTGAGCCTCGCGTTGTTATCCCAACCGCTGACCGCGCTATTCGCAGAATCCAGCCCGCACCAAAGGGCGAGACATCCGCCGGCAGAGCCACCGACCAGGTAGATGCTGCCGTTGCATTGAGAGTCGGCGAGCGCGGCCAGAATCTGGCGTTCGGCGTCGTCGGTCTGCTGGGGCGCCCGACCCGTGCTTGTCTGACCGGTCAGTTTGCCGGGAGGTGCCAGACGGTGATCAACTTGAAAGACGAGAAAGCCTGCCTGCTGAAGATCACGAGTCGCCACGCGCTCGCTGGGCACGCCGTTATCGCCGTATTCCGCGTAAAAAACGTCCGGCGGAAACATCAGAACGGTCGGGAACTTCTGACCGGGTACGGCGTTAGGCGGCACGAAGCGACGGCGGTGCAAGATGTTGCCATCCGGCGGTTGATAGTCGGGGCCGAGTGTTTACTCAGGGGAGGAAAACGTCGCCTCCACGTCGGGAGGAGGGGTATCGGCAGAACAAAAGGCGCTGCCAAGAATCAGCGCGACCGATGAAATGCAGGCGGCGAGCAGTGTTTGTCTGTGTGTGCTGGCGAGATTCATTAACGAGCGGATCATGCGCAGGTAGAGCTTCCGTTGTAAACAGGAAAAACAGAACGCTGAGGAGAAAATCGCGTTCGGATACCGCGCTTGGAGCGACCCCCGCGAATGTGCGCCCCAGGGAAAAGGGTGTTTGGTTTAGACAAGATTTACAGGATGGGCAGTGTTTCAAATCAACCCTGTTCATCTTGTCCAAAGTCCCTCCCGGCGAGGTTACATCGCATAGAGAATGCGACCGCACTGCTCGCATCTCACGATTTTCACGACTGCCTCGCACGCGCACGGACGTTGCCCTCGTCACTTTCATGTGGCAACCCGTGCAGAAATCATGCTCCAGCGCGACGACCGCAGCGTCGCCTTTGCTGGAGAAAAGCCGGTTGAAAAGATCGAGCAAATCTTCGTCAACCTTCGCAGTCAGGTCAGCGAGCTCCTTTTTAAATCTTCGAGCCGCGTCTTCAGTGCGCCTTCTTTTGAATCCAGATTCGCTATCTGCCGGCCGATTGCTTCTTTCGCGCTCGTGGTCTGCTTTTCTTTATCCGAGATCTCGGCTTTCAGTTGATCGGCCTGGACCATGATCTCGAGCTCCTGATCCTCGAGCCCGCTGATCTCGCTCTGGTACCGCTCAATCTCGCGTCCCATCGCGCTGAACTCGTCATTTTTGCGCGTCTCGTATTGCTGCGTTTTCAGGCGCGCGATGCTTTCGTTCCGTGTGCCGACGTCGAGCTCGAGCTTTTT
>JAICMR010000108.1 GCA_025929155.1 Chthoniobacterales bacterium | reverse complement strand
GTCATGCAGCTCCTTCAAAAGGTCCATGACCGCTTCGCCGTTGCGTGAGTCAAGGTTGCCGGTCGGTTCGTCGGCGAGGAGAATGGCGGGTTTGCCGGCCAGAGCGCGGGCGACCGCGACGCGTTGCTGCTGGCCGCCGGAGAGTTGGCTCGGCAAGTGTTTCGCGCGATGAGCCATGCCGACGCGCTCGAGCGCTTCGTTGGCGAAAGCTTTGCGTTCACCGGCCGGCATGCCGCGATAGGTGAGCGGCAGTTCGACGTTTTCAAAAACCGTCAGGTCGCCGATCAGGTTAAAGCTTTGGAAAATGAACCCGATCTCGCGATTCCGAATCCGCGCCCGCTCTGGAAATGAGAGGTTCGCGACCTCGGTGCCCTTGAGCGAATAGCTGCCGTCCGACGGCGTGTCGAGCAGGCCGAGGATCGAGAGGAGTGTCGATTTCCCGCAGCCGGAAGGGCCCGCGATAGAAACGTATTCGCCGCTCCGGATGTCGAGGTGGATGCCGGAAAGGGCATGCGTTTCGACTTCATCGGTCAGGAAGACTTTGGTGACGCCGTCGAGGTGGATCAGGGTGTTGTTGCCGTTATTCATATTTGGTTAGTGACGTGAGGTGGGTGAAATGGATTCGTTAGGCTGAGATTAATTGAGCTGGATGCGGTCGTGCGAATCGTAGGCGCTCGTGTCCGAAAGGATCACCTGGTCGCCGACATTCAGGCCGCTCAAGATTTCGATCGTGTTGACGGAGCTGCGACCGAAATGCACCGGAGTGCGGACCGCTTCGCCGTCCTTCGTCAGTTTGAAAACGCCGACGGTTGCGCCGTCCTGGGCGAAAGCCGGGCGACCGACGTAAAGCACGTTGTTTAGTCGTTCGAGTTCGATCGTGCCGTCCACGCTCAGATCGGGACGCGCACCTTTCGGAAGTGCGCCATCGAGCGCGACATCGACTGTGACAGTGCCCTGCTCGACGGCCGGATCGACACGCGTGACATGGCCAGCGACGACGCCGTTTCGAGTGTCGATCGAGGCTGGTTGATTGATCTGGATGTCCTTTGCCTGCGTCTCTGCAATTTTGATTTGCGCTTTCAGCTTCGTCGGATCAGCGACCCGGGCGATGTTCGTGCCGGGAATGACGCGTTGGCCGACTTCCACTGGAAGTTGCTGGAGCACACCTTTCATGCCGGCGCGGACGTGAAGGTTTTCCACTTCCTGCAAACGCATCGCAGTTGAAGCCTTGAGTTGGTCGACCTCGGCCTGTTTCGAGGCGAGCTGCGGGTCGATCGAATCCTGAGCAAAAGTGAGCCGCTTGGTTTCGATCTCGTCGCGTTTCGCGAGTTCATCGCGCTTGATGATCGAGGTTTTGTATTCGAGTTCGGCGATCAGGCCGTTCTTCTTCAGGTTGTCGTTTGTCTCGGCTTCCATCTTAGCCTGTTGAAATTCCGAGTGGACTTGCGCGGCAGTCGATTCCTGGTTGAGCAGCTCGCGCTGCAGGGTTGCGCGTAGAGTGACCAATTCGGCTTCGGCCGCCTTTTCCTTCAGCTCCGCATCCCGCGCCGTCTGCTGGAGTTCGGGGCTGGACAATTCCACCAGCACCGTGTCGGGCTCGACGTGCGCGCCGGGCCTAACCACGATTTTTTCGACCCGGCCTTCTTTCGCCGCAGCGATCCAACGGATGTCTTCGGGAACGAGCGTGCCGAGGCCACGCACCTGGCGCAGCATCGGGCCGCGCTTTACGGTGTCGATCCAGACCGAGGAGCGATCAACGCTCGGTGCGGCCGGTTTTAGACGCGAGATCACCACCGTGACCAGGATGAGCGCGAGGACCGAAACGGCGCCGATCAGGAGGCGGCGCTGCCGCTTTTTCTTCGCGATGTGCGGACGCGGAACATCCATCGTGGAAGTTTCCGCCGTGAACCCGGGCTTGCGCACCGGTTCATTTTTGTCGCCGGCGATCACTTCGAACTTGCGTTGTTCCATGTCACGTCGTCTTCCGGTTTCCTTAGAGAATGCCAGTGTGCTGGATGAGCGAGGCCACGGCCTGGACGCCATTCACAATCGGCAAGAGCGCCGTGGCGATGAGCGCAGCAAAGACCGCCGCCTCGACCGCGAAACCCCGCGGCTCTTCCGCCGCGAAGTAGTCGCGGCTGATGTCGCTGAAGGCGGAGGTGTCGAAACGGGCCGGCGTTCCGCAAGTGCCGGGAAGGTTGGTTGCTTGATACGAAGCGGAGATCTCGGGAAAGCGGGGGCCGCTCTGGCGATCGCGCGCTTCGGTCTGATGACGTTTGCTACGGCTCTGAGTGTGAGGTGTGTTTTTCATGGTTCGTTATCTCCTGTTTTGTTGAGATGCGTTGGCTCTCGGTTTGGATTCAGGAAATTGCTTTTAGTTGTCCCCCTTAATGCAATGGCCGTGCCACGCGGATTCAGAAGTTACAAGGTGTTGAACCGGTAACAGTTACGAATCGGAGTTGGTTTTCGTTAGGCGAGGGTTTGCCTCGGAGTTGGGATCGAGCTGTCCCGAATGCGGGACGCTGCGCGGGCGTATGACCTCATGATCTAATTGGAGGATCTCGCGAGAATTCTGCCGCGAATTCCCCTAACGAAAACTACACCGACGGGATGCTTTTCAGGTTTCTCGAGGCGCTGCGCGGGAAACAACCGGCGCCGGTTTCCGCTCGTTAGGGCCTAACGAGGCAGGCGAAGGAGCGCTTCGCAGCCGCTGCGATCGCGACGGTTAGTGAGCGTGAGCGAGCCGCCGTGGGCTTCCGCGATTTGCCGGCTGAGCGCGAGCCCGATCCCGGAGCCTCCCGGTTTCGTGGTGAAGAACGGTACGAAGATATTCGCTGGGTTCATGATTCCCGGACCTTGATCCCGGACGACGACTTCGCTGCACTCGGAGACGGCGCGCCAGCTGATGGACACTCCGCCGCCTGTCTCGAGAGAAGCATCGACCGCGTTGTGCAGGATGTTGATCAGGAGCTGTTCGATCTGCGCTTTATCGGCGTTAATCGTCAGGTCCGGCCCGCCGGTGATGCGGACGGCGAGACGCGTCTCCAAACTAACGACGCGCCTAACGAGTTCCTCGACTTTGACCTGCTCTTTCTGCGGCGGCGGCAGACGGGCGAGGCGCGCGTACGCCTGCATGAAACGGCTGAGCGACTCCGCGCGAGTTGCGATCACATTTAATCCACTCCGGGCGTCATCGCGCCAGTCGGGCGGCGGCGAGTCGCGGCGGAGGAGTGATTCGAGGCTGCCGGCGATCGACTTGATGGGCGCGAGCGAATTATTCATTTCGTGCCCGAGCACGCGGACGAGTCGTTGCCAGGCGACGCGTTCCTCCTCGCGCAAGGTGCGGCTGAGATCGGTCAGCACGAGCAATTCGTAAGGAAGCCCGTGCTCGCGAAAAGCGCTCTTGCGCACGCCCCAACGACCGGATGCGCCAGGAAAAGTGAGGGAGAGCGGCGCGTCTTCGTCGGCGTCGAGACAGGCGGCGAGCCCGAGATCGCTGGCGCGGCGGCCGAGCAACTTGTCAATCGGCTGGCGCAGCAGGTTTTCGCCTGCCCGATTGACCAGGCGGAGCCGGCGTTCGGGATCGAAGGTGAAAACCGCGACGTCGATTTCGGCCATGATCGTGCGCAACAACGCCGTCGCCTCAAAGGCGCCGAGGCGCTGTTTGCGGAGCGTCTCGCCGAGCTGATTGATCTCGAGGAGGACCTCGCCAAGCGCGTCATCCGTCCGGGCACCACGGGCGCGGATCGAGTAATCGCCCTCGCGCAAGGCGGCCAGCAGGTTGCTCATTGTCTGGAGCGGCCGAATGCTATGATCGCGCGCGCTCGCGAGAAAACCGAAGGCACAGCCGATGATCACCATCGTCAGCGTCCAATCGACTTTGGCGCTGAAATCTCCGAACCAAAGGAGCGTGAGCGCGGTGACTATGGCGGGCGCGGCCGCGCCGATGGTGAGCCAGGTGAGTCGGCCTTCGTAAGAGAGACGGCGGCGCGGTTTGCGAGCCGATTTCATGCGAAACTCTGGGGAGCACAGGCCGCTGGCGTGTTCTTTGCGGCGGCTCGCCGCAAAGCGTGCGCACAAGATGCCTTCACCAACACGCCTGCGGCCTGTGCTTCCCGGGGACGGAATCGTCGGTCAAAGCCCATATTGCTGGAGCCGGCGATAGAAAGCACTCCGGCTCAGGCCTAACGACTCCGCGGCTTTCCGCGCGTTGCCGTCATTGCGCGCCAGCGCCTTCTTGATCAGGAATGCCTCGACCTCCTCGAGGCTCATCTCCTCGAGCCGCGGTGAGCTGTCGGCGACGGTCGTTAGGCCGAGGTCGTTCGCCTTGATTTGGGTGCCTTGCGCCATGAGCACGGCGCGCTCGATGATGTGATCGAGCTCGCGGACGTTGCCGGGAAACTCGTGCCTCACGAGAGCTTCGTGCGCCGCTGGTTCAAACCCGGTGAGCTTCTTCCGATAACGCTCCGCATGTTGCGCGAGAAAATGCGCGGCAAGCGGCGCAATGTCCTCGCGCCGTTCGCGCAACGGCGGAAGCGGGACCTCGATCGTGTTCAGGCGGAAGAGCAGATCCTGGCGAAACCGGCCGGAGGCTACCTCTTCGTGTAAGTTCGCGTTCGTCGCAGAAATGATGCGAACATTGGCGTGCAAAGTTTTTGAAGAACCGACCCGCTCGAACTCGCCCGTCTCGATCACGCGGAGCAATTTCGCCTGCTGGCTCAGCGGAAGATTCGCGATCTCGTCGAGAAACAAGGTGCTTTCATCGGCCAGCTCGAAACGGCCGGCGCGATCGGTTTTCGCATCGGTGAAGGCGCCTTTTACATGACCGAAAAGTTCGCTCTCGAAGACGCCTTCCGACAAACCGCCCATGTTCACTGTGATCATGACTTTGCCGGCGCGGGCCGAAAGGGAATGGATCGCGCGGGCGACCAGCCCCTTGCCGGTGCCATTCTCGCCGGTGATCAGGACGTTCGCGTCGGAAGGTGCGACGCGGGAGATCAGCTCGATGACTGGACGCATGCGCGGCGAATCGGAGATGATGCTCGGCATCTTGCCGCTCAGGAGTTCGTTTTTCGCTTCCGCCTGCCGGCTTTTGCGCAGTGCGCTGCCGAGCGCGATTTGCGTGCGCACGATTGCGAGGAGGCGATCGTTATCCCACGGCTTCGGAACGAAATCGCGCGCGCCGAGTTTCATGGCTTCGACGGCAAGATCAATCGTGGCCCAGGCGGTCATGACGACGATCGGAAGATTTTCGTCGAGCGCCTGGATGCGCGGGATCGCCTCGAGACCTTCCTGGCCGGAAGTGGTGTCGCGGGTGTAGTTGAGGTCCATCATGAGGAGCGCGTAGTCGCGTTTCTCGAGTGCATTCAGCACCGCGCCTAACGACGTCACGGCATCGGTCTGATAACCTTCGCCTTTGAGTAAAATCCGGAGCGCTTCGAGCACGTCGCCCTGATCATCAGCGATAAGGATGCGGCTCATGAGGGAAACGATGAACCGCATTTCCGGTGCGGCGTCAATTCTGCCGCCGTGCGCGCCTCCATGACAGGCGCTCGATCAGTTGCGGCTTTCTTCCCTTCTCGGCGGAGATAACTCAGGAATGAAATGGGATCGAGGAGTCGGTGTGCAGCCCACTACTCATCGTTATTCGGATGTGGAGTTCAACAAGAAGAATGTCTTTCAGGCCGACGTCTTCTATATCCGCTACGAACGGCTGCCGATTGTCGATAAACATGGGGCGAAGGGAAGCGCGGGATCTGGTTGCGGAGGTCATCTCCGGCAGCACCGGTCTCCTTGATCTGAGACCGAAGGGAATGGTGAATGCGCAGGCCGGTGTTCTGGAATCTTGGATCGCCTGTTCGACTCCGACGCGCTCCGGTAAGAATGAGTGTGAGTTCATGAAATTTCATTCACAAAGGGCAGCCCGCGCGGTGTCAAATCTGGCGGGAAGTGGTGCGTTGTACGGTTGTGGACGCCGGTGTTGTCACGCATAGAGCGAACGGGAAAATCTGTCTCCTGATTCGATGCACGACCTGATCCGCGACATCACTTTCAGCATCGCCGCTGCCTGGCTGCTTGGGCTCGTTGCGCAACAATTTCGCCAGCCCGTTCTGCTCGCCTATCTCGTGGCCGGATTTTTCCTCGGGCCAGTCGGTGCAGGGTTGATCGAATCAGCCGAGAGCATCGCCGCGATCTCTGAACTCGGGCTGATTTTTCTCCTCTTCATGATCGGTCTAGAAATCGACTTGAAGAAAATCATCAGCGCAGGCCGCTCGATCACTCTGACGGCCCTCAGCCAAATCGTGGGCGGGGCCGTGCTCGGCGTTTTCTTCTTTCGGCTCTGCGGGTTTGGGCTCGGTGGCGGCCATTGGGACGCGCTTTATCTCGGCATCGCGGGCGCCCTCAGCAGCACGGTCATTATCGTGAAAGTGCTCTATGAAAAACAGGAGCTCGATACACTGACGGGACGGATCACGCTGGGCGTGCTCGTGCTTCAGGATTTGGCCGCCATTCTTTTCCTGGCAGTCCAGCCTAATCTCGAAAATCTCGCCGCAAGCGTGCTCCTTCTCTCGCTTGTACGGGTCGTCCTGCTCGTCGCCGTCGCGCTCGTCGTGAGCCGGTTTCTGCTCCCGGTGATCTTCCGCCGGGTCGCACGTTCACCTGAGCTGGTGCAGGTCGGGGCACTGGCCTGGTGCTTCCTCATCGGGGAATTTGGCGCGCGCCTCCAGCTTTCGCGCGAGATGGGCGCCCTGATCGCCGGCGTGGCGCTTTCGACCTTTCCTTACGCGCTCGATGTGACCGCGAAGGTGACGAGCCTCCGCGATTTTTTCCTCACGCTGTTCTTTGTCGGACTCGGCATGCAAATCCCGTTCCCGACGCCGGTCCTGATTGGTTGGGCGCTCGTTTTTGCCGCCTTCGTCGTCGTCAGCCGAGTGGCCACAACTTTTACTCCGCTCTACCTGATGCAGCAGGGTTTGCGCACGAGCATCGTCCCGGCCATTAACCTTAGCCAGGTGAGCGAGTTTTCTCTCGTCATCCTCGCGCTCGGCGCGCAGGCCGGTCATCTCGGCCGCCCAGCCACGACCGGCATGGTGGCGCTCGCCTTCGTTTTGCTCGCGGCCCTCTCCACTTTTGGGATGGCGAAATCAGACCAATTTACTCGTGCTCTTATCCCGTGGCTGAAGCGTCGCGGGCTGCGGGATCTGGATCACCGGCCGGACGATATTCACGCCGAGGGTGGCCACGGCGATCGCAGAGCGAGAATTTTGTTTCTCGGATTCTTTCGCACCGCGAGTTCGTTGCTCGAAGAAATGCAACGGCACTCGCCGGACCTGATCGAGGTGACCGCTGTAGTCGATTTCAGCCCGGTGGCGCGGGAAGGTCTGCTCGCGCGCAAAGTGCCGGTGATTTACGGCGATATCAGCCAGCGCGACACGTTGCTGCACGCTGGCGTCGAACAGGCCGAGGTTCTCATCTGCACCGTTCCGGATTCGGTTCTCAAGGGAACGAACAACGCACGGCTCGTGCGACTCCTGCGCGGTTTGAACCCGAAAGCGAAAATCATCGCCACCGCGGAAGTGTTGGCGCAGGTGGAC
This sequence comes from Chthoniobacterales bacterium, assembly GCA_025929155.1. Classification (GTDB taxonomy): domain Bacteria; phylum Verrucomicrobiota; class Verrucomicrobiia; order Chthoniobacterales; family UBA10450; genus Palsa-1392. The sequence goes on along the minus strand of JAICMR010000108.1, from coordinate 3,657 downwards.
GCGCTTTTGGCGGCCGGCGCGGATTACGTCTCGGTGGCGCGTTTGCGGGAGGCGGACGATCTGATGGCCGCCATCCGGGCGGCTACGGAAGGTCTGCTCGAACAGAAGCGCGCACAGCTCCAGCGGGTCCTGCTTGGGCGGCTCGAGGTGCTGGATTGAGGCGCGGCGCGCTCGCGCGGCCGACGTGGTCGTTAGGTGCGATTTCGCGATTGTGATCCATTTCACTCTCGGCAATAAGCGGGCCGGGCAATAATTCTGCTTCGGCCATGAGCGTGCACACCTTCCATCTGATCGTCGTCTTCGCGCTCGTCGTGCTCGTCTTCGCCGCATTTTTGCGGGAGTGGCTTTCGCCGGATCTCGTCGCACTGACGGCGATGGGTGTGCTGCTCGTCACTGGAACGCTGAGCACCGATGAGACGCTGACGGTTTTCAGGAACAGCGCGCCGATCGTGATCGCCTGCATGTTCGTGCTCAGCGCCGGCCTGGAGCGCACGGGAGCCATCGATTCCCTTGCGCGGTTTTTCATGCGCCTGGCCGGACGGACGGAAGGTCGGGCCCGGCTCGCGCTCGCGCTCCTGACGTTGCCGCTTTCGGCGTTGATCAACCACATGCCAGTCGTCGTGGTCTTTGTGCCGGTCGTGCTGGCGCTCGCCCGGAGCACGGAGTTGAAGGCTTCGCGACTCCTCATTCCGCTCTCTTATTTTTCCATCCTCGGCGGCACCTGCACGCTCATCGGCACCTCAACGAATCTGCTCGTCGATGGACTGGCGCGCCGAGCCGGGCTTGCGCCCTTTGGGATTTTCGAAATCACACCGCTCGGGCTGATTTTCGGCGCGATCGGCGTCGGGTATGTGCTCCTCTTTGGGAAGAAACTGCTGCCGCGCCGCGAGACCCTCGCAACCCTTATCGGCGGCGGCATGGTCCGCCAATTTTTTACCCAGGCCGTGATCAGTCGCGCATCGCCGCTCGTCGGTAAGACCATTTCGGAGACGCCGCTCGTGCGCTTGCGCGAGGCCAGGATCGTGGATGTGCGGCGCAACAGCGCGCGAGTGGAAACGCCGCTGAACGAGCACCGTTTCGAGGTGGGCGACCAGTTGCTCCTCGAGACGCCGGTCGCCGGAGTGAGGGGGATCAAGGAAATGCCGGGCGTCGTTTTTCAGTCGGAAACCGAGCTTGGCGTTCAGCCGACCGGCGAACGCAAAGCCATTCTGATGGAGGGAATCATTGGGAGCCGCTCGACTTTTGTCGGGAAGACGCTGCGCGAGCTGAATTTCCGGCAGCGTTATGGCGTGCTGATACTCGCGGTCCACCGGCAAGGGGAAAACCTGCGCGAGCGCTTCGAGGATGTGCGGCTGGCGTTCGGCGACACGCTCCTCGTGCAGGGACCGGCCGAGGGAATCAATCGCCTCATGCAGGAGCGCGATTTTCTTAGCCTGACCGAACCGAAACAGCGGGCCTTCCGCCGCCAGAAAGCGCCGCTCGCGATCCTCGGCATCGGCAGCGTGATTGTGCTGAGCGCGTTTCATGTCTTGCCGCTCTCGGCCCTGGCCTTGATCGCGGCGATCTTCGTCGTCGTCACCCGCTGCCTCGACATCGAGGAGGCGCGCGGCGCGATCGAGTGGCGGATTTTGTTCATGATCTTCGGGATGCTCGCGCTCGGCAGCGCGATGCAAACGACGGGCGCCGCGCACCTGATCGCCCAAGGCGTGATCGGCGCCGTTGGGCACTTCGGACCGGCAGTGACGCTTTCGGTCACTTATCTCGTCGCGACGTCGATGACGGAGTTGATCAGCAACAACGCCGTCGCGGTGCTGCTAACGCCGATCGCTTTTGAAATCGCGGCGTCGATGGGAGTGGACGCGCGCCCTTTCGCGGTTGCGGTCATGTTCGGCTGCGCGGCGAGCTTCGCGACCCCGATCGGGCACCAGACGAATACCTATGTTTTCGGCGCCGGCGGCTATCGATTCTCGGATTTCCCGAAGATCGGCCTCCCGCTGAATATCATCTTATGGATCGCGGCCAGTATTTTGATCCCGATCTTCTGGCCCTTTGTCGCGCGGCCGTAGAGAGCCTTTGGAAAAGTCCTTCCGAGCAGGGGAGAAGTTTCTCTGCGGAAGCTGAGGCGTCATCTCGTCTCGGAGCGCCGACCGCTCCGCGATATGCAAGAGGCGCGGGAGCTGCCCCGCGCCGAGCAATCGACTCCGTGTCACCGCGTAAGTGATTGTGCCAGAAGCGCGCGTGATTGTTTCGGCTCCAGTAGTCGATGACGAAAGGGTCATGTTAGAATTCTTTACACGCATCTTGCGATTCAAATAGAACGTCATGCTATGACAACCCGCACCAGACACCATCGAGGTTGGTTTCTTACCTCATCTGGTGGAACTGTTGGAGTGGGGGTCGCACCGCACGGACTACACGAGTTAGTCAGAACGTTATCAACTACCTCGACGCTCGCCTTAAGTAACCCGCACAAGTATTTGCAATGAAGAACTACATATTTTCTTTTCTATCGGGAATGGCCATCTCCTTTTGCTCTCAGGCAAATGCCGGAAGCGCGACTTGGAATCCCAATCCGACAAGCAACCTCTGGAATAGGGCGGAAAACTGGACTCCCGCAACAGTCCCCGATAGTGAGACAGATATCGCAAACTTTGGTGTTTCCAACGTCATCAACATCACCGTCGGTGGAGCAAGAGATCTCTCGGATGCGGACACTAATCTCTCCGGCATTGTCTTCGCTTCCGGTGCCAGTTCCTACACGTTGACCGCGAGTCCTAGTTCTGATACGACCTATGCTCAGTTTATCGACTTTTACGAGGCGGGCATCGTCAACAGTTCCGGAAAGGTGCAGAATTTGATCGCGGCAGCGGCTCCGGGGCCGGAGCAACAGGACTCTGGGGCGATTTTCTTTCTCGGATCAGCGTCGGTTGGCGAAAACATAATCATCACTAATCAGGGCAGCGCCTCCACTGGCACCTATGGTGGGTTGACTGAATTTGGATTACAATTCGCCGATACACCTAGTGCGGGAAGCGCGACGTTCATCAATGAGGGGGCTAAGGTGCGCGGAACCGTCTACGGCGGAATTACCGATCTCACCGCTTATTCGACCGCCGAAGCCGCGATCTTCATCAACCAGCCTGGGCTGGCAGCGGATGCAGCCGGCGGATTCACTTTTGTTGATACCGGCGGTAACATTGGCAGTTCCACCTTTATGAACAACGCAGCCTCAGTGACTGGTGCAGAAGGAGGCTCGACGGAGATAGATACCGGTATCTGTGCCGGAGCCAGCTTTATCGCCAACGGCGCGACCAGCGCCGGCGCGCAGGGAGGACAGGTTTACACCTTTGGCGGCGAAGGCTATGCGACCTTCACGGCCAAAGGTGGTGAAGGGAGCGGAGCGCAAGGCGGCTTACTCGCGATCAATAACATCCCTGGCTCTGCGCAAACTGTCGTCAGCGCTGAGGTCGGGAGCGAGGGTGGTTTGGGTGGCATGATTTCGATCGAGGGCCTTCCGGTGTCTCTCGACCAGGTGCAGTTCGAGATGGCAGGTAACGCCACCATGGATCTGACCAATCTGCGTCAGCAAGCAGTCGCAATCGGCTCCTTGTCTGGGACCGGAACCGTATCGCTCGATCGGTTTAGCCTAACGATCGG
>JAICMR010000016.1 GCA_025929155.1 Chthoniobacterales bacterium | reverse complement strand
GGAAAGGAATTCGGTACGGCTGGCGAGATTTTCCTTAAACGCACCGAGCAGACACGAGGTCACCATGGTGCCTCCGCGTTTTCTAACTCCGCGACTGCACATGCATTGGTGCATCGCCTCGATCATTACCGCGACGCCTTTCGGCTTGAGGACGCGCTGGAGTTCCATCGCGATCTGATAAGTCATCCGTTCCTGCACTTGGAGCCGGCGAGCATACATCTCCGTCAAACGTGCCAGCTTCGAGAGCCCGACGATTTTGTTGTTCGGCAGATAAGCGATGTGCACCTTCCCGTGGAAGGGCAGCATGTGATGCTCGCAGGTGGAGAAAAACTGGATATCGCGCAGCAGCACCATTTGATCGTACTGCTCCGCCTGGAATTGAGTGACGAGCACATCTTCCGCGCGCTGGCCATATCCGCCGTAAAGTTCCTTCCACGAACGCACGATTCGATCTGGCGTCTGCTGCAATCCTTCGCGGTCGGGGTCTTCTCCGATTCGTCGTAAGATTTCGCGAATTAGCTCTTTCGAATCAACCGTTGCGAGCTCGGCTGGAGGTGGCGGCGGGACGGACGGCGAAAAACCGTCGCGGCGCGAAAGTTGAGGCTCGTCGCCGTCGCAGTGCGCTGCTGCGCTCTTCAACGGGCGGCCGAGACCGGCGACCAAAGACCGGAACCTCTGCGCGGGCGAAGGGGTCCCAGAAGGCACGCCGTTCCGGCGCGGAGAAAAATCAACGGCGCCCTCAAGTGCTGAAAAATGATTCGAATCCAGATCAGGCATATTCGAGCAAAAGGCCGCTGGAGATATAAGTCAATAGTTATATTGACTATTTCATGCGATCAGCGTTCGCTTCGGGCGACGCGAGACCTGGCCCGACGACTCAGCACAAACCCCGAAACCACCAGGAGCAGGATCGCGCTTCCCGGAATGATCGTGAGCGTTTTGCGGAATCCGAAAAAGTTGAGTTGGTGCAGACGCATCACCCAAAAGTGGAACCTGCGCACGTCGTCCTCTTCCTCGATGATCGCGCCAGTGCGAGCGGAGAGGTAGATGACCGGCGTCTTCGGCGCCTTGAACTGCACCCGATAAACGGACTTGTAAACTTTGCCGGACCGATGCACGAACGCGTCCAGCAGGGTCACCGCGGCGACCGGCGGATGGCCGCGCACATATTGCGCCGCGACGCGCGCGGCAAAATCGGCGGGCAGTGGTGAGAGCGGCGCGCCAGTGCGGGCGTCGATAAGAAAATCCCGCTCTTCCCCGCGGACTTCGAAGAGAGGCTGGCCCAATTCTGAACGCAGAGTCACAGCGGAGACGACAAAGGCTGTCCCAAGCTGCTCACGCGCCGTCCGGATCGCGTCCTGATGGGTCAACGTCACTCCGCGAAAATCCATCGGAACGACCGGATGTTTGCGTTCGAGATAGTTGCCTTCCCAATAGAGGTAAGGCGCGTACGCCCAGAGCAGTCCGGTCACGGACGCCAGCCCGACGAAAAGGGCGGCGGCAACGCCTAGCCGCCGATGAAAGCGTCGCATCAATAGACGTGTGAAAACGTGGCGCGATGGCGGATCGCCTCGTACGGGTTGCCTTCGAACTTGCCGGGCGTGAGCTCACGATGAATGACTTCGATGACGTATTGCCCTGGCCACGGCGTCGAGATAGTGACTTCGCCATTGGCGTTCGTCTGCAGCTCCTTCGACCACTCGTTAGGCGCGTGCACCATCACTTTCGCTTTTGCCAGCGGCTGCTTTTTAAAGAAGACACGCAAGGCCTGCGGCTGCTTCCGGTCGGGGATAATGTCCAGTGTGGTGACCGGTTGCGCCGGCGCGAGCCGGTTGTCCGTCGCAGCCCGCGCGTAAAACATCGGCTTCACGATTCCGATCCCGTTCGCAGTCCAGTTTTTCACTTCGTTCGTGAGATCCTGGACGACGATCCAGCCTGCGCTGACCGGGTGGGCGGAGAAACAATCACGCTGCTTTGTGAAAGTAAGCGATTCGCTTGGCCCGTCGGCCTGCCTCAACCATCCCTCAATCGCGTCGCGCTCGTCGAGGCGTCCGCCCGCCTTTTCGCGCAGTCCTTGGTCGAATTCGCCAAAGTAAATCCGCGCGACGGCGGGACCGTCTGATTCGATCCAGAGGTAATGGGCCTGACCGACCAGGGGCAGAAAACAGACGGCAAGGATGCAGGTAAGGTGCTTTTTCATGAATTGTGTGTTGAAGCTCAAAAGGTCAGGGTCGCAGCCAGGTAAGCTGACCGGGTCGGTCCCGGGAAAAGGCCTTTTTGTTGGCCGGTGCGGCGCTGGGTCGCGTACGATTCATCCAGGAGGTTGTTGATCCCCCCGTTAAAGACAAGATGCTCGCTCACTTTCCAGCGCGCCTTGAGATCGATCACCGCGTATTCGGATAGCTGCCCAATCGTGCCGATGGCATTCTCGGCCACGGTGTTGGCATTATCTGTAAAACGATCGCCTACCGCCCGACCTTGAAGAAGAAGATCGAATCGATTCCCAAATGCGTAGCGGACGCCAAAGGTATAGCTTTCCCGGGCGACGTAAGGCAGGTCGTTTCCCTCGAAGGCGCCGTCCGCAAACGTCGATCGCAGAATCGTAGCGCCACCGACGAGGAAAACCTCATGATCGCCCGCATCATGCGGGTTTCCCGTCTGCAGCGTTCGCGCGAGCCCGAACAACCCCACCTGGCCCAGCAGTTCCACGCCATTGGAGGTGGTATTGAAATTTCCCGCGGTGCCCGCGGAGACGATGACTTGGTCGGTGAAATCGGTGTAGAAACCGCCGGCTTCCCCCGATAACCACGGATAAGGATTCGCGCGGACGCCGCCCTCATAAGTCCACGCCGTGGACGCGCGCAGATCGGCATTGGAAGCATTAAGCGCCGGATTGAACGAATCGGCAAAAGTCGGTGGGCGAAAGGAGCGGCTGACATTGCCGTAAAGCTGCGTCGTCTGAGCGAGCTCGTATTTGATTCCTATCCCCGGCACCCACACATCGTAGGCCGAAGAACGCTCCGGGGCGTTCCTCAGAACATCCTGCTGCGTCTGTTCGATGTGCTCGTAACGCAATCCCGGCACAACGCTGAGCTGCGGCGCCAACTTGAAGTCATTCTGGAGGTAGCCGGCCAGTGCGAGCGTTGTCAGCGATTCCTGCGAAGTCAGCACCGCATTCCCGTAGCGGGCGGACCCGCTGCGGCCAGTCGCCGCGCGGCGATCGACCCAGTCGTAGTAAATGCGAGCGCCGATTTCGAGCTCGTTTTCGGTCGTTTGTCCGAGGTCGTAGTGGCGAGTGTATTTCGGTTCGAAGCCGACGACATCAAACGCGCGCAGGAACTGTCCATTGCTATCGGCGAGATCGAGATTCGGTGTGTCATCGCTGACGTAATTTTGGAGGAACCAGTCGCGTTCAAAGCGCACGATATAAAGCAAGAGGTCGATCTCCTGTCGGTCCGACAGACGATGGCTGGAGCGGAGGTCGGCGGCGATTCTGCGGCCAAAAAATTCGTCGTCTGGCTTGTTCGATTGTGTCCGGTCGTTGCGCAATTGTTCCGGTAACAGACCGCCCGGCGTCTCCGATTCTTCGTCGTAATATTGGAAGTGAAGCTGTGCAGAGTGGTCCTGATTAAAGATGTAGCCGAGCTTCACATCCAAATCGTCGATGTTGTAGCCAAGGCTGTCGCGGAACCCGTCGCCTCCTTTCTGCAGGTATTCGAGGCCAGCGAAAACATTGCCCCTTGTGCCGCTCACAAAAAGATTCGCGTCATAATCGCCGTAGCTGTCGAAGCGCGTGTCCAGGACGGCGGCGAATGGTCGCAGGGACGGTCCGCGTGTGATGAAATCCACGACGCCGCCGACGGCGTTCGGACCGAAGGGAATGGAGGCGCCGCCTTTGAAAATCTCGATCGCCGCGACGCGTTCCGCCGCCACTCCATAGTACGCACCCGGCTCCGAATAGAGCGATGGCTGGATCGGAACTCCATCGAGGAGTAGTTGGACGAATTCACTTCGGATCGGATTGAGGCCGCGCAGGCTGATGTCCGGCTTCGTGCCGCGTCCATCCTCGTCGACGTATGTGACACCGGGCACTCGCGCCACGACGTCCCCCAGGTTGTCGGTCTTCTGCAACTCGATCTCTTCCGGCGAAACGGTCGCCACCGAGCCGGCATAATTCCGACGCGTCTCTTCGAGACGCGCCGCCTCGTCGCTTTGGGCCGTGACGATCACCTCCGAGGTCGTGATCGCTGCAAGTGTCACGGATTCTTCCGCGGGTTGGGCGAGGGTCTGTGTCCGACCAGGAATCGGCCGGACCGAACAGAGCAACGTGGCGCATAACAAAAGAAGCCCGCAGCTCGCAGGACGGGAGGGAAATCGCAACGAACGCTGAGCCGACGGAATCACGCTCCGATCCTACCGGTTCAATTTTGCGTCGCTCCCGGTCGCTTGCTAAAATTTAGCGATAGGTTGCTATAGGTGATTCAGCCGGGCGCGCTGAGGGGACCGAGCCGCGAAACGAGAGACCTTCCTGGGAAGTCGGACTCGGCCCATTTGTCCGGTCCATCGGGCGTTTATGCGGAGGAGGGAATCAAGAGGCCTTCTATCGCGCCAGTTGCCGGCTTCGGTTTGCGATCTCGCACGACATCATCAATGAGATTCTTCACCCGTCGTACAAGGCAGCAAATTCTTATCGTCTTCTCTTCCGGCTCTTCACGCCTCGCCTAACGACGACTTCATTCCCACCAGACTCCTTTCGAGATGTGAACGTTGGAATCCGCTCTTCCACGAGGTTGGCTCGCAGATTAGTCTGGCGGCGGTCCAAACTGCTCATGCGACGACGATCCGGCTGCTGCCCCGGCCATCTTTTTTTTCTTATTCTGTTTGTCGCGTCCTGCTGGATAAATCTGAGCGCAGACGCACAAGTCGGAACTCCATCGTCGCCTACCTCCGCGGTGACGGGGACGGCGACGCCCGTTGCAGCGCCGACACCCGTGCCCTTGGCAGACGTGGTCGCGGAGGCGGAAAGCACTTCGGAAAAACTCCAAGAGATGGAGACGGATCTCGCCCCTGAGGAGACGAGCGCGACGGTGGCGCGCCAAATCTCGCTCATGACGCAGGAGATCGCGGCGTTGGCCGATGAAACGACACGCAGTTTGAAGCCGGGCGCGCCGCTCGAGACGTTGAATGACCTTGGGAGTCGGTGGCAAAAACTGAACGACCAGCTCGCGCTTTGGGCGCGGGATCTCACTGCTCGTGCGAATATTATCGAAAAGGAGATTGCGCTGCTGCCGGGCTGGCGTTCAACCTGGACGCAAACTCTCGGGGTCGCCCGCAACTCCTCGGCTCCGCCGGAAGTCACCAAGCGAATCGAGAGTGTCCTCGCGACGATCGCAAGAGTCGGATCAATCTTGCAAACCCGGCGCGCGGCGATCCTGACTCTGCAAAGCCGTGTAGCGGAACAATCACAACGTGCGACCACGACGCAGCGTTCGATCCGGCTCGCTCAAAACGCGGCGGTGGAAGAACTAGCCGTGCGGGACAGCCCGCCAATCTGGAGCGCTGAGGTGCGCGCGGCCGCGGCGCACGACCTGGTCGAGGAAACGCAGGTCTCTTTCGCTACCCAGCTCGCGCAACTCCGCGCTTACCTCGCGCGGGAGTGGACAAAACTGATCTATCTCGCCCTGATTTTTGCCGGTTCCGCTTTCGTCCTTTTTCGGATCAAGCACCAGACCGCCCGCTGGACGGCTGAAGATCCGGCGCTGGATCGAGCAAACCGCGTCCTGCAATTGCCGCTCGCAACCGCGGGCGTGCTCACGTTTCTTGCCGCCCGCCCGCTTTTCCAGCAAGCGCCGCGGTTGTTTTGGGCGGGATTGGCCGCGCTCGCGCTCGTCCCGATTCTCATTCTTTTGCGACGGCTGATCGATCGCCATCTCTTTCCAATTCTGAATGCGCTCGTGGTTTTTTATATCGTGGCCCAACTTCGCCATCTGGCGGCGGCTCTCCCGGTGCTCTCGCGGGTCATGCTGCTTCTGGAAATGGCGGGCGGGATCGCTTTTCTTGTCTGGTTTATCCACTCAACACGACCTTCTCTTCATGGCACCGCCTCTCGCAAAACGGCCCGGGCAGCTGCGCGGGTGGGGCTCGTCTTGTTCGCCGTGGTCTTCGTTGCCAATTCGTTAGGTTACGTTCGTCTGGCAAATTATCTCGGCACCGGCGCGCTGGCGGCGGCGTATCTTGCGATTCTGCTGTATGCCGCTGCCGGGATCGTGGAAGGGCTCAGTTTCTTTGCCCTGCAGATTCGTCCTCTGGCTTCGCTGGGTGTGGTGCGGCATCACCGGCCATTGCTCCGGACCCGCATCGCGCGGCTGATTTATCTCGGCGCCTTTGTGCTCTGGGCGCTTCTCACGCTCGCGGCGTTTTCCTTGCGCGGACCGGTTGTCGAGGGAGTGACTCGATTCATCACAGCCGAAATGACTGTCGGATCCCTTCGTCTTTCTCTCGGCGCGCTCCTTGCCTTTGCACTTTGCATCTGGCTGGCTGTTCTCCTTTCCCGTTTCGTCCGCTTTCTTCTCGAAGGCGATATCTACGAACGCTTTCATCTTGCTCGCGGCTCGGCCTACGCGGTCTCGACCATTCTTCATTACATCATTCTGCTCCTCGGCTTCTTCGCAGCCCTCGCCGCGGTCGGGGCGGACATGACGAGGTTCGCTATTCTGGCCGGCGCGTTTGGCGTCGGGATCGGCTTTGGGTTGCAGAATATTTTTAATAATTTCGTTTCCGGATTGATCCTCCTCTTCGAGCGCCCCGTGCAGGTGGGCGACGTAATCGAAGTCGACGGCGCGACGGGGCGAATTCAGCGGATCGGAATCCGAGCCAGTGTGATCCGTCTCCCCAACAGCTCGGAGTTGATCGTGCCAAACGGACTGCTCATTTCTGAAAAGGTGGGGAACTGGACGCTCTCCAATCGTCAGCGCCGGATGGAGCTCGACGTGGGCGTCGCTTACGGAACCGATCCGAGACGCGTGCTGGATCTTCTGACGAAAGTCGCCGCCGCGCACCCGCTGGTCGCGACCAACCCTGCGCCCGAGGCTTATCTGCAAGAATTCGGAGCGGACGCGCTGCTCTTCCAGCTGCTCTTTTGGACCGACGACTTCGATCACTGGCCACGGATCAAGAGCGACGTCGCGGTGGCGACGAACAGCGCGTTAGCCGACGCGAAAATTGAGATTCCTTTTCCCCAGCGCGATCTTCATTTGCAAGGGATCGAGCCAGCCGCCGTCGCGGCCGCGTTGCAGACGCGGGAACCGGGATAGCCGCATTTGCGGGCTGATCGGCAGCACGAGCCAATGTCCTGGCGGTGTTGAACTCGTTAGGGCGCTACCGTGACCCGTTGCAACTTCTTAAGGTCGGGAGGAGTGACGAAGTTTTCGCCCGCCGCGAAGAGACAGGCAATGAGTGTCGCCGCTGCGGGAGCGGGATTGCAATCCGCACATCATCCTCCCCGCCGCCCCCGGATGCGCTGAATTCGCCTAACGACTGGTATAACCGAAGCGAAGCGCCTGGTGCAGGCGGGGCGGCAGGACGGGCAGATGGCGGCGTTCGATCAGGTAGGTGGTGATGCCGGCCAGTTCCTTAAAGATGTAGTTTTTGTTCACCGCCCCCTGCAGGTATTCCTGTCCGCTGCTACCGCCGGTGCCGACCCGCGAGCCGATCATCCGCCGCACCATTTGCAAGTGGCGATAACGGAAGTTGCCCAGATGTTCATCGATCTCGATGAGCGAATTGAGGAGGGCGAAGGGAAGCCGGAACATCGGCTCATCGCGGTAGAGCATGATGAAGAGCGCCGCGCGGAGCGCGCCTGGACGGAATGGCCCCCATCCCGCTCGAAAGAAGATGTCGTCGAACTGCTCGAGCAGATCCGCTTGCTGGTCGCGCTCAGACAGGCTCCGCTGGTAAAGCGCGCGGTAGCGAGTCCAGAAGGGTGCTTGCTCGCTACTCCCGGTGTCGGCGGGCGTTTCCTCCCAGCCCTGCCAGAATTCCGCGCCGAAAAACGGCATCCGTTCCAGCCATTTCTCGACCAGCCCGAGAAGCGTTTCCTGTTCTTCAAAGGCGGTGATCTCCGCCATGTCCTTTTCATTAAAGCCGCCAAAGCGGGTGTGCTTGTAATAGTCGGGACGAAACCGGTTCTCGACCTTCAGGCCTAACGACGCCTCGATTTGGCGGAATTGCCGGCTCTGAAAGCCGGAGGCGCCGTGGAGCAACTCGCGGAACTCGAGAAAATCGAGCGGAGTCATCGTCTCGAGGACATCGACCTGGTGGTTCAGCAGCTTCCAGATTTCCACGACCCGATCGAGCCGATGGACCACGACATTCATGTCCGGGCCGTCGTCGTCGGCTTCCGGTTTACTCATGACTTCCTTACAGGCGGTGATCTCGTGCAGGATCTGCTTGAACCAAAGCTCGTAAGCCTGATGGATGATGATAAAGAGCATCTCATCATGCGCGATCAGTTTGCCGTCGCGCAGGCTGAGCGGTTTCTGCAATTTGAGGAGTCCCTCGAGCCCGAGATAGTCCGGATAATATTGCGTCGCGCGCTCCTCGTTCATCGGACATTCCATCGCGCAAATCTCGCGTATGACTGCGGTGGGCGTCAATCAAACCGCATTCTCTCCGCAGATTTCGCGGATTTTCGCGGATGAAACTTCCAATCCCCTGCTTTATCCGCGGAAATCTGCGCCATCTGCGGATTATTTTCCGGAAACGAGGTATATGGTCGGCATGATGAGATTATTTTCGCTCCTCTTCGCCCTCGCCGCCGTCGCCGCGCCTGCGCTCTCAGCTGCGCCGCCTAACGATGCCGGCAAAAAGCCATTCGATTTCGAGACGATGATGAAGTTAAAGCGGCTCGGCGAGCCGATCCCATCACCGGATGGAAAATGGGTCGTCTTTTCCGCGACGGACGTGAACCTGGAGCAGAACAGCCGGAAATCGCATCTCTGGATTGTACCGGCAGAAGGTGGCGAGGCGCGCCGCCTGAATGACTCCCCTAACGAAGAAGAGCGCCCGCGTTTTTCACCTGATGGCAAACGGCTGATCTTCACTTCGAAAGCAACCGATCCCACGCAGGTGTGGATGGTGGGATTTGATTCGACGGCAGGTAAAATCCGCGGCACGGCGCAGCAGGTGACGTCGGTCTCGACCGGCGCGGACGGCGCGATTTGGTCGCCTGACGGGAAGGAGATTGTCTTCATCTCGAGGGTTTACCCCGACTGCAAAGACGACGCGTGCAATCAGCAGCGCGACGAGGAACTGAAGAAGAGCAAGGTGAAGGCGAAGATTTTCAAGCACCTGCTTTACCGGCACTGGACGCAATACACGGACTTCAAACGCAGTCACCTCTTTATGGTCGATGTAGAGGCGGGCGTGTCGCCGGCAACACCGCGCGATCTGACGCCGGGCGATCACGACGTCCCGCCCTTCTCGTTAGGCGGCCCGGACGCCTACGCGATTTCGCCCGACAGCCAGGAGCTCGCCTACACTTGCAACACCGACAAAGTCGGCGCGACGAGCACGAACAACGACATCTTTGTCGTCCCGCTCGCCGGTGGTGCACCGAAGAAAATCTCGACGAGTCCCGGGAGCGATTCGATCCCGCGCTTTTCGCCGGACGGGAAGTCGATCGCCTGGTTATCACAAGCCCGCGGCGGTTACGAAAGCGATCGCTTTACGCTCGCGCTCTATGATCGAGCTTCGGAAAAAATTCGGATCGCGACGCAGGATTTCGATCGTTGGGTCGGGAGTTTCACCTGGGCGCAGGACTCACAATCGATCTACTTCAGCGCGGAAGATCATGGCGAAGCTCCAATCTACCAATTCCCGGTCAACGCGAACCGGCCTAACGAACTCGCGCGCCTGCACGCGGACGATCTGGTGCTAGGGCTGGATGGGAAGTTTCTCTATTTCAGCCGCAACTCGATCCAGGCGCCTAACGAAATCTGGCGGCTTGATGTTTCGCAGAAGAGCGAGCCCATGGCCGTCACGCACGTGAACGACGCGATTCTCGCACAAGTTACGATGCAGCCGCTCGAGCCCTTCAAGTTCCAGGCTTCTGACGGCGTCGATATCCAAGGCTTTCTCGTGAAGCCGCCGAACTTCGACGCGAGCAAAAAATATCCCGTGAAGTTCCTGGTCCACGGCGGCCCCGAAGGCGCCTGGGGCGACGATTGGTCTTATCGTTGGAACCCGGAACTCTTCGCCGCAAACGGCTACGTGGTGGTGATGGTGAACCCGCGCGGCTCGACCGGTTACGGTCAGAAGTTTACCGAAGGCGTGATCGGGCAGTGGGGCGGAACGCCGTTTCACGATCTCATGCAGGGACTCGACTACGCGGAGAAAACGTTTTCCTTTATCGACAAGGATCGCGAGGCCGCGCTCGGCGCGAGTTACGGCGGCTATATGATCGATTGGATTCTCGGGCACACCGATCGCTTCCAATGTCTCGTGACCCACGATGGCGTGTTCAATACCGAATCGGCTTACGGCACAACGGAGGAACTCTGGTTTCCGGAGAAGGAATTCGACGGGCCGCCCTGGAAAAATCGGGAGCTTTATCGCAAATGGTCGCCGCATCTCTCGGTGGAGAAATTTAAAACGCCAACGCTCGTCATTCATGGGCAGCTCGATTATCGGCTCGATGTGTCTCAGGGCTTTGATCTCTTCACGACCTTGCAGCGGCTGGGCGTGCCGTCGGAGATGCTCTATTTTCCCGACGAAGGTCACTGGGTCCTGAAGCCGCAGAACAGTCAGCTCTGGTACCAGACTGTGAACGAGTGGGTCGATCGTTGGACCGCGAAGAAGCAGACTCGTTAGGGCCTAACGGAAACCGATCTGGCGCTTCGGCGACGGATCGGGTGGCGTCATCAGTTCGCGGATGGCATCGAAGACGATTCGGAACTGCGCGTCGTATTTTTGCTCCAGCGCATCGAGCTTGACCGCCAGATCGCGGTTGGAAAGCAGGAGCTCGCGCAAACGCACGAAGGTGCGCATGATGGCGATGTTCACCTGCACCGCGCGCTGGCTCCGGAGGACGCTGGAGAGCATCGCGACGCCCTGTTCGGTGAAAGCCATCGGCTTCGCCCCGCCGAATTTGCCTCGCGTAGGTATCACACTTTGTGATACCAGCAGATCGATCTCGCCATCCGCTAACTCGAACATGAAGTCACTCGGGAAGCGTTCCGTGTTTCGGCGGACTGCCTGTTTTAAAGCGCGGGTTTCCACCCGATAAAGCGACGCCAGGTCATAATCGAGCATCACCTTCACGCCGCGGATCAGGTAAATGCTGCGCTCGACCTGCAGCGCGAGCGGGTGCTCGCTCATCGCCGCCGCCGGCCGAAGGAATAACCGCGATGCGTCCGGCCGCCGCCGATTGCACGCTTCCCGCCACTGGCCGATTCGGGCTCGAAAAGCACCGTGTAGATGTAGGGGAAGTTATCGAGTTTCAGTCGCGGAATTTTTTGTCCGATGAAGCGCTCGATCGCCTGGAGCGAGGGCAGCTCTTCTCCGTTCATGAGCGTGAACGCGTCGCCCACTTTCTGCGCCCGACCGGTCCGGCCGATCCGATGGACGTAATCCTCCGGATGCTCCGGCACGTCGTAGTTGATGACATGGGTGACGCCGGCGATGTCGATCCCGCGCGCGGCAATGTCGGTTGCGACCATCACCTCGTATTTGCCGCTCTTGAAACCCTCGAGCGCCTCGACCCGCTCGCGTTGGGTGCGATTGGAATGCAAAACCGCCACGGCATGTCTGCCTGATTTGAGCTGCGACGCGATTCGATCGGCGCCGTGCTTCGTGCGCGAAAAAATCAGCGCGCTGTCGTAATTGGTCCGCTCGAGGAGCGCCATCAGCAGGTCAAATTTTTGCTCCGCCGCGACCGGATAGACCGCGTGCGACACAGTCTCGGCGGGCGAGCGTTGCGCACCGATTTCCACCACTTCCGGGTTGCGCAAAACCCAGGCCGCGAGCCGCTCAATCTCTGGCGGCAAGGTGGCGGAGAAGAGGAGCGTTTGCCGATCGGTGGAAATCTGCTCTACGATCCGGCGCACGTCCGGGAGGAATCCCATGTCGAGCATCCGATCGACTTCATCCAGCACGAGAATGTTCACGTTCCGGAAATTCATGGCGCCCTGTTCGAGCAGATCGAGCAAGCGTCCAGGCGTCGCGCAGACGATGTCCGTGCCCGCGGCGGCTTCTTCCTTTTGCTTGCCGTAGCCGACGCCGCCGTGGACGACTGAAATCCGCAGATCGGTGTAGCGCCCGTAATCTCGAAAAGCCGTTTCGACCTGCGCTGCGAGCTCCCGCGTCGGCTCCAGGATTAAGCAGCGAAACGAGCCATGGTGCGCCAGTAGAGTGAGAATTGGGAGCGCAAATGCCGCGGTTTTACCGGTGCCGGTTTGCGCGGTGCCGATGAGATCTTTGCCGGAAAGAACGATTGGAAAAGCGCGGAGCTGGATCGGCGTGGGCTCCGTAAAACCCATGGCCTGGGTTCCCCGCACGACTTCCTGGGAAAGCCCGAAGTTGTTGAAAGACACAGGTCTCCACAGTAGATCGGTTAGGCCGAGAAGCAACGGCGGAGGCGAATGTCGTTAGGCAATTCATCTGCATTCAGTGCAGTCGCGCGGAGGCCATCCTGAGCGGAACGAAGTCGACGGATCTCGCGGATCGACCGAGACGCGCCATCTCGATAATTCGAGGAAAACCATCGGGGTCCCTCAACTGCGCCTCATAGGCGCTTCGCTTGGGACGACGTGAACGCTCTCCTCAAGATGGCGGACTGCGCTTTCGGCTCGGCTTTCTATCTCGCTTGCGGCATCCTTCGCCTCGCTCAGGATGACCCTGCATGACCGCCCCAACTTTTAAACCGCTCCGAATTTTCGTGCTCGCCGACACGCATAATCACCTGCCCCCAAACCTCGAGGCGTTAGCCGACGGCGCGGATGAAATCTGGCACCTGGGCGACGTTTGCGCGCCGCACCTGCTCCTGCAAATCGAGAGTCTTAGGTTGCCCGTTACGATCGTGCGCGGGAACTGCGACGCGAATGACCGTTGGCCGCTCGTGGTCGATCTGAAACGTAACAGCCTCCGCTTTCGCCTTGTCCACATCCCGCCGTCACGCCCGCCGGATGAAGTCGACGTGCTCCTGCACGGTCACACGCACGTCCCGCGCGACGAGCGGATCGGTGCCGTGCGCTTCCTTAATCCCGGTTGCGTGACACGACCAAATCGGGGAGCGCCGGCGAGCGTTGCTGCGCTCGAGATTGCAACCGATGGGAGATTAACCTGGAGCCTGCGCCGGACTCGTTAGGCTACTTTTCGACGTCTTCCTTCTTCTCTTTTGCCGCCGTTTTCTTCGCCTTTTTCACCGGCTTGGAACCAGCTTCGCTGCCCGCTTCGGCTTTGGGAGATTTGCTGGCGCGCTTCGTTCCCTTCGCCGCCGGCTTGGCCTCTTCCTCGACCACCTGCGGCGCATCAACCCATTCCAGGAAAGCGACCGCGGCAGCATCACTCTTGCGCTGGCCGAGTTTTATGATGCGGGTGTAGCCGCCTTTACGGTCGGCGCTGCGCGGCGCAATGTCGTCGAATAACTTCTTGACCGCGTCTTTTTGCCGGAGAACCGCCAGCGCCGTTCGGCGCGCGTGGAGCGAGCCGTTCTTGCCGAGCGTCACCATTTTTTCCGCGAGCGGTCGCACTGCTTTGGCCTTGGCAAGCGTGGTTTTAATCCGCTGATGCTCAATCAAGCTGCAAACCTGATTGGCGAGCAACGATTTCCGGTGCTCCGCGGTGCGCCCCAGTTTAACGGTCTTCTTTTGATGCCTCATAGCTGCTTCTCCGACCTGAAAATGCCTGACAATTACCTAACGACTATTCTTCATCTGCGCTGTCCGCGCCGTTCGCGCCATCCGGGTTGAGCGGAATCTCGACCAAACCCGGATCGAATTTCTGACCGAGCCCAAGGCCGAGCTGTTGCAGTTTGTCCTTGATCTCGTTGAGCGATTTCTTGCCGAAGTTGCGATACTTCAGCATCTCCGCTTCGCTCTTTTGCGCGAGCTGGCCGACGGTCGTGATGTTGGCGTTGTTCAGGCAGTTCGCCGCTCGCACGCTCAGCTCGATCTCGTTGACGCTCATGTTGAGGAGCTTCTTCAGCTTCACGTTTTCCTCGGAAACACCGGCCGGCGTCTCGTCGAACTCGATCACGTCTTCGTTGAAGTTTACGAAAACATCGAGGTGATGTCGCATGATGGCAGACGCCTGGAGCAGAGCTTCGTCCGGCGCGAGACGGCCGTCCGTCCAGACTTCGAGAATGAGTTTGTCGTAATCAGTCCGCTGACCGACGCGGGTATTTTCGACCGCATATTTCACCCGGGTCACCGGCGAAAAAATCGAATCGATCGGGATGAGGCCGATTGGTTGGTCGGGGCGTTTGTTCTCATCGCCGGTGGCAAAACCGCGGCCGACACGCACGTCGAGCTCCGCTTCAAACTTATGCTTCTTGTCGAGCGTGCAGATGATCTGCTTCGGGTTCAAAACTTCGTAGCCCTGGACGAGCGTAATGTCGCCGGCGGTGACTTCGCCTTCCTTGTTCACGTTTAGCGAAAGCTGGCGCGCTTCGTGATCGGCCGATTTAAATTTGATGCGCTTCAGGTTGAGCACGATGTCGGTCACATCCTCGACCACGCCGGGCAGGGTGCCGAACTCGTGCTGCGCGCCGTTGATTTTCACGGCCGTGATGGCGG
Organism: Chthoniobacterales bacterium; assembly: GCA_025929155.1. Classification (GTDB taxonomy): domain Bacteria; phylum Verrucomicrobiota; class Verrucomicrobiia; order Chthoniobacterales; family UBA10450; genus Palsa-1392. Next base: position 21,745 of record JAICMR010000016.1, on the reverse strand, counting down.
CGCCTTCGAGCGACGAAAGCAGGACGCGGCGGAGGGAATTCCCGACGGTGTGACCGTAGCCAGCCTCGAAGGGCTCGGCGATAAACCTGGCGTAAGTATCTGTGGATGACGCCTCATCTTTGGTGAGGGTCTTGGGCATCTCAAAACGACCGTAACGAACTGGCATAGGATGATCTTAAGGATGAAGGACGAAGTATGAATTAAGAAAACAGTGAAGTACCTGAAGACACTTCATCCTTCGTAATTCGTCCTTCTTCCTTTCAAAAAGCGCCGGGTTCCCCCTGGCGAGCGCGGTTTCGAGTCAAGCGACAGAAACCCAGGGACCAACGGCGCAACGATTTAAAAAACTCGCAGCGGGACGGGGAATAAAGACGATCGCCCAGATATTGCAACCACAGTCTGATTTTCCTGCTCGCGTTCACGATCGGACACCGGAGGTTCGGCAATTCAGAATTCCGATTACGAGCTAGCCTTCCTCAACCGCGTCGGGCAGCTCGTTCCGGTCGTCCGGCGTGCGCGGAAAGTATTCCGCGAGCAGCGCGCCGGTCCGCTCGATCGCGTGCACGACCGCATCGGTAAAATTCTCCGCGCGAAAATGCAGCGCCATCGCATCGACCAACTGCTGCCAAAACCCGTCGCCACAACGCTGATGAATCCCTTCATCGCCGATCACGGCAAATTTCTGCGAACGTGGTGCGACAAAGACCAGCACTCCGTTCCGCTGGCGGGTCGCGGTCATCCCCAGTTTTTCGAACTGCGTGCGCGCGGCCGCGATCGGGTCTTCGACTTCACCCCGCTGCACATAGAGGCGCACCTCTCCAGACGTCTGCTGCTCAGCCGCGCCGATCGCCCTGACGATCCGAGCGTGATCCAATTTTTCGAGGAACATTTTCGTGCGCATGGTGTTTACCAACTCGATCCGGCCCCGCCGCCACCGAAGCTTCCACCGCCGCCGCTAAACCCGCTGAAACCACCACCGCCAGATCCGCCTCCTCCTCCGCCACCAAAGCCACCGATGAACGGGCCACCCCAGCCGCTGTAGCCGTAACCCCTGCGAGCCGTTCGGGCGAAGCGGCTGTAGACGATGAAGATCAGAATGAGAACGAAAATGATCAGGCCGATCGGAATCCCGCTCGTGTCATTCTTGGATTCGAGATGAGTTTTGCCGCTGCCTTTGTATTCGCCGCGCACTGCCTGCATCATCGCGGTGATGCCGTCCTTCAGGCCGGCCGTGTAATCGCCCTGCTTGAAGTGCGGCGCGATGACATTGTGTGTGATGTCGAAACAGATGGCGTCGGGTAGCGCGCCCTCCAGTCCATAGCCAGTCTGGATAAACATCTGGTGGTTTTGGAGGAAAACGAAAAGGACCGCGCCGTTGTTGTGTCCCTTTTGGCCCACGCCCCAGGTCTGCGCGACCCGCTGGGTGTAATCGGCGACGGACGACTCGCTCTCCATTGTCTGGTAGATCGCGACCACGATTTGCGTGGAAGTTTCCCGCTCAAACTGCGCGAGCTGCTCATTGAAATCGAGCGCCGCCCCGCGATCGATCACATTTGCGTAGTCGTTGAAATAGCCGGCCGGCTTCGGTGGGATCTTCTCCGCCCGGAGGGAACTGAATGCGCTACTGAGGAAAAAGAGGAGGACGAGCCACGCCGTCATTCCGAGCGGAGGAAAGCGGAGCCGACGGATCCAGTGAACCGGCGATGAGGCGTCCGCGCGAAACCGTCCCGGTCCTTTCACAGGATCCTTCCACTGCGTTACGCTTCGCTTCACTTCGCTCAGGGTGACCGGTGGCGAGCGCCTCGCACCGGCTGGCGAGAGTCGCGCCGTTCAGAATTCGTTAGGGCGTGGGCGCCGCGCTCATCGCCGGAGAGGGCGCGGCCGGAATGGGTGTCGCGGCAGCGGGCGCCGTCGCCGGCGTGCTGTTGTTGAAATTGAAATTCACCGTCGGCGCTGCCTCCGCACCCGGCTGCGCGTTGAAGAACGGCCGGACGTGAAAGCCGAGCATACCAGCAAAAATATTCGTCGGGAAAGTCTTCACCGCCGTGTTGTAGGCTTGCACCGTGGTATTAAAATTTCCCCGCTCGACCGCGATCCGATTTTCCGTGCCCTCGAGCTGCGCCTGGAGCGAGAGAAAATTCTGGTTCGACTTGAGATCGGGATAATTCTCGCTCACCACCAGCAGGCGCGAGAGCGCGTTGCTCAGTTGCCCTTGCGCTGCCTGGAATTGCTCAAGTTGCGCGGCATCGGTCGGCGCCTTGTTCGGATCCAGCTGCACGCGACCGACGCTGGCCCGCGCATTCGTCACCGCAATCAGCGTCGATTTTTCGAAATTCGCCGCGCCGGAAACCGTGTTCACGAGGTTCGGGATCAGGTCGGCACGACGTTGATAGACGTTTTGCACCTGCGCCCACGATTGATTCACGCTCTGATCGAGTTTTACGAGCGCGTTGTATTTTCCGGCCACCGCGATCGCGATGATCACCGCGATGAACGCGACTATGAGCAGGATGCCGCCACAGCCAAATGCGAATTTTTTCATAAGGAAGTTGCGCCTAACATTGACGCAACCCGCACAAAGTCACCCGTTAAATTACGCCGGCTTGGTCGCGAGAATGAGCGGTGAAGGCGCCGGCACGTCGAGCGTCCGCACCTCGGCAAATCCCGCCTCCTTCAGCCAGCGGGAGATTTCGGGGATGGTGAAAGTGTCGCCGTCGGTCGTGTTCACGAGCATGTTGACCGCGAACAGCATCGCCATCGGCGGCCCGCTTCGGTCGTCATTGGCGAGGAATTCCGCGATCGCGATCGTGCCACCCGGGGCCAGCGCGCGAAAGGTTTTCGCTAACAATGCCTCGCTTCTCTCCGCTCCTTCACTGTGGAGAATTTGACCGAGCAGGGCGAGGTCGTAGCCGCTGCCAAAATCAGCCGCGCGCAAATCGCCTGCTCGAAATTCATACTGCGATGCCACGCCGCATCGCTCCGTCACTTTGCGGGTAGTGTGCAGGACGCCGGGCCAATCGACCGCCGTCACGCGCACATCGGGCGCCAGTTGCGCGAAGGGAACGCTCCAGACCGCGGAACCGGCAGCGAGATCGAGCACGCGCTTCTTTTCTCCCAGAGAAGCTGCCAGCGCTTTGGCCGACGGATAACCGACCGGAAAAAGATTTTCGACGAACGACTCAAAAAATTCCGTGCCATCGCCTTCTTGATCCACCGTCACGGCCGGCTTTCCGCTCCGCACGATCTCTTTCAGCTGCATCCATTTTGGAATCAGCGTATCGCCGTGCTGCGCGAAGCTGCCGAGGTAACCCGGTTTGTCGCGAACGAGAAACGTCTCACTCTCTGGCGTGAGAACATAACATCCGTCCTCCTTCCGAAGCAGATCGAGCGCGACAAGCGCATTCATCAGGATGCGCAAGCCGCGCCGCGACGCACCGGTTTGCGCGCTCACCTCCTCCACCGTTTTCGGCCCGGTCGCGAGGAGATCGAAGACCCGATGTTCGACTGCGGCGCTAACCACTATGGGCGGGGCGTATCCCCAAAACATCTCAAACAGACGCGCCGGATTGGGGGCAGGTGGATTGGACGAATCAGGCATGGGCGGGTGAAGTTTGTGATTCGTCAGGCGCTGGCTCAATCGCCGATTCCGACTCGGGCTGAGACTCGACTGGAAGCGGCGCGGTGGGCAATTCCCGGCGTTTCAATTCATCCGAATTCGGGAGTTCATCGAGGTCCCGAAGCCCGAAATGCTCAAGAAAAAACTGCGTCGTTTCGTAGAGCAACGGCCGCCCGGGAACCTCTGCTCGCCCGGCGATTTTCACCAGACCGCGCTCCATCAAAGTCTGGAGCACGCTGTCGATCGCGACCCCGCGGACGGCTTCCACGTCCCCCCGGGTGATCGGCTGGCGATAGGCAATAATGGCCAGCGTTTCGAGCGAGGGCGGTGTGAGCCGCGCCGGTTTTACGGCCGGGAAAAGTTGCCGCACCCAATTCGCATACTGCGGGTCGCTCGCGACCTGCCAGCCTTCGGCTTTCTCAACCAGCTGGAACGCCCGTTGTTGCTCGATGTAATCAATCTTCAGTTGCTCCAGGGCAGCGGCGACTTCGGCTTCGTTCGTCTTCGCGAATTCGTTAGGCACAAGCTCATCTTCCGCGCCGGCGGCTTTGATCGCGGTTGCGATCTCGCGCGCGTTGAGCGGTTTCTGCGCACTGAAAAGGAGTGCTTCGACGACTTGCGAGAGATTCATGGTGGGAAATCAGGAAAGCAGGAAAGCAGAAAAAGGAAAGATGCGGATCCGCATGTCAATGCCAACCTGGACCAGGAGATTGTGTCATTCTGGGAACGAATTTCTTTCCTCGCTCAGAGGACGGACAGGGTTGGCTCCGGTTGCGTCTTGTCAATCCGCTTACTCTCCGCTAAGACTCTCCACTTCTATGGCCGCCGCTAACGATCTCCGCAAAGGAATGGCAATCAAATACAATGGCAACACTGCCATCGTCCTGGATGTGCATCACCGCACGCCTGGAAACCTGCGTGCCTTCGTGCAGGCCATCATTCGCTATATCAATACGGGAAAAAGCGCGGACGTGCGCTTCGGATCGACCGACAAAGTCGAGCTCGTCGATATCTCGCGAAACACTCTCGAGTTCAGTTACAAGGATAATACCGGTTATCATTTCATGGATCCGAGCAGCTACGAAACGATCTCGCTCGATGAGGCGCTGCTTGCGGACGCAAAGGATTATCTGGTCGAGAATCTCCCGGTCGAAGTGCTCTACACGGAAGGCCGCCCAGTTCAGGTGGAACTGCCGTCGTCCGTGCAGATGAAAGTAGTCGAAGCGCCCGAAGGCTTGCGTGGCGACACCGCAAGCAACGTCACCAAACCTGCGGTACTCGAAACCGGGAAGACGGTAAACGTTCCTCTCTTCATCAACGAAGGCGAAACGGTCAAGATCGATACCCGCACGGGCGCCTACATGGGCCGCGCCTAACGAACGAATGCCGGAGCGCCGCCGCCCTCGCGTCCGCCGCCCTCGCGTCCGCCGCCAGGTAGCGGCTGCGCGCGCGCCGCGTCGGCGCATTAAAGCCTCCACCTACGCCCCGACAAGCCGGCGGCTCGCGCCGCCCGCCCACGGGCTGATGGTGCCAACGCGGTGGGTGAAGTTCGTGGCCGCGCTCTTTCTCCTGCCGGTCTGCGCGATTCTGAGCCAGACGTTTTTCACCGCTTTCGCGCGCGCCGCGGTCGCGGAACGGCTTTGGGCGGGAGAGGCGTTCTGGTTTTTTTCGTTAGGCGCCATCCTTTGGCTGATTGCTTTCTTCGGGTTGCCGCGGCCGGTCTTGATTTATGTTTTCGGACACGAACTGACCCACGCCCTTTGGGTCTGGATGATGGGCGGACGGGTCAGCCGTTTCCGCGTCGGGCGCGACGGCGGGCACATCCTGACTGACAAAAATAATTTTCTGATCGCGCTCGCGCCCTATTTTTTTCCGCTCTACAGCCTGCTTGTTCTCGGCGTTTATGGCGGGCTCAGCTTCTTCATGAACGTCCAGCCGTTCGGCAGGTTGCTCTACGCGCTGGTTGGGGTGACATGGGCATTTCATCTGTCGTTCACCTGTTGGATGATCCCGAAAAAACAAACCGACCTGAGCGAAAATGGGACGATTTTTTCGCTGGTCGTAATTTACCTCGCGAACCTGATCCTGCTCGGCGTGATGCTGATTCTGGCTTCGCCGCACATCACTTTTGCGAGCTTCGGCGCGGACGTGCTCCGGAATGTCGCCAGCTTTTCGCACGGCGTCGTTCTCCTGGTGGAACGGTTCCAGCGCGCGGCCTGAGGGCAACGACCGTCGTTAGGCGAGCGGGAGTTGAATCACGCTTGCGAAATCTTTCGCTTCACTCAGGACGACAACTTCGGATTGCTCGTCAAAACAGAGAAGGGGAGGCGCGCGAATGCCTGCGAGAGCGGCAATTGTTCTGCGGCGACGGATCTGTCACCGGTGAAAAGATCGTGAAGCGCCGCGAGATTCTTCGGCAACTGCACCGCCGTATCTTTCCAGGCTTCGCCAATCGGCGGGAAACCGACCCGCTTCGTGAGTCGCGGCGCGAGTACGACGATCTGCTTTTTTTCCCAGCGGCGGGCGAAGGCGATGCAGCTGTCGCCAAACGTCCCCGAGGTCGCCAACGGCTCGTAGTTCCCATGCTCGAACAACTCCGGATCCTTTCGCCGAAAAAGCAGGAGCTGTTGCGTGAGGAAGAGCTTGATCCGCCCATCACCCCAGCCGCCTAATAATTGTTCCGGAGTGACTGTGCCCAAAGACTCCAGCAGCGCGCGCCGCCTCTCGTAATCGACCGCGCGGCGGTTATCGGGGTCGACCAGGCTAAGATCCCAGATCTCGTTGCCTTGGTAAAAGTCGGGCACGCCGGGCGAAGTCAGCTTGAGCAGGACCTGCGAGAGCGCATTAATCGCTCCCGTCTGGGCGACCTCTTCCGCGACCGGAAGGAAGCTGTCGAGAAACCGGTTATGCGGCCCCGGGGTCAGGATTTTCTCGATGAACGCCGCCACGGCCGAGTCCCAGTCCTCGTTAGGCTGAACCCAGCTCGTGTTCAGCTTCGCCTCCTTCATCGCCTTCGCCATGTATTGCTGAATGCGCCCGATGTATTCCTGGCGCGCCTCGTCGCTCAGCTTGCCCCAAGGATCCAGCGGCCAACTGCCAAGGAGCGTCTGGTAAACCAAATATTCTTCGTTCCCGTCCGGCGCGTCGACCTCGTCGATCCGCCGTTTCGCTCGCCGATTGGCCGTCCGCCATTTGCCTAACGAATGACGCCAGAGCTCGGGGATTTCGGAGATAACCGCCATCCGGGCGCGCACGTCTTCACTCCGTTTCGTGTCGTGCGTCGAGGTGGCGAGCATCGTCGCCGGCCAGTGCGCCTGCCGTTCGGTGTTCCGCTGGTGAAATGCTTCGAGACTCAGGCCAAAACGCTGCGGTTCGCCGCCGACTTCGTTCAGCGCCGCGAGCCGGTTGTAGATGTAGAACGCCGTGTCCTCCAGCCCCTTGGCCATGATCGGCCCCGTGATCTGCTGGAATTTCAGCACGAAATGCGCGTGCTCGGCGCGCTGCTTTTCGTCGAGATTCTCCGGGAAACGAAAGAGGAGAATATCGCGGAGGAAATTGAAAACCGATTCTTCGATCGCGGGATTTCGCCGCTTCGCCGCCGCGACCGCCCGCTGGATCACCGCACGATCGGCGTCGCTCACATTTCCCTCGGGCGTGATGTAGGTACGATAGACCGGGAAGCAGGCGATGACTTCGCGCACCGCGAGCGTGAGGACATCCAGGGTGTAATCGCGGTACCAGCGGTTTTCTTCCGAGAGCCGGTCAAACATCGCCCCCAGGACGTTGACGTCGTTCGCAAGCGAGAGGCGCATCACGAGGCGTTTCTTGGCGTAAACCAGATGGCCGAAGTGCAGGCTGTGCCCGATAAATTTCTCGAACGTGCCGGTGATCGCCCGCTCCGCCGAGGTATCGACCAGGACGCCGACGGCGTCGTTCATGAAATCGTAACCGGTCGTGCCGTGAACCGGCCAATCGGCCCCCAATTGCTCGTTCCCGCTCAGGATTTTCTCGACCACGAGATAGATCGCGCGTCCGTTTGCGGGCAAAGTGATTCCCGTCGCCTCAGCCGCGCGCTGCTGCAGCTTCTCGAAGTATTCGTTAGGTAAATAAAGCCCGTCCGGGTGATCGATCCGCAGCCCGGTCACCGCGCCTTGCCTGACCAATTCGAGCAGGAGGCGATGCGCTTCCTCAAATACTTCCGGCAACTCCATCCGGATCGCCGCGAGATCGTTGACGTCGAAAAATCGTCGGTAATTGATTTCCTCCGCCGCGACGCGCCAGAAAGCGAGCCGGTAAGCCTGGTCGCTCAGAAGTGCGTCGAGTGCATCGAAGCTGCGCGGATCACCCGGCGTGCCGTTGATGATCGTTAGCGCCTTCTCGATCGCCTCCTCCACAATCGGCGCTTCCTGGCAGCGCCGCTCGAGCCGGCGTTTGATCACTTCTTTTTCTCGCGCCCGTTCCGCGATCCGCTCCGGGTCTTTCTCGGTGCGGCGCGGCAGGTACTCCAGCGCGGTGAAGATGCTTTGCAGCTCCGCGTAATAGTCTTCGTCCTTGTGCTCCGCCAGTTGATCGAGCGCGATCTGCAAAACGTGACGGTAGGTTCCCGGCGAGAGCGGGTATTCGTGCTCGAAATATTTCAGGTAAAACCGGCCGGCGTCGTAATGGACCTGAAGCTCGCCGCGCTCAAGCACGCGGCCAAACTGGTCGCCCAGAATCGGGATGAGAACCTTGTCGCGCAGATCGGATTTCAGCGAGCGCCAGTCGATATCGAAGTAGCGCGCGTAGGGGGAGCTCGGGCCGTTCTCGAGCACATCAGCCCACCAGAGATTTTGCGGTTCGCCGATGCCCATGTGGTTCGGAACGAAATCGAGCACCTGCCCCATCCCGTGCGCGTGCAGCTCGGCGATCCAGGCGTCGTATTCTTCGCGGGAGCCGATCGCGTTATTCAGCTTGTTGTGGTCGGTGATGTCGTAGCCATGCAGGCTCTCGGGGCGTGCCTGGAAATAAGGCGACGCATAACAATCGGTGATGCCTAACGAGTGCAGGTAAGGCACAATCGCGCGGGCCTGGGCGAAGGTGAAATTGCGATTGAACTGGAGGCGGTAAGTGGAGCTCGGGATGCGCGGCATGGTCACAGAAAGACTACGGTAAAAAGGAATCGCACGATGAACAGGAAAGGCCGCCGCGCTTCACCGTGTGTCCTGCCGGCGTCCACGATTGCCCCGCCGGGCCCCGAGTCCGTTCGCTGCGGTTCACTTCGCTCCGGGTCACGATCGCTTTCTTCCCGTCAAAATTGGCGCTGCAGCGGGATTGCGAACGGATTCGCCTGAAAGAAACGAAACCGCCCTTCAATCAGTTTTCTGCTGTCCCAGCCCCTTTTCCTGCTCTCCTGCTTCCTGATGCAAACCAATCGCGCGCTCGATTTCCTCCGCGATTCGGTCGGCTTGGATCCCAATTCGCACCGCGTCACGGCCTTCGATCAGGAGCCGGATTTTAGGCTCGGTGCCGGAGTAGCGGAGCAGGACCCGACCGTTCCCGTTCAGTTCATTTTCAGCGGCGCTCACCAGCTTTGATACCGCTGGCAGCTCCTCGATCGGCGGCTTTTCTTTCACCCGGAGATTGCGCTGCGCCTGCGGATATTTGGTCAGGCATTTTTTGAGTTCGCCTAACGGTTTTCCGGTCTCCTGCATGATCCGCAAAATCTGGAGCGCGCTGATGATGCCGTCGCCCGTCGTGGTGAAATCGCGGAAGATGATGTGGCCACTTTGCTCGCCGCCGAGATTTAGGTTCCGCCGCACCATCTCCTCGATGACGTAACGATCACCGACTTTTGTGCGCACGACTTTTCCTCCGTGCGCGGCGAGCGCTTTCTCCAATCCGAAGTTGCTCATGATCGTGGCCACGAGCGTTTGTTCGGCCAGCTCCCCGCGGCTCAGGAGATCGACCGCAGCGATCGCGAGAATTTCGTCGCCGTCGACGATTTCTCCCTGATCATCGCAGAGGAGCACGCGATCCGCGTCGCCATCGTTTGCGATCCCAACCTGGGCGCCGCTTTGCCTAACGAGCCGCTGAATCTCTTCCGGGTAGGTGCTGCCGCATTGCCCGTTAATGTTGATGCCGTTCGGTTCGTTATGCGCGACCGTCAGGTCGGCGCCCAGCTCGCGTAAAATGCAGGGCGTCGATTTGTAGCCGGCTCCATTTGCGAGATCGACCGCGATTCGCAGTTTCTCGAGCGAGAGCCTTTTTGGAAAACTGGCCTTTGCGAATTCGACATAGCGGCCGAGCGCATCGTCGATGCGGGTGGCGCGCCCGATTTTGCCCGCGATCGGCCTGACGGAATCGATCTCGCCGCTAAAAACCAGTTGCTCGATCTGGCGCTCGACCGTGTCGTCGAGTTTGTAGCCGTCGTGCCGGAAAAATTTGATGCCGTTATCTTCGTAGGAATTGTGCGACGCCGAGAGCACAATGCCGGCGTCGGCGCGGAGTGAACGTGTGATGTAGGCCACGCCGGGACTCGGGAGCGGGCCGATCACCAGCACATCCACGCCTAACGAGGTGATCCCGGCGACAAGCGCGTTCTCGAGCATGTAACCGGAGAGACGCGTGTCTTTGCCGATCACGATTTTCGGCCGCAGGCCTTCAGGATGTTCCCGCGGATTCAGTTGCGTGAAAACATGCGCGGCGGCACGGCCCAACTTGAGCGCAGTCTCGGCTGTGACCGGCTCGACGTTGGCGACCCCGCGCACTCCGTCGGTTCCAAAAATCTTCCTCTTCGTCGGTGCGCTCATGGTGCGGTTTTGATGTTGATCTTCTGCCGAAGGTAGTCGTTGAGAAAGACAGATTTGTCCTGCCGCCCAAGGATTTTGCTAGGCTGCATCCGATCGACAAACTCGGGGAACATTGAGAACAAAGTTCAAAATGCGAGTATTGAAATTCGAAATGAATCGAAAGCGCGAAGTTTCAATTTCGAAACTCAAGACAAGAGCACAGCCGGCGCGCGGCAGTTTCGAATTTTTCAATTTCAGTCATCCGGAGTTCCTTCGGATTTCGAATTTCGCGCTTCGGGTTCTCGCTCCTGCATTTCATTGATCTTCCGGTGCAAGGTGCGCCGGCTGATGCCGAGCTTCCTGGCCGCAGCCGTGATGTTGCCGTTCGTCGTCGCCAGCGCTTGCATGATCAATCGCTTTTCGGACGCGGCCAGATCAAGCGGGCTCTCAGCGTCGGCAAAGGCTTTCGTTCGCGTGATTCCGGCCGGGAGCGGCGCGCCACTGGCCGCGCGGACCGTTGCCGGCAAGTCGCGCAAAGTCACCTTCACCCCGGTTGCCATTACGACTCCGTGTTCGATTGCGGTCCGCAGTTCTCGCACATTTCCCGGCCAATCGTAAGTGAGCAGTGTATTCATCGCCTCGGCTGTGATCTCCAGCACCGGGCGTTCGTTTACCTTCGAGAAATGCCGCAAAAATGCCCTAACGAGAAGCGGAATATCTTCCTTCCGCGCGCGCAACGGCGGCATCGTGATCTTGACGACGTTGAGGCGGAAATAGAGGTCGTCGCGGAACTTTTCCTCGCTCACAAGTTTTTTGAGATTTTTGTTCGTCGCCGCGATCAGACGCACGTCGGCGCGCAACATTTGCGAGCCGCCCACTCGTTCGAAGGCCCGTTCTTCGCTGATCACGCGGAGTAATTTTACCTGCGTGCTCGCGTCGATCTCGCCGATTTCGTCGAGGAAAATCGTGCCGCCGCTCGCCTGCTCGAACCGCCCGATCCGCCGTTCGTGTGCGCCGGTAAACGCGCCGCGTTCGTGACCGAAGAGTTCGCTCTCGAGCAACTGCGGCGAGAGCGCCGCGCAGTGCACGGTGACGAATTTGCCCTTGTGCCGCCGGCTCAAATTATGAATCGCCTGGGCCGCGAGTTCCTTGCCCGTGCCACTTTCGCCTTCGATCAAGACGTTGGCCGACGAGGGCGCGACCTGGCGGATCGTGTCGAGCACTTCGCGCAGGGCAATCGATTCGCCGAGGATATTCTCGAGCGCGAAACGTTCGTCCACCTGTTGGCGAAGCGCGCGGTTTTCCTGTTCGAGACGCCGGCTGCCGAGGGCTCGGGCCACCAGCATCTCGACCTTGTCCAAGTTCAATGGCTTGGTCACAAAATCGTAGGCGCCCCGCTTCATCGCCCCAACCGCGGTATCGACTGAACCGTAAGCGGTCATCATGATGCAAACCGGGGCGTGCGGGAGTTTCAGCGCGCGCTCGATCAGTGTCATCCCGTCGTCCCCGCCAAGGCGCAGATCGGTAATCAGGAGGTCGATCTGCTCGCGCTCGAGCACGTCGAGCGCGCCTGCGACATCCGCGGCAACATAAGTGTCGTAGTTGTCGCCTAATAATGTCCGCAATCCGTCGCGGGTATGCTTTTCATCATCGACGATGAGAACCGTGGGTTGCATGGAAAGAGGAAGGATGACGGAGGAAGAATCAAAAGCCAAGCCGGTCCCACCTGTAGGCATGCCCGATCTCTGAAGTGCGCCGCTGACAACCTCGATCTCGCACAAGCCTGCGAGACGGGCCGTTTTATTGTCCGCGCGCTTTATGCCATGCTTCGAAACGATGGACCCGACGGCGCGCGCTCGTTATAACGCGGATTTTACCGAGGAAAAGTATGGCGCGTTTTTGCGCTGCGTGCAGGAGGGGGAAAAATGGCCGGCGGACTTCCGGATTTCCGAAACACCGATTTTCCTTACGCAGGAGTTCACCGAAGAGGTGACGGGGGCCGCGCGGGAGCTGGCGGCGCAGGTGCAAACGCCACAGTTCGCGGCTCATGCCGCGACCGCAATTCCACCGAACCTGGTCGTGCCTAACGAGAACCCGCACGCTACTTTCATGCAGGTCGATTTCGGGATTTGCGAGGACGGCGATGGCCGGCTCACGCCTCGCCTGATCGAGCTGCAGGGGTTTCCAAGTCTCTACTGTTTCCAACTTTTTTTCTACCGCTGTCTGCGCGACAGTTTCCCGGGGATCCCGCCGGATTGGCGACCGTTTTTCAGCGGGTTCGACGAACGATCTTATCTCGAGCTGCTGCGCACGGTCATCGTCGGCAACTCGGAGACTGAGAATGTCATCCTGCTCGAAATCGAGCCGGAGCGGCAGAAAACGCGGATTGATTTCGCGGCCACGGAAAGCTTTCTCGGCGTCCGGCCGGTTTGCCTAACGAGCGTCAAGAAACGGGGCCGGCAGCTCTTCTACAAACACAACGGCCGGGAAATCCGGATCGAGCGGATCTACAACCGCGTCATTTTTGATGAGCTGCTGCGCCGGCCGGAGCTGCGGACCGGGTTCGATTTTCGCGACGATCTCGACGTCGAGTGGGTCGGGCATCCCAACTGGTATTTCCGAATCAGCAAACATTCCCTTCCTTTCCTGAAGACTGCGCACTGTTCGCCGGCATTTTTTGCTGATGAATTTCCGCCTAACGAGCCGCTGGAGGATTACGTGCTCAAGCCGCTCTATTCCTTTGCCGGGCTTGGCGTGGAAATGGATCCGACTCCCGAAAAGCTGGCCGCACTCGCCGATCCGCACTCGTGGATTTTGCAGCACAAGGTCAAATACGCCGAGTTTGTCCCGACCACGGACGGCCACCATTCCAAGGCCGAAATCCGCATGATGTTTCTCTGGCCGAAACAGGGCGAACCAATCCTCGTGAACAACCTCGTAAGAATGAGTCAGGGCAAAATGATGGGCGTCGATTTCAACAAGGAAAAGACTTGGGTCGGATCGAGCATTGCGCTGCACAAGTGAGCTGCGTACTAAACTCGCGCGGCTAAATTCACTTCGGCCTCCGCGCTCGGCAAGACGACCGTAAAGATCGAGCCGACACCGACTTCGCTTTCGACCGACAACCTGCCGCCCATCGCTTCGACGAGCTCCCGGCAAATGGCGAGACCGAGGCCGACGCCGCGCTGGCGCGAGTCGATCCGATTCCGATCCACCTGGACGAACGGCTCGAAGATGCGGCTGAGATGTTCGGGTGGAATGCCGCAGCCGGTGTCGCGGACGGCAATGCGGGTGAAGCGCTCGTCGCCCGCGCATTCGATCGTAATGATGCCATGAGCGGGCGTGAATTTGATCGCATTCGTCAGCAAGTTCAGGAGCACCTGTTGGAGGCGATCAGCCTGCGCGCGCAAGTACAGATCCGCGCCGCAACCGATCCGGGAGTAACTGAGCTGCGCTTCGGCGAGCTTGGGGATCACGAGCGCTTCAGCGCGGGCCAGGGCGGCCTCGACTGAAAGGCTGGCGAGCTGAATTTTGCTCGCACCACTTTCCAGGCGTGCAAAATCGAGGATGTCGTTCAACAGCCTAACGAGTTCTTCGCTCGCGCTCTTGACCGAGTTCAGATCGCTCCGCTGCTCGCCGCTCAATGGCGCGCCTCCTTCGGCCAGGAGCAGGTCGCAGTAGCCGGTGATCGCCTGGAGCGGTGTGCGCAATTCGTGCGACATCATCGAGAGGAATTTCGCTTTCGCCTCGCTGGCAATTTCGGCGGCGTGTTTTGCGCGCAACAGTTCGTCCTCATATTGCGCCCGCTGGAGCATGCGGACGAGGATGACTTCGTTCAGCATCTCTCCATCACGTTCGCGCCGGATGCCGTTTGTCAGGACCGGAATCTGTTCGCCGTCCCGGCTGCGCAGAGTCAGATAAACCTCCTCGGCTTCGCCATGCAGCTTCAGCACCGGGAAGAAATGCGTCTGATAAAAAATGCGCGCGCCGACGTTGAGCAGCGTTTCAAAATGCCGCCCGACCAGCTCTTCGCTCCGGTAGCCTAACAATTCCGCGAGGGTTCGGTTGACCATCCGCATGATGCCTTCGTCGTTGAACGCGACGTAGCCGCACGGGGCGCGATCGAGCAGTGGGTCCATCAGCAATCCACAGTCTAAAGACCTAACTCCTGACGGGAAGTCTCAGGTAATCGTTCATAATCTGGATCGTCTCCTCCGGGGCGCTCATGTGCGGGCAATGCCCGGTCGCCTGCATCTGGCGAAAACGGTTCTGCGGAATCTCGCGCGCCAGCCATTCTCCGACCGGCTGCGGCGCGATCATGTCGTCCGCACATTGCATGATCAGCGCCGGCACTCGGAGATTGGGAAACTCGGCGCGGTGATCGGAGAGAAAAGTGATCTCGGCGAAACGGCGCGCAATCTTCGGGTCGGTTGCGCAGAAACTTTGTTCGAGTTCCGCGCTCAGTTCGCCGCGATCGGGATTCTTCATCACCGCTGGCGCGAGAAAACTGGCCCATCCGAGGTAATTTTTATCCATCATCTCGAGCAACCCCGCGATGTCTTCGCGCTCGAAACCCCCGATGAAATCCGGCGGATCATTGATGTATGAAGGCGAAGGCCCGATCAGAATCAGCCGCTCAAAATGCTCTGGCGCGCGATTCGCCGCGAGCACGCCGATCACGCTGCTGACGGAATGCCCGACGAAAATGACGTCGCGCAGATCGAGCGCGTCGCAGATTTCGAGCACGTCCTGAGCGTAGCCTTGGAGCGAGCTGTAACGCTGCGGATCGTATGCGCTCAGGTCCGATTTGCCGGAGCCGACGTAATCGAAGAGCACAAGTTCGTAACGATCCGCAAAAGCCGGCGTGACGAAGCGCCACATGTTCTGGTCGCACCCGAAGCCGTGGGCGAAGAGCATCGGCTGCGTGCCCGCACCGGAAACATGGACGTTGTTGCGACGGAGAATTGGCGAGGACACGCGACGATGCTACGCATGGCCGCAACTCGCGCAAAGCTCCGCCTCGAACACAGCGACCGTTACGTAACGAGTTCCGTCTGCGTCTCGGCGAACGCTTTCACCGCACGCTCCAAGTCCTCGCGGGTATGCGCGGCCGAGACCTGCGTGCGCACGCGGGCGGTGCCGTGCGGCACGACTGGATAGAAAAAGCCGACGACATAGACGCCTTTCTCCAGCATCCGAGTCGCGAATTTCTGCGAAAGCGCGGCGTCGCCGAGCATAATCGGGACGATCGGATGGGTCCCTGGCTTGATCGTTAGGCCCGCTTCCGTGAGCGCGTCTCGAAAATATTTCGTGTTCTCCTCCAGCTTATCGCGCAGCTCAGTCGAAGAAGTTAAAAGCTCCAGCGCTTTCAAAGAGGCGGCCACGATCGGAGGCGCAACGCTGTTCGAGAAAAGGTAGGGCCGCGAGCGTTGCCGGAGCAGCCCAACGATCTCTTTGCGACCGCTCGTGTAACCGCCGCTCGCGCCGCCGAGCGCTTTGCCGAGCGTCCCGGTAAGGACATCGACCCGGCCCTGCACGCCGCAATGTTCCGGCGTCCCGCGCCCGGTCTTGCCGATGAACCCGGCGGCATGCGCGTCGTCCACCATGACCAGCGCCTCATATTTTTGCGCGAGATCGCAAATGCCTTTGAGGTTCGCGATCGTGCCGTCCATCGAGAAAACACCGTCGGTTGCGATGAGCCGGAAGCGCGCGTCTTTCGCCGCCTGCAACTGCGCCTCGAGGTCGCTCATGTCGTTATTTTTGTAGCGATAGCGCCGCGCCTTACACAGCCGCACGCCATCGATGATGCTCGCGTGATTCAGCTCGTCGGAGATGACCGCGTCCTCCGTGCCTAACAATGTTTCGAAAAGCCCGCCGTTCGCATCGAAACAGGAAGGATAAAGGATCGTCTCCTCGGTTCCGAGGAAGTTCGTTAGGGCATTCTCCAGCTCCTTATGGATGTCCTGCGTGCCGCAGATGAAACGCACGCTCGCCATTCCAAAACCGTGCGTGCCGAGCGCTTCCTTCGCCGCTGCGATCAGCTCCGGGTTGTCGGCCAAGCCAAGGTAATTATTAGCACACAGGTTGATCACGCGCCGGCCGTCCGCAATCGGGATCTCGGCATTCTGCGGGCCGGTGATGACGCGCTCAGTTTTGAAAAGACCCTGCGCCTTGATGTCGTCGAGAGTCTTAGAAATGTGGTCGGCAAATTGGGCGAGCATCGAGCAGTTTCGAGCATCGGCCGTGGGTTGTCATGCAGCCGCTCGAACCACGGTAGTTGCGACATAACTCAGGCATTCTTCCTGCCGGCTCGGCTTCGGTCGCTCGCGGCCGGAAATTAACCGCGGAGAGCGCAGAGCCGAAGTAAATCCCTGGACTAACGTCTCTGGATCGTCTTCGTCTCTGCGCTCTCTGCGGTTAAGAAAATCGCTCGCAGCCGTGCTTGTCGCGCTTGTGAATAACTGTTAATAACTTCGCGACTCACCTCGGAGAATGAAATTCGTTTCCGCTCTCTTTGCCGGCCTCGCCGCGCTCTCGTTAGGAGCCTGCGGCACTTCACGTCATCTGCCGCCCTACGAAAAGCCGCTGGCCCACGCCGAGTTTCAAAACGTCCGTACGACCGCTTATACACACAGCGAAGCGGATCATCGGCAATACGGCCGGCTCACCGCGCTCGGGACCGAGCTGCACGCCGCTTCGCGGCCAACGGTGCCGCGCGCCGTCCCGGCCGGCGCGTCCGAAAACGCCGCAGGTTATCAACAGATCGCTTACATGCCGCGCGCGCAGCCATTCGTGATGGATAACTTCTCCGGTCAAATCTACGGCAGCGCCGCCGCGGATTGGTCGCGTTGGCCGGCCGGCACAATTTTTCGGATCCTCGCGACCGGGCAACTTTATCGGGTGGAAGATTACGGCTGGGCTCTTGCGGGGCGGAACACGATCGATCTCTACATGGCGACTCCGCGTGACATGAACGGCTGGGGCGTGCGCCAGGAAGCGATCCAGATCGTGCAATGGGGCGATCCGGCGACGAGTCTGCGCAAGCTCGCGCGGCACCAAAAATACCGCCACATCAAGCGCATGGTGCTGGAATTGGAAGGCCACCACCGCGCTGCCGCGCATCTGCATTAGACCGGCGCGGGTTTGTATCTTCGGCCGGGAAGGACCGGCTGGCAGCCTGCGGTTCGGCGGAGTCTCCGCCGAACCTTATCGAGGCGTGGCCTAACGAGCAGGCCCGCTCTTGAGATTCGTGAGGGGCCTGGACGAGAATCGCTGAAGTGCGACTGGCTGGCAGCCGGTCTTTCCCCGGAAGATGGCGGCCGCAGCGAACGGCAGGTTGCCCGCCTACCGGGAGCCCGCCATCTTTTCCGCACGATGGCGCTGGAGATCAACCTGGTCGTCCCTGATCTCTGGCAACAGGAAGCGGTCCGCGCGCTTCAATCGGGTCAGGACGTCGTCGTGCATGCGCCGACCGGCGCGGGGAAAACCTACATTTTCGAGCTGCTCTATCCCTCGCTGAAGGGCCAGGCCGTTTTCACCGTCCCGACCCGCGCCTTAGCGAACGATAAGCTCGCGGAATGGCGCGCGCGCGGCTGGGACGTCGGAATTGCGACGGGCGATCTCGCGTTGAATCTCCACGCGAAAGTGGTCGTCGCGACTCTTGAAACGCAGCGCGCGCGTTTCCTCCGCCGCCAGGGTCCGCGCCTGCTCGTGGTCGATGAATACCAGCTCATCGCCGATCCGGTGCGCGGTGTGCATTACGAGTTGTCGCTCGCGCTCGCCCCGCCAACAACGCAACTGTTGTTGCTCAGCGGGAGCGTGAACAATCCGCAAGACGTGGTCGAGTGGTTGCGGCGGAATGGGCGTGACGCAGTTCTGGTTAGACATGAACAACGGCCGGTGCCGCAGCACGAAGTCGATCTGCAAAACCTGCCCGATGCCGGTTTCTCCAAGGCGCGGGAATTTTGGCCGCGGATGATTGCGCGCGCTCTTCATGCCGGGCTCGCGCCGATCCTGGTTTTCGCGCCGCGCCGCAATGCGACCGAGGAACTGGCGCAGGCGATTGCGAGCGCGGTGCCGGTGCGCGATCCGCTTCCGCTTTCACTCGCTCAGGAGCAGCTCGCGGGGAAACGTCTGACGAAATTATTGCGCAGCCGGATTGCCTATCACCACAGCGGGCTCAGCTACGCGGCGCGCGCGGGGTTGATCGAGCCGCTCGCGAAAGCGGGACAACTCAACGTCGTCGTCGCCACGATGGGACTTGCGGCCGGAATCAATTTCTCGATGCGCTCGGTTTTGATCACTGACACGCGTTATCTGTCGGGAAACTTTGAGCGTCAGGTGCAGCCGGACGAGCTTTTGCAGATGTTCGGCCGCGCCGGTCGCCGCGGACTGGATGACACTGGCTTTATTCTTTTCACGCGGGATCAGCCGCGCCTGAGCTTCGGCCGGCCGCGGCAGTTGAAGCGCGCGACCCAGGTGGACTGGCCGAGCTTGATCAGCGTAATGCGCGCCGCGGCGGAATGCGGCGAACAGCCTTTCGCAGCCGCAATCGAGCTGAGCCGGTCGCTGTTCAGCGTGCAGAAAGTTCCGCTTGGCATCGAGCATTCGCTCGCGACCGGGCCGAAACCATGCGGACTCTGGGTAGATGCGGAGCGCGCGCGATTCGTTAGGCGACCGATCGCGGAAATCCAGAACAGCGCGGGCGAATGGGAACCGCGCGGCGAGGTGGTCGAGACGACCCTCGGCCAGCTTATCGTTAGGCAGAAGGAACGCTGGGTTCCGGCGCTCACTCTTCCTGCATCGCTGGACCGCTTCCCACTTGGAAATCTCTGCCGACTAAAGGAGAAGCGAATCTATGGCCGGGAAGTGCCGCTGGCGACGGTCTTGCCCGACGATCAGCCGGTCATCCCGAGCGGAGCGCCGCGGAGGCGGCGCGCACTCGAGGGATCCCGTGGCGCTGCCGGAAAAGCCGCGGACGAGACGTTTCATGCAATTCCACCGGATGCCTCGGCTCCGCTCGCGATGACGCAGGTTACCAACGACCCCGCGGTGCTCCTGGTGAAGCCGCTTCGGAAATTAGCCGGCCCGAAGATCTTGCCGGAAGCCAAATTGATCGATCTCGCGCGGGAGCGAATGCCGGAGTGGAGTGGAGGCGGCCAATTTTATGAAGTCGTTAGGCGCGGGAGGACAATTTCGGCGCGGATCGACTTTTCGAATGTGCAGATGAGCGCAATCCGGGATTCGTTAGGCGCGGATCTGCTTGATCCGCCGGAGCGCGCCGCGCTCCCGGTGGTTTGCCGGGCTTGTTCCGAACTGGAACATGACCTCAGCGTCGAGATCGTCGCCTCCCCCGCGTATGCCTGGCGTCGGCTCGGGCTGGTCGAGCCGGACGGGACGCCGAGGCGCCGCGGCGTGGTCTTTGGCTTTTTCCAAGGCGGTGAAGGTCTGGCTGTCGCGGCCGCGCTCGAAGACGAACGTTACCCAATCGAGGACCTGGTCTTTGATCTTGCCAACATTCGCGCGGGTCCGCGTTTTGCCGGGGAGGATTCCCACCTCGCCGGTCGGCTTGGGGCGCTTTGTCAGACGACGTATGAACGCGCGGATCACCCCGGTTACCTCGAGATGGGCGTGCCGGTGCATTACGGCGCGGGGGCGTCAGAAGTCATTCGAGAAGTCGTGAACAGCGTGAGCGGGCGCTACCGGATCACGTCTGAGGCGTTGCGTCACGGCGACATCGAGCGCGCCTTAATGGAATGGCGCAGCTTGCTTCGGCACATCGCGGCCGCGCCGGATTTGGAATGGGAACGATGGCGTGAGCTGAAGATTGCGGCGGGACAGTTGCTGGCGCGAACCAGCTCGCCCACGGTGCTCGATTTCCCGCCGCTCCTCGCCTCGCAGCAGCGCCGGTTCGGGTGATAAGCTTCTTCTCCTGCTCTTGCTCGCCAGAAGGAAGCAGGATTAGAGCAGGAGAGGGAATGGAATGCTAGGTTTCCTCATGCCTAACGACAAGACACCCGCGGAGCTCGGTTACCGCATGCCGGCGGAATGGGAACCACACTCCGCCACCTGGCTCTCCTGGCCGCGGCGCGAAGGGATCAGTTTTCCCGATTCCTACGATCCTGTGCTGCCAATTTTGCGCGCGATGGTGGGGGCGCTGCTCGAGTCGGAGCCGGTGAACATCAACGTCTCTAACGGCGCCCACGAAGCGGAAGCGCGCGCCGCGCTCAGTGGTTTACCTAACGAGCGCCTGACGTTTCATGAAGTTCCGACGAACGAGCCGTGGTGCCGCGATCACGGACCGATTTTTCTCACTCGTCACGCGGAACCGCGTCTTGCGGTGGTCGATTGGGATTACAATGCCTGGGGCGGGAAATATCCGCCATACGATCTCGACGATGTGGTGCCGACGCGGATCGCAGCGGAACTGGAGCTGCCGGTTTTTTATCCCCAAATGATCTTGGAAGGCGGCTCGATCGACGTGAACGGAGCAGGCGCGTTGTTGACATCGGAAAGTTGCCTGTTGAATCCGAATCGTAACCCGGAGATGAACCGCGAGCAGATCGAGCAGCGGCTCCGCGATTTCCTTGGCGTGCGCGAAATTCTCTGGCTCGGCGACGGGATCGAAGGCGATGACACCGACGGACACATCGACGATCTGACGCGCTTTGTGAGCGAGCGAACGGTCGTGACGGTGGTCGAGAAAAATGAACCGGACTCGAATTACGCGCCGCTCCAGGAGAACCTGGAGCGGCTTCGCCGCCTAACGATAAATGGAGAATCGCTGGAGATCCTCGAGTTGCCAATGCCGTCGCGGATCGATCGGGAAGGTCTGCGCCTGCCGGCAAGCTACGCGAACTTCTACATCGCGAACACGAGCGTGCTGCTGCCGGCTTTTGCCGATCCCAACGACGAGATCGCGGTGGAGGTTTTGCAGCGCGCGTTTCCGAACCGGCGCATTCTGTCGATTGATTGCCGCGAGCTGATCTGGGGGCTCGGCGCGTTTCATTGTCTCACGCAGCAGCAACCGGCTCTGTAACGGCAACTGATACAACGAAGCAGCGCGCGCGAAGGCGTCATCGTGAGCACAGCGCAGCGGAGTCGAAGGATCCCGCGGAACCGCCTTGAAGATTGCCGCTTGGCAGCGCACGCGCCTCCCGCGCCATGTTGAGGTCATCAGGCGCCGGCATCACCATTCGAGATCATGCTCAAGATGACAGCTGGATTCTGCAGTCTTGTGGGCCCTGCGCTGGATCTTCGGCTGCCGCATTGCGAGCAGCGGCCGCTTAATCCGCGATCGGCGCCGCTTTGTAACCGCTCTTCAGGATGACGTCGTGGATCGCCGGCGCGTGCGTTCTCCGCG
>JAICMR010000102.1 GCA_025929155.1 Chthoniobacterales bacterium | reverse complement strand
TGGCCTCGAGCATGCTGATCGCGATTCCGACGGGAGTGAAAGTGTTGAACTGGAGCGCGACCATGATCGGTGGCCGCATTCGATTCGACACGCCGATGCTCTTCTGCATCGCGGCGCTCCTCCAGTTTCTCGTCGCGGGCCTAACGGGAGTAAGTCATGCGGTCGCGCCGCTCGACTGGCAAACCAAGAATAGCTACTACTTGGTTGCGCATTTCCACTTTGTTTTTGTCGGCCTGATCGTCTTCGCGATTCTCGGGGCGCTCCACTATTGGATTCCGAAAATGAGCGGACGGATGCTTTCGGAGCGTCTGGGTAAATGGACATTCTGGCTCATGGTCATCGGCTTTAACCTGACCTTTATCACCCAGCACTTTCTCGGGCTCGCTGGCATGGCGCGGCGGATTTACACCTATCCCGATCTTCCTGGCTGGGGCTGGATGAACATGGTCACAACGGTAGGCGCGTTCTTCATGACCGCGGCTTCGCTTCTTTTTGTTTGGAATGTCGCAGTCAGCTTGCTGAACGGGCGCCGGGCCAGCGCCAATCCCTGGAATGCCTGGACGCTCGAATGGGCGACCACCTCGCCGCCGCCGCACGAGAACTTCCAAGCCTTGCCGCCGATTCTCAGCCGCCGCCCGCTCTGGGACATCGCCAATCCCGATCGTCCCGACCCGGTGGTGGGGAGCAGAGGAAAAGCGGACCAATTCAAACCCGAAAAGAACAAGACCAGCATGGTTTCGTTCATCATCTCGGAAAGCGGCTTTTTCGGCGTTCTGATCCTGGCCTTTCTCTATTACACCGCGATCCCGCAGGCTGGACCGAATGCGAAAGGCCTCGACGTTTTACAAACCGGGCTATTTAGTGTCTGTCTCTTCGCGAGTAGCTTCACAATCTGGCGCGCGGAAACCGGTCTGCATCGCAACCAGCAGGGGCGTATGATCGGCTGGCTGATCGCAACCATCGTTCTCGGCCTTATCTTTATTGGCGGCCAGGCCTTTGAATATTGGCATTTGTTTAAGAGCGGCGTGAAAGTGAACACGAACCTTTTTTCGACTTCTTTTTTCACTCTTACAGGCTTTCATGGATTGCATGTCTGCGTTGGATTGATCGCCCTTCTCCTCCTGCTCGGTCTCGCCCTCGCCGGTGACGGAAAGAAGAAGCCATGGCCCGCGCTCGATGCGATCGGGATTTACTGGCATTTTGTCGATGTGGTCTGGGTCCTTGTTTTCTCAGTGGTTTACATTCTGCCTCGCTTCTTATGAGCACTCAGCAATTCCTATTGTCTGCCTGGTCGTGGAATCCTATCGTGTTCGCGCTCGTTGCGGGGAGTTTGGTTGCCTACCTCTTAGCGTTTGGGGTGACGATTCGGATGTGGTGGTTCATGGCTGCTCTCGTCGTTTTCCTCCTTTCGCAGCTCTCGCCGCTCAACGCCCTGGCCGATGGCTACCTCTTTAGCGCGCACATGCTGCAACACATCCTGCTCCTGCTGATCATCCCAGCGTTTTTGCTTCTAAGTCTGCCGCGCGTGGTTTCTGTGCGT
Organism: Chthoniobacterales bacterium; assembly: GCA_025929155.1. Classification (GTDB taxonomy): domain Bacteria; phylum Verrucomicrobiota; class Verrucomicrobiia; order Chthoniobacterales; family UBA10450; genus Palsa-1392. The sequence continues at coordinate 11,385 of JAICMR010000102.1, read as the reverse complement.
TGGTGCCCGCATTTTCTGACCCATCCGTTGGTCGGCTGGAGCGCTGGAGTCGGCGCGATGTGGTTCTGGCATTATCCCACGCTCTGCAATGCCGCCGTCTCTTCGCGACCGGTTTACGCCGTCCAAACCGTCTCGCTCCTCCTGCTCGGGACCTTGTTTTGGAGCCAGGTCATCGCCCCCCGCGAAGAGGAACGTCTCTCCCCGCCCGGCGCGGTCCTTTACCTTTTCAGCGCCTGTGTCACCTGCAGCGCGCTTGGGATTATCCTTACTTTTTCGCCGATTACGGTCTGTCCCATTTATGGCATGGCTGGGGCTGACCCACTAGCTTTGGAAAGCACGATTCGATCGACTTGGGGCATGACTCCGGAGCGGGACCAGCAAATTGGGGGCCTGCTCATGTGGGTACCGATGTGTTTCATCTACCTCGGCGCGATTTTCGGTCAGATTGCTCGCTGGTTTGGAGAGCCTGTGGTGGCCAGAACAAACGCCTAACGAACATATGAATGCTGATCCTGAGGAAGTGTCGCAGGGCTGGGAACCACTCCCGGACGAGAAGCTCCCGCGACCGACTTATTTTCCAGCCGGCCTGGCGATGGGCGTCACGTTTTTTTTCTGGGGCTTTATCACTTCCTGGGTCATTCTGGCAGTAGGAGCCGCTCTTTTTATCGCCTCACTCGCAGGTTGGATTACCGAAATTCGCCGTGAACGAAGAGAGTCCTAAGAATTCCGGAGACGGTAACCCGGAGCCGCCGGAAGAAATCTCGCGGCGGCGGTTTTTCGAGAAACTCTCCCTCGCGCTTGGCGGGCTCTGCGCAGCGATCCTGGGAGTGCCGCTGGTCGGTTTTATTATCGCGCCGCTCTTTCGCGACGCGCCCGATGAATGGCTCCCGATCGGCAAGGCCAGCGCCTTCCAGATCGGTAAGACTGTGAATGTCACGATCGAGGATCCTTCGTCATTGCCCTGGGCGGGTGTGACCTCGAAAAGCGCCGCCTGGCTGCGGCGTGTGAGTGAGGAGCAGTTCATCGCTTTCTCGGTTCATTGCACGCACATGGGTTGTCCCGTGCGCTGGGAGGCCGGGGCGGAGTTATTCATGTGTCCTTGTCACGGCGGAGTCTTTTATTCCGACGGTACGGTCGCGTCGGGTCCTCCGCCGAAGCCACTCGTGCGACATGAGGTGCAGGTGAAAAATGGGGAGGTGTTTTTGAAAGCCGCGCCGATCCCGATCACCACAACCTTATGAAGCGACTCGCAATGCAAGCCTGGCAATGGATCGATGATCGGCTTGGGATTGTAGAGCTGATCGGCCCGGCGGCGAAACACCTTGTCCCGCACGACGCGCGCTGGTGGTACACCTTTGGGAGCGCGACTCTCGTCGCGTTCATCGTGCAGGTGGTGACGGGAGTGGCTTTGAGTTTTTCCTATATCTCGTCGGCGTCACAAGCTTATCAGACGCTTCAGTTCATCAGTAACGGTACCCCTTTCGGGAGCTTTCTGCGGGGAATGCATTACTTCGGCGCTTCGGCCATGATCCTGATGGTCGGCGCGCATATGGCGCAGACTTTTCTCTTTGGCTCCTACAAGTTCCCGCGCGAGATGAACTGGACAACGGGAGTGTTACTTCTGGGTTTCACTCTGGTCATGGGTTTCACCGGGCAACTTCTGCGCTGGGACCAAACCGCCACCTGGTCAGTTGTGATCGCGGCGGAGCAGGCTGGGCGTGTGCCGTTGGTTGGTAACTGGCTGGCGCAATTTATTCTGGGCGGCGCAACGATTGGCGGCGCGACTCTGAGTCGCTTCTACGCCATCCATGTCTTCATGGTGCCTGCGCTGCTCTTTATCTTTATCGCGCTCCATCTCTGGCTGGTTTTACATCATGGGATTTCCGAGCCGCCGGTTGCAGGAAAGCCGGTGCATCCGGCGACTTATCGCGGGGACTATCACAAAGAACTGGAAAAGAGCGGGGTCCCTTTCTGGCCTGATGGAGCATGGCGCGATTTTGTCGTCGGAACGATTTTAATTATAGCCATCGCATTTTGCGCTGCCTATTTCGGTCCGCCGGTGCTGGGGAAGCCGCCTGACCCGAGTATTCTGCAAGCCGATCCGCGGCCTGACTGGTATCTTCTCTGGTACTTCGCCGTTCTCGCCTTGATGCCGCCGAAGTTAGAAGGCTACGTCATGATCCTGGGCCCTGCGGTGATCGGTATTCTGCTCCTCATCGTTCCGATGCTTAATAACCGCGGCGAACGCTCGGCTTCGCGTCGGCCGTGGGCGATCGCCGTTGTCCTCCTTAGTGTCATCATGATCGGCTCACTCTGGATCGCGGGCGCTCGATCCGCCTGGTCGCCTAACTTTGATCCGGAGCCGCTGACTCCAGCGATTATCGGCGTGACCAGTGGCCCCGTCTTTGAAGGGGCGCGGTTGTTCGAGGAAAAGTCATGTCTTAACTGTCACCTGGTTCAAGGGCACGGCGGCCGGCGCGGTCCTGATCTGACTTATGTTGGCGATCGCTTAACTCACGACGATATCGTGATTCGGATCGTGAACGGCGGGGTGAACATGCCGGCCTACGGCAAATCGTTGAAACCGGACGAGCTAAGCAAGATCACGGCCTTTCTGGAGTCGAGGAAAAAGCCAGTATTACGAGTGACCTCAGGTGCGAAGTAGCGGCTTCGGCGTTGAGGAACCACTGCGGAGTTAGGCGAGCAATCGACGACTTCCGCGTAGGTGTGGCGTCGCGCCCGCTGGTTTCAGCCTCTCGCCGAAACAAACTTTAGCGAGGTCCAACAGGAGAAGAAAGTTCGCAAAACGCAGGATCCCTTTGTCGGCGGGCGGGGCGTACACCCTGCCCACGACGATCGGGCGGCTCCCCGACGAAAGTTGTTTCCTAGAGCTGAACTAGCTTTCCAGCCGGCGGTGAATTCGGCAGGGAGGACGCCCCGGCCACCGTTCCTTTTTCGAACACGTTGTAGAGTGTCGGCAAAAGGTAGAGTGTGAGCAGGGTTGACGTTACGAGGCCGCCAATCACGACCGCCGCGAGCGGCTTTTGAATTTCGCTTCCCGGACCCGTGGCGAATAGCATCGGGAGGAGACCGAGCGCGGCGACGCTGGCGGTGATGAGTACCGGGCGCAGGCGCAGAACGGCTCCACGCAAGACGGCGCGATCAACCGCCATTCCTTCCTGCCGTAACTCGTTAAAGTAACTCACCATCACAATGCCGTTCAGCACTGCGACGCCGAAGAGTGCGATGAAGCCTACACTCGCACTCACACTCAGGTTAAAGCCGCCGATGACAATCGCGATCAGGCCGCCAATCATCGCGAAGGGGATATTGAGAATGATGAGCAGGGCTTGCCGGGCGGAACGGAAAGAAGCGAAGAGAAGAAGGAAAATTCCCGCAATCGTCAACGGCACGACAAGAGCGAAACGCTGGTTTGCGCGCTCCTGGTTTTCAAATTGCCCGCCCCAGGTCATGAGATAGCCGGGCGGCAACTGCACCTGCGCGTCCATCTTTTCGCGCGCGTCCCTTACGAAACTCCCGAGGTCGCGTCCGGTCACGTTGCATTCCACCACGATCCGACGCTGCGCCCGCTCGCGGCTGATTTGCGCCGGACCTTCCGCGACGTAAACCCGCGCCAGTTGCCCCAGCGGAATTTGGGCGCCTGTAGGTGAAGGAATAAGGATCTCCCTGATCGACTCGACGTTGTCGCGCGCGTCTTTAGGGAAGCGAATTGCCAGCCCGAAGACCTTCAACCCTTCATAGACTTTGCTCGCTTCCTTACCGCCGATCGCGGTCTCGATCACATCTTGAACGTCCGCAACGTTGATTCCGAGACGAGCGATCCGAGGGCGATCGACCTCGATCTGCAAATAGGCAAGTCCGCTGATTTTCTCTGCGTTGATATCCGCCGCTCCTGGGATCGTTGAAAGGAGGCGCGCAACTTCGTCGGCTTTCTCTTTCAAGACGTCCAGGTCTTCGCCGAAAATCTTGATCCCGATGGCGGATCTGACCCCGCTCACCAGTTCATCCACGCGGAGCGCAATGGGTTGGGAAAAACTCGACGCAACACCGGGTAACTCCGCGAGCTTCTCTCGCATTTTCTCCACCAATTCTTCCTTGGAATCCGTCGTCGTCCACTCCCGGTGAGGTTTGAGTGTGACGATGACATCGCTGACCTCGACCCCCATCGGATCAGAAGCGATGTCGGCCCGGCCGGTTTTGGAAATGACGTCGATCACTTCCGGAAATTGCTTCAGAATCTTCTCCGCTTTCGTTTGCAGGTTCAGCGATTCAGAGAGGGAAATGCTTGGAAGACGGAAGGTTTGCACCGCAATGGAACCTTCATCGAGCGGCGGCAAAAACTCAGTGCCGATCCACGGGACGAGCGCGAGCGAGCCGCCGAGTGCGATGAACGCGGCGAGCGCAATGCGCCAGGGATGCCAGATGCATGGCTGAAGCGTGGTTGCATAGGACTGCTTGAGCCAACGGATATAAAACGGCTCCGTCGCTTGCGACACTTGCCGGAGGAGAAAGGTGCAAAGCATCGGCACAAAGGTCAGCGAGAGAATGAGCGCGCCGAGGAGCGCGAAAGAAATCGTAAAGGCCAGGGGCGTGAACATTTTTCCTTCGAATCCTCGCAGGGTGAAGAGCGGGAGAAAGACGAGGATTATAATGAAGATTCCGAAAACGATCGGCCGGCCGACTTCCTTCGCGGCCTGGAGAACGACCTCTGTTTTGCCGCCGCGCTCGGGGAAGGTCTCAGGAGGTTCCTCGCTGAGATGGCGGTGAATATTTTCCACCATCACGACTGCGCCATCGACCATCATCCCGATCCCAATCGCCAATCCACCTAACGACATTAGGTTGGCGCTCAGTCCATGCCATTGCATCATGATAAAGGCGAAAAGCACCGCCAATGGCAGGACCAGCGTGACGATGAGTGCGCTCCGCACGTCGGCCAGGAGGATGATAAGAATGAGAAGGACGAAAATTGCGCCTTCGCCCAGCGCCTTGGTTACCGTTCCGACTGCGTGTTTGACCAAGTCGGTGCGGTCGTAGAACGGATTCAGTGTCACTCCATCGGGAAGCGCTTTCTGAATCTCGGGGAGCCTGGCTTTGACAGCCTTGACTACATCGCGGCCGCTACCACCTTTCAACATCATGACGATGCCGGCGACCGCCTCGCCCCGGCCATTCATCGTGACTGCGCCCTGGCGGAGTTCCGCGCCGATCTTCACCTCGGCGACATCGCTGATGTAAATTGGCGCGTGGTTTTTCGCGCCAACAACGATGTTTCGAATGTCGTCGAGGTTCTGGACGAGCCCGAGCCCGCGCACGACGTATTGCTCGGAATGGTGCTCAATGAAGTTACCGCTGGCGTTGCTGTTATTTTTTTCCAGCGCTTCGAAGACTTGGGCGAGAGTAAGGCCGTAAGAGAGGAGTCGTTCCGGCTGGATGATGACTTGATATTGTTTCGTTAGGCCACCGAAGGAATTCACATCAGCCACTCCTGGAGTGCTTCGCAGGAGAGGGCGCACGATGTAGTCCTGAATCGTCCGCAGCTCCGTCGCGTCGTGCTTGTTTCCATCCCTACTCTCCAGGGTGTATTGGAATACCTCGCCGAGACCGGTTGTGATCGGGCCGAGCGAGACTTCCACACCCGTCGGAAGGTTGCCGCGCACATCCTGGAGTCTTTCCGAAACCAATTGCCGCGCAAAGTAGTCGTTTACACCATCTTCGAAGGCGATTGTAATAACACTCAGACCTATCTTGGAAACTGAGCGGATCTCTTCCAGGCGGGGCAAACCGCCCATCTGTATCTCGATCGGCCAGGTGATGAGTTTTTCTACTTCCGGCGGCGACATTCCGCCGGCGGTTGCAAGAACCTGCACCTGCACGTTGGTGACATCGGGGAAGGCGTCGATCGGAATCCGTTTGAGCGCAAACAAGCCAAAGCCAATCAGGAACGCGACGCCGGTGAGGACGAGCATCCTTTGGCGGACAGAGAACTCAAGGATCGCGTTGATCATCGACTTACTCCTCGCCGAGCTCGCCTTTGAGCTGCTCGCTTTTCAGGACGAATCCGCCGTGAGTCACAACCTTCTCGCCGGCCTGGATGCCGCTGAGAATTTGCACACGGCCCTGCGCCTCCAGGCCAGGCTGGACTACGCGCTTTTCGAATTGGTTGTTGCCTAACGAGACAAAGACGATTTGGTGGATACCGTCTGTCTCGATCGAGTCACCGGGAATAACCAGCGCGTTCGCCAGAACCGTAGTCGTAATCGACACGTCGGCGAACATGCCTGGTTTAAGGCGGCGGTCAGTATTGTTGGTCTGGATCCGCGCCTCCAGGGTTCGCGAGTCGGGTTCGACGACGTCAGCGATTCGCACCAGCTTGCCTTTGAATATCTCATCGGGGTAGGCGAGCACGTTGAAAGTCGCGTCCTGTCCCACGTGGACGGCGCCGATGTCGCGTTCCTTGATCTCGGCGATCACCCACAGATCCGATGGATCGCTGATGGTGTAGATAACGGTATCACGGCCGACTAACTCACCCACCGTGGCTTTGCGTTCGATGATTACGCCGTCGATCGGAGCTTTCAGTTCGAGCGGTTTGCCTAACAATTCCGGAGTCTGCACCAAAGCAAGGACGTCTCCGGCTTTTACGTTATCGTTCAAGTCCACCGACATCTGGGTGAGTCGCCCTTCCAAGGTCGGGACGACCTTTGCCGTCTTGTTCAAGTTGGGGCTGAGCGTGCCGGCGGCCTTCATCGTTTTCTCGATCTCCCCGAGTGAAGCGGGTTCGATCGTCAGGTCGATGTGCTCCAGGTTCTTCGCCGTCAGTGTGACGATGTTCTCGTCCTGCTCTCTGGCTGGTGCGGCCGTTTCCGCTTCCGCGGCGGGTGCGGCTTTTTTCCCGCAGGCTGGGAACGCCAGAATGGCCAGCGCCGCGCCGGACGTAAGGATGAATCTGTGTATTTGCATGGTAACGAATGTTCAGGGTTTGAGTTCCAGCGGAACGCCGATCGCCGATTCCAGTTCGGCTCGGCTTTGAGCGACGTGGCCCAACGTTTCGTAATAGTCTGTCAGGGTATCGAAGTAGGTTCGCTTCGCGTCGAGGTAGATGATGAGTGTGGTCGCGTTCTGCGCGTAGCTTTGTTCGGCCCGGCGAATGAAGGATTTGAGCCGGTCGAGAAATTCCGGCGAATAAAGCGCGAGCTGCTCCTGCGCGAGTTGCAGGTTTAGCGCAGCCTTGGTGACTTCGCTGGAGATCTCGAGGCGCAGCTTCTCGAGCTCGGCCAAGGCTTTCCGCTGCTCGGCCGACGTCGTCTCGATCTCTCCTTTTTTCCGATCCCAGAACGGCAGCGCGATGGTGGCGCTCAACCCGAAAATCTGTTCGGTTTCGCTGTATTCAACCGACGGGCCAACAGCGAAGTCCGGCCGATTACCGAAGCGGCTGAGCCGCAGGTTTAGGCCCGACTTTTCCGCTTCCGTATTTTGCGCCAGGAGCGCTGGATTTCGCGCTAGCGCGAGCGCGGTGAAATCACGCAAGCTTCCAAGCGGTGCGAGATTCTCCAGCGCACCGGAAATCAGCAGCGGCGCAGCCGGCAAGCGGCCAAGCAAAGTATTCAACGTGACGCGCGCGCTCGCGAGGCGGCCTTCCGCTTCCTGTTTTGCTTTCCGCGCCTCGATCAGGTCCGCCTGACCTTTAATCGTCTCGAAATCTCCCGCGAATCCGCTCTCGACCCGCTTCTGCGCTGACGCGGCGAAAGCCTGGGCCGAGGCGGCCTCTTCGTCCCGCACTGCGAGCATCTTTTGTGCGGCAAGCGCCTCGTAAAATGTGCGACGCACTTGCGTCGCGAGCTGGAAACGCAGAGCATCCCGCGCGATCTCCTGTGCGCGGACGTCGCGGCGCGCGATCGCAATTTCGAGGGCGCGCTTTCCCGGGAATTTGAAGAGCTGACTGAGCTCGAAAACGCCATGAAATTCCGACTTGGAACCGCCCGATTCGTGCACGCGCTTCAGGCCCGGCGCGAAAGTGAGTTCAGGGTTCGGATAGGATCGAGCGGTAGTTACTCCGCCTTTGGCGGCGGCCACGGCCTGCTCGAGAACCCGGAGCTCCGGATTGTTCCGGAGCGCCTCGGCCGTAACCTGCTCGAGCGTTTCCGCCCTAACGAATACAGCAGTGCAAAGCAGCGCAACGCTGGTGAGTTTTGGAATGTGGAGATGGAAAGCCATTAGTGAAAAATAGGGGACGCGAGCGAGACGAAATCAGGGCACAGCGCAACGGCGCCGGGCATGCCTAACGAAAAGCCTGAGCGGTGACGAGACGCGGGCAGACCGCGCCTCTGCTCAGGTGATCAGGCGAGTTGAGGCGGGTGCTCGATCGAGCTCGCCAGCCGGGTGGGATTGGATGATTCCTCACCGCGCAAACGAGCCGCCGGAGCGATCTCCGCTCCGAAGCGCAACGCGAAATCCGCGATCACGACCGCCCCGCTATGGGTCGCGCAGGAGCAGTGGGAACAGGGAGACTTGTCGCCATGATCGGGGACGGATTCCGAGTGGGGCGCGCAATGGGCGCCCATCATATCGGTCAGGGAATCGGCCGAGATGTCACCGGCGAACAGCAGAAGCGCGAGCGCTGCCAGAATGCGCAGAAAACGGGTACGTGGCAGTGTCATCGGCGGCCAGACCGATAAACGAGCCTCGCCTTATGTCAATCCGAATGGTGTCCGACTCGCAGCATTCTGGGCCGGTAATCGCGCTTTAGATTTTTTGCACCACCGGTTCTTCGTTATACCGGAAACCGCGCTCGCGCAGTTCCTCCTCCCGATGATAACGCTCGCGTGCGGCGAGAATGCCGGAGCGACCAAGATAGCCGACGACCTTTTTCTCATTGATCCGATCTACGACTGGCAAACGGCCGATGTCATGCCTGAGCATGCGCGCAACGACGTCGCGCAGATTCTCGTCTGGAAAGGCGATCCGCAAATTCTTCGAGCCAGCGTCCAGAACGGTCATCGTTTGGTCATGCGAACGATCGAACGCGCGCACGACATCACCGCGCGTGATGATGCCGGCCAGATCGCCCTTTTCGTCTGCCAGCAAGGTGCCTTGATGCGTGCAAACCAGCGGATCGCCGCTCGCGATCCGGGCGGCATATTTGGGCAACGGCGTGTTTCCGGGAATGAGCGGCACGTCCTGTTCCATGACGTCGCGCACTCGGAGCATCTCGAGCACGTCCACGCTGTATTCTCGCGCAATGTGCTGGCCGCGCCGCGCCAATTTTTCTGTAAGAATCGACCGCTTCATGAGCAGAACCGTCACGGCCAGACCGGCGACCGATCCGCAGAGCAACGCGGGCAGCACGTTGATGTCGTGCGTCAATTCGAGAAGAAAAAACATGCCCGTCAGCGGGGAGCGCATGGTGCCTCCCATGATTGCCGCCATCCCAACCATCGCCCAAAGGCCCACATCGCCCACCGGCGTCACCTGCCCGATCCCTGCGCCAAGTGCGCCGCCGATGATGAGCAAAGGCGCGAGCACGCCGCCGGAAGTGCCGGAGCCGAGCGCGATCGACCAGACGAGAGCCTTGCCGATCATCAAACCGAGTAACGCCGCGCCGAGGATTTCGCCCCGCAGCATGCCGTGGATCAATTCATAGCCGACACCGAGGACGCGCGGATCGATCCAGCCGCCGATGCCGACGAAGACCGCGCCGATCGCCGGCCACCACATCCAATGAACCGGGATCTTTAAGAAAGCGTCCTCGAAAAGATAAACCAGCCAGGTCAGCGCTCCGGAGCCAAAGCCGACCACGATTCCAATTACGCACGCGACCAGGATCTCATTGATGCTGATCGGACCGTGCGGCGTGATCGGAAAGATCGGGCCGTGGCCGATGAGCGGAAGGCGCAGGAGCCAGGCGACCACTGAGGCCACAGTGACCGGGATGAAACTGCGCGGGCGCCATTCGAAAAGCAGCAGCTCGACCCCGAGCATCGTGGCCGCGATCGGCGAAGCGAATACCGCCGACATGCCGCCAGCCGCGCCCGCGACGAGCAGGGTTTTGCGCTCCGCGGAACTGAGGTGAAACAACTGCGCGAGGATGGAACCGAACGCGCCGCCCGTCATGATGATCGGTCCTTCCGCCCCGAACGGCCCGCCGGTGCCGATCGAAATCGCGGAAGAGATCGGCTTGAGCAACGCAACCTTGGGCTGGATCAAACTGCCGCCAAGAAGGATCGCCTCGAGCGCTTCTGGAATGCCATGGCCGCGAATTTTTTCGGAGCCGTAACGCGCCATCAAGCCGATGATCAGCGCACCGGCGACCGGCGCGAGAATGACCCAGGCGCCGAGATGATTTCCCTGCAGCGAACCGAGCACGGGCGAGAAGTGCTGGAAGAAAACGAGGTTCGTGATCTCAGCGATCAGCCAGAGCAACGCTTTTGCCACCAGCGCGCTGATTATTCCCACCGGGATCGCGAGCGCGACCAGCAAAAGCATGCGGCGATCGGTGCGGAAATCACCGAGTAAAGATTCCGAAGTTTTAACTCCTGCCATAGTTTGGGGGTTGCTACGCTAAAGAATTCGCCGAACCCGGCAACTTGCCGGACGCAAAGCGTCAGCGAAATTTTCTGAGCGAGCGAATTGCGAGCACCGCCAGGAGCGCGCCGCCCGCGAGCGCCATGACAGTCGCGAGGCCTGAAAGCTGGCGCGGCGCAGGCGTGAGATAATTCTTTTCGGGATAGTTGCCGGTCGCGCCCCGTGGTCCCTCTTTCAGCGCCATCTTTAATACCTGGGCCACATGCAGCGCGTGACGATCGGTTGTTTGTGAAATCTGCTCACGGCAACTGAAACCATCCGCCACGATCAGCGTGTTCTTCGCCGCGCGCCGCACTTCCGGAAGCAGGACGCGTTCGCCACAGGCGATCGAGACGTCGTAGTGCTCTTTCTCGAACCCGAACGCGCCGGCCATCCCGCAGCAGCCGGAGTCAGGCAGATCACAATCGAGTCCCATCTCTGCAAGCAGCTTCTTTTCGCAATCGAGTTTCATGACGGCTTTGTGATGGCAATGGCCGTGCACGAGCGCTTTGCGGTGCAACTTTGGAACCCGGTATCCCGCCGCGTGCTTCTCGAGAAATTCCGGGAGCGTGAACGTCTGCTGTTGCAGGCGACGCGCCTGTTTGTCTTCCGGGAAAAAGGCGCACAGCTCGTCTCGGAAGACGGCCGTGCAGCTCGGCTCGAGGCCAATCACGGGCGTTCCGGCGGCGATTTCGTCGCCTAACGAGTCCAGGATTTGCCGGAGCCAGCGGCGCGCCGTCTCGAGCATTCCGTAATCGTAGAGCGGCCGGCCACAGCAAAGATCCTTCTGCGGAATCACGA
>JAICMR010000206.1 GCA_025929155.1 Chthoniobacterales bacterium | reverse complement strand
CCAGCCCGGCGTTGAGCGCGATCCTGGATCTATGCCACCGACGAAATATGACGACTCATCCAGTCCGAGTTCGGAGAATGATCGGGTGCGGGAGAGCGCCTCACTTTTCGATCTCCCCACCTTTGACTCGCTCCCGGCCGATGACGGGTTGAGCGATCTCGATGCGTTTCGGCTCGGCCTGCGCCACGCCCTGGCGTTGCTTCCGGCGATGTTGAAGACTGGACGAACCGATCCTGACAGCGAAGAGGAGATGGAACGGTTTTCTCTCGATTAGGTACTGCGAAGGTGAGCGACAGGAGAGAAAGCAGCGCATGGGATTTGCAATTGCGGGAAGCAACCGACGCCCTGTGGCCGAGCCATCTCCGCCAGCCGCCGAGCTGGATCGCATTCATGCGCGAGATGGATGCGGATTGGCGACGTTACATGCGCGAGCACGATTCGCCCGAGCAGCGTTTGCGCGATAAGAACCCGGAGCCGTTTCGGCTCTAAAGAGGCGCATAACGGGTCAGTCTTAAGTATCGCCAATTTCGGCGCGAGCTAATCCGGGACGAAATCGGGGTCAGCTCTTGAAGCTTGCAGCGAGACCGCCTCAGTCGAATCTTTTGGCAAGAACGGCATCCAGCACCTCATCCCCTTTTGGCGCGATGCAGGCATCGGCTCACTGCGCTCTCGTGATCTAAATGCAGCCTTTGCGCGACATAGGCATGCACGCGCCAGCCGGTTCGCGCGCAGACCTGGCCGAGGGTATCCAGGAAACGATTTCGATCATGGTCGTCGCGAAAGATTTCCTCGCGCCGATCCCCTCGATCCAGGAGGTGATAGAGCGCGCCGGCAACCTCGACTCGCGCTTTCCGGGCCACGACCCGACAACATTAAACTAGACGCCGCCGGTCGAGCACTTTCTTGCAAGGTTCAAGAGCTGACCCCCGCACTGGCGCTCGCCGAAGCATGCGCCAGGGGAACGCGGGCACGGCCGACGAGTCCACGAAGAAACCGAAGAAGAAGTCGCCCGGCGGATCTTGCGAGAAGAACTGGAAAAGGCGAATTGCGCGCCCGCGGAGCTGCCGCATCGGAAGAAGGGCGATATTGTTAAGGTCCGAATTGCGCGCCGACTGCGCCAAGAAAACGACCCTGACTCTCCCGCGAATTGCCGATCTGCTGAAGATGGGTGCGCCGACCTATGTCTCCTACTTGCTTTACCATCGACAAAGCGACGTTTGATTGGTGATACTTGGAACTGACCCGGGAATGCCACGGGAATGCCACGGAATGCCATGGTTGGAGAGCCCCGCCGTCCGCTCCGCGAGCCGCTACGGCCGAATCGCCCCTTTTTTCCTGTATTCCTGATTAATCAACTGTTCTGTTCGAATAGGTCAGGAGCTGGAAGCTTGGCCAACAATGAATCAGGAAATAAGGAAAAACAGGAAAGACGTAGGGGCTAGGAGCTGGCGCACTGACCCCGATACGTCCCGCTTGCTGTGCCATCGAGAAAGCGACCTGTGATTAGTGATACTCGAAACTGACCCCAATCCCACCCCAATCCCACCCCTGACAGTTCAACCCTTGCTGCACGGCTCAAGCAATTCGCGCTCACAGTTTGAATGGAATTGACTCTCTCGTCGATCCTTCGGTAGCGTGCATTCATGAAAAAGAACCGCCAGAACAAATCGCCCAACCTCTCTCATTCCAGATGGCTTGCCTATGCGACGGCGGCGACTGCCTCGACCTTCACGGGTGTCGGTGCGGCCGAAGCCGAAATCCACTACTCGGGAATGGTCCGCTTTCCATTTCCTGGGACTAATCAGGTTAGCTCCGCTTACTTCCCCTTAACTAGCGGTGCCAGCCTTTTCTTTGAGCATTTCAAAGTGGGAACCGAAGGGGCGGCGCGAATTGAACTTTTAGGGCCGGACAAGCGGGCTGGCGGGAGCATCGGCGGCATTGTTGGTAGATTTATCCAGTACGGCGGATTCTATGTCTCGAAACTCGCTCCACAGAAAAACCTGTCGGGCCTACCCTTTGGCGCCTATTGCCGATATACGAGTACGGGATCGGGATCGCAGTTACGTTGCTTTGGCGGCACCATCGGTTACACACAGCGACCGAACGGCAAATTCCGCGATCCAGGACAAGGATACATAGGCTTTACCTTCGATAGCGGTAAGGGTAGCCAATTTGGCTGGGCAAGGGTCAAGACCGACGGCGCACCGGGTTACCGCTTTATCCTCCTTGACTATGCCTGGGCTGATCCTGGTGAAAGCATTCAAACCGGCCAGAGACGCAGCCTGGGTGAGATGGCGACCGTTAGCGATCGTGGTTCATTGGGGTTACTCGCGCTGGGTAGCGTAGGGTTGATCGCGTGGCGCCAGCGTCAGCGTGCACTTGTATCTGAAGACAACTAGTGCGAAGGCCCGGGTGCCAGAGATAACTATTTACACCGTCGAGCAGCGTCCTGGAGGCATGGGCATTTTCTACGCGTTGCAAGGCGTGCTCCGCGGCTCAGTCTTTCTTCAGCTTCCAGACAACGCGGGCCTTGCCATCGGCTGAGAAGGTGGCCGTGATTTCGTAGGCCCGCGCGAGGTCGTGGATCGAGTCGAACTTCATCTTGTCGATCACCGTCGGCATCATCTTTCGATAGTATTCGTGCCGCCTTAGCAGGAGGACATTCGCTCTCCGCCACCGGACCGGCTCCGTGAAAACATGCTGGTTAACGGCGCCCTGCAATTCCGCGTCGCCTGCCTGGCCGGGCGCTTCGCCTAACGTCTCCGATTCCACAATCGTCGACTTCTTGATCCTTGCTTCATCGCCGCGAGGTGAGCAGGCGCGCGGTCGTCTCCGAAGATACTCGCAGGAGGCGTGTTACGGCAATGACTGATGGCGATGGGTCCGGACGATCTGCCGGTCCGTCACGTTAACCAGTCCGTCCAGATTGAGGTCGGCGCGGAAATTACTGCTGTCCACGTGCGACGGCGCTGGAATTCCCCCGCGATGATTTGTTCCGCCATCGCTTCCGTGGTCTGCGCCCGCTCTTCCCGCGGCCTATTGCCCAGTCAGCGAGCTTGCCAGGATTCACGCTCTAAACCTGATTTTCCCAGTAGGCCCAAGCGGAATCCGCCGACGGTTGCGGCGAGGACAACAAAGGTGCTGACGCCT
>JAICMR010000235.1 GCA_025929155.1 Chthoniobacterales bacterium | reverse complement strand
TTCGGCCTTCGCGCAGGCAGCCCAGGTGCTGCGGCAGCGTGCGATCGAGCAGGGGAGCGCGGAAGACGAAGCGTCGGCGCTGGCGTACCTCTCGGCCGGAAAGCGCGCGGCTCATTTCCTGCGGTTAAATCTTTTCGAAGAAGCCCGCGGAGTCTTGTACCGAAGTTTCCGCGGGTCGCGCGGAGGCGTCGAAGCGTTTGCGGAAGATTACGCTTGTCTGATCCAAGGCCTGATCGACTTGTACGAGGCCAGTTTTGAACTGGAGTGGCTGCGCTGGGCCGATCGGCTGCAGGACGAGTTGGACGCACGGTTTTGGGACGAGCAGGGCGGAGGCTATTTTCAATCGCCAAGCGGAGACGCCAGCATCGTGCTGCGCCTGAAAGATGATTACGACGGCGCGGAGCCCGCAGCCGGATCGATCGCGGCAATGAACCTGTGGCGGCTTTTGCCGTTTTCGCGCGAGCCAGAGGTGCGAAAAGCGAAAGCGCGCCGTACGCTGGAAGCATTGCGCAGCACTTGGGCGCGCGTGCCGCATGCCTTGCCGCAGGCGCTCTGCGCGCTCGAATACGCGCTGACGGATCGGCCGCAAATCGTGGTCGCGGGCGACCCGACGACGCAGGAATTTCGAGCGCTCTGGAGCGAGACTCAGCGCGGGTTCACTCCGCGCCGCACCATTATCACGCTGACCAAGACCGATGCCGACGCATCCGCCGCCTGGATACAGGAGCGAGCGCCTTGGCTCGCCGCGATGAAGCCCGCGGGTGCGGCACTCGCGTATGTTTGCGAGCACTACACGTGTCAGGCGCCTGTCTCAAATCCCTCCGCCCTGCGAACCCAGCTCAATTGAGCCGGGTGAAACCGTCATCAGTTTGACGTTGTTGTCGTCGTCTCCACTGGCGGAGTCGAGCCAGACGAATCCGGGATCGACTCCTCCGACGTGCCGTTCATGGCGGGAACATCTTCTTGCTCCGGAATCGACGACGGCACCTTCATCAGGTCGCGAATGCCCTCAACGATCCGGATCACTTCCGGATGTCCGGCGGCGAAGATGAGCGCGCGAATCTGATCGACGCTGAGATGCTCGGCGATGACCGCGTCCGCGAGAATTTGCGCCGCTTCTTTTTCGGTCGCGCGAAATTTTGCGATCTTCTTGCGCGCCTCGGCCGTGCTGCGATCGAGCGTGAAATTCACGCCGCTGATCGATTCTAACCCCAGGAGGGCGATGCTTTTCATTTCGGCGGAGTCGGCGTCGAAGCCGATCTTCTCCATCAGCTCCGCGATGGTCCGAAATTTCACCGGGCGGCCACTCTCGACATTGATCACAGTGTTGCGGTGGCAGCCGACCAGCCGAGCCAGACCATCGTGCGTCAGCCCTTTCGCCTCCCGCAGCATTTTGAAGAGCTGGGTATAATTCATCGCTTTGGCACTACGATGCTATTCAAGCCCTTGTCAATGCGCACACTTGCGTCTAAGGAAAATACCTCAGGGTTTTGCTCCTCGAGCGCAAATGAAAGCAAATATGTATCCACTTTTTGGTGGCAAAGGTGACTAAATTTGGGTGTCGGGCGTGTTTGCGATTTGTTTGCGCCCGGGCCTGGAGCTGCGTTTAGGAGGCGTAAAAAACTTGTCCGAATGCGCGCCCCATCGCTGGCTGCCACCGCTTGGCTTGCGAAAGCCGAG
>JAICMR010000105.1 GCA_025929155.1 Chthoniobacterales bacterium | reverse complement strand
TGGGGATGACTTTGCCAAACCACTTCCGGAAAATGTCCGGATATTCCTTCAAAGCTTCCGCGCTGCCGACGAAGATCACACCCTGTTCGCCGACGGCTTTTTTGATGTTCGAGTAAACCGCTTCGCTGTCGAATTGCGCTTCCACGCCGGCGAGGAACTTCCGTTCCTGCTCCGGAATCCCGAGCCGCTCGAACGTCCGCTTCACATCATCGGGGACTTCTTCCCAACTGCGTTTCGCCTTCACTCCGCCACTCAGGTAGTAGCGAATGTTGTCGAACACGATCGCCTCCAGGTCCTTGCTCGCCCAATGCGTTGGCATCGGTTTGCTTTGGAAGATCTTGAGCGCTTTGAGGCGGAATTCGCGAACCCAATCCGGGTCCTGCTTCACGTCCGAGATGTAGTTGATTGTTTTCTCGGTCAGGCCAATGCCGGCGCTGAGCGTATGCGTTTCCGGATAGGCAAAATTGCCGATGTTCCGTTCGATATCGAGAGTTGTGTTTTCCTTCACCATGATTGTTCCTCTTCCTCCTAATCCTGCTCCCTCCTTCGAGAGCAGGAGAAGGTTTTGTCGTTAGGCAAGCGCCGGTTCGCTCGCGTCCTCCTTGACCCAGTCGTAGCCCTTTTCCTCCAATTGCAGCGCCAGTTCTTTGCCGCCGCTCAGCTCGATCCGGCCCTTCACCATCACGTGCACCTGATCCGGCACGATGTAGTTCAAAAGTCGCTGATAATGTGTGATCAAAAGCACACCGAGATTTGGTCCGCGCAGTGAATTCACACCGTTGGAGACGATCTTGAGCGCGTCGATGTCGAGCCCGCTGTCGGTTTCGTCGAGCACCGCGTACTTCGGATTGAGCATCGCCAATTGCAGGATTTCGTTGCGCTTTTTTTCGCCGCCGGAAAACCCTTCGTTGACCGAACGGGAAGTGAACGAGCGATCCATCTCTAGCAGGTCCATCTTTTTGTAGAGCTCCGCGTAATAATCGGTCGCTTCGAGTTCCTCCCCTTCCGGCAAACGTGCCTGCACGGCGGCGCGGAGGAAGTTCGCGATCGAAACTCCTGGAATTTCGCTCGGATACTGGAACGCGAGAAAGATGCCTTGGCGAGCACGCTCGTCGGGCGCGAGTTCGAGAATATTCAGGCCGTCCATCGTCACGGTGCCCGCGGTCACGGTGTAATCCGGATGCCCCGCGAGGACCTTGGCCAGGGTGCTTTTTCCGGAGCCATTCGGCCCCATGATGGCGTGGACTTCGCCCCGGGGAACCGAGAGCGTAAGTCCGCGGATAATCTCTTGTTCGCCAATCGAGACGTGTAAATTTTCTATCGTCAGCTGCTGCATATTGGGACCCAAAACATACGCCAGAAGCGCGGATTTGCGAATGGGCCGGCAGACTCTGCGCGATTCGCGATTGCGGCCGGGGCGCTGTGAACTTAAATCAGCAGTCAGGAGCTGAAATCCGCGATGCGGATTACCCCGTGGTGTAACGGTAACACAGCGCCCTTTGGAGGCGTTATTCATGGTTCGAATCCATGCGGGGTAGTCGCGCGGAGCGCGACTTCATCCTCCACTTTCACTTCCACTTGCACCTGAACTGGGTTCGAAGAGCGAAACGTTTAAGCTAAAGTGCAGGAGCAAAGTGGCTTGAGCGACGGGCGACATAAGTGCCCTCGAACTCGACTGCGATCTCGCCTTCGTGCTCGATCACGACTCTTAGATTGATCCGGGCTTTGCCCCGCGTCGCAAAGGAAGCCTGGAACGCTGCGAGCACGTCTGGTTCCGGCCGGAGACAGACGGCGCGAATGGTTCCGCGAACGGGCCGGCGAAATTTCATCCTACTCTCACTGATCACGACATGCGCCTCGCGATCGCCCAGCTCGAGCCAAAGCAACGAGTAGCCGGCAAGCACCAGGAGCGCGGCGAGACTGCCGCCAAAGGCCGTCCCGAGATGGTTGTGGTTCGGGCCGAGCGGCGCCGTCAGAATCAGCTGAAGGTCATCGAAATTCTCGACCCGCACCTCCATCGCGCGGGTCAGCGGAATTTGCTCGTGCAGGAATCGCTCTGTCTCGCGCAGTCGTTGCTCGGGATCCATCGCCAAGAATTCGTTAGGGCGAAGGAGAAACGAGCGGCGACGTCGTCGGGATTAACGAGGAAGTCGGCGTGGGCGATTCACCCGGGGTCGGCGTGGGAAAAGCGAACGTCGGCGAAACCACCGGAGTCGGGCTGACCGATGGCGTCGAGGTGGCGGTTGGACTCGGCGTGGGGCTGGGTGTCGGCGTCGGCGTCGGAATCAGATTCTCCCATCGATGAAGCGGTACGCTGGCGCCGCCGATTTCTTTCACCAGCTCTTCACACCGCGTCCCGATTTTCTCCAGATCCGGTGGACCAAACGGCTTCTCCGCCGTGCCGGGGAAGATCAAATAAGTCACCTTCAATTCGCTCACGGGCCGATTGTAAGCCGTCGCGCGTCCGTTGATTTCCTGCGCGATCCGAAGTGAAGCTTCGCCGACCCGATCGCGCGGCCCGACATCGCCGACGATCGCCGGATAGAGCTGGTCGTTCACGGCGACGATCGCGTAATCGCCGACCTGTCCGGCGCCTTTCGCGCGAGCCATGATCCCTGGCAGCACAATGTAGGGATCAGTCGAGGCGATCAGAAAACTAAAGGCTTTGAGCGATTCAACCTCCTCGCGCACCCGCGCAATTCCGATCCGAAGGTCGCGATTCCGCTCGATCGTCAGGCCTTTGAGCGCGAACTCGGTCTCGTAACGAAGCAAGGTCGCTTCCGCGGGCGCGAGAAACGGATTCGGCACGGTGGTCTTCTTCTTCCAACGGTAACTCGTGAACGGCTTGAAATTCATCGAACCACCCGGGCTAAGCGGGAGCCGGTCGGAATCGGAGCCGTCCGCATCCACATCCATGTCGGCCTGCAACAGGACGGCTTTGCGCTTCGTCTTCGGGTCCTCGAGTTGGAGGATTGTCTGGCAATCATAAAAGTTATGTCGCGAGAGGAGCTGATCGAGCCTGAGGAGGTTTTCGCGGAGTTCCTGCACCTTGATGTCGTACAGCTCGGCGAAAAGCGGCGAGACCGCGGCCGTTTGAAAGGTCGCGGCCAAACCGGGCAGCAACTTCGGCAACTGCGGTGTGACTTTGGCGAGCTCTTCGACGGTTTCGTTAGGCTGGGGCACGCGAACTTTCAGGTCCAGATCGATCACGTAACTCTCCGGATCCATTCGTTCGACTGATGCCGCGCCGCCCGGGCCTGGCTCGATCTTCGCGTGCACCGTGATCCCGGACCAGAGCTTTGCCGTATCGAGTTTCCCGCCGATGATTGGCGTCCGCCAGGGAGTGGCTGCCGGTGTCGTCTCTGGCGTGGGAGTCGCGACTACTTCCGGGCCGAGCCGAAGCATTGTGAGCCGCAACCTTTCCAATGAAATCCAGCGGACGATGATCGCTCCGAGGAGCCCGAGGAAAAGAAGCAACGCCAGCCAGCGCAGCGTCCTCAGGCGAAACTTGCGCACGCGACAACGTGGCTACCCGCGCATCCAGGCGAGGATCGCAAAGACGATCCCGAGGATGCTCAGGAGCCCCATCATGCCGTCCGGCATCATCTTACCGGTCCGGAAAAACTCCGGTAAAAACTTGGCCGCGAGCAGGAGCGAAACGACGAAAGCGATGACCAGAGCCGCCACCACCTGGGTCGGCAAGAGGAACGCCGCCACGAGCAGAAGAATTCCGCTGATCGAGCCGGCGATGATTGATGCCGTGCTGCCGGCTTTCACGTAACCCATCACGCCGCCGACGATGGTGAGAATTCCGAAGACGATGAAGTAAATCTTCGTGGGCAAAAACATGGCGCGAGAAAGCTGCGCATCGTTAAGCCAAATCGCGCGCGGTGTCCAATAGAGGCGGACCCGTTAGGCCAAAGCGGCGGCGACGGAGCGCGCCCGGCTGATTCAAGCGACCGGCAATCCGATCGCCCGGTAAATCGGCTGGAGCAGGGAGGCGGGAAGAAACGTGTCCAACAGCAGCTTCACATTCAGCACGATGATGATCCCGGTGATGCTCCAGCCGAGAATTCGAATCCAGGCCCGGTTCGCGAATTCGCCCATCTTCGCTTTCTCATTGGTGAAACGCATGAGCGGCCAGACCGCAAAACCGAGCTGCATGCTCAGCACCACCTGACTGGCGATCAGCAGGTCGGTCGTCTTGCCTTCTCCATAATACCCGATCACCGCGATCGCGGGCACAATCGCAATCGCCCGCGTGATGAGGCGCCGGAGCCAGGGCCGCAATCGGATGCTGATAAAACCTTCCATCACGATCTGTCCGGCGAGCGTGCCGGTGAGGGTGGAGTTTTGCCCCGAGGCGAGCAAGGCCACGGCGAATAAAACACTCGCCATCCCGACTCCGAGCATTGGCGAAAGCAGCTTGTAAGCTTCCTGGATTTCCGCCACGTCCTGATGACCGGACCAGTGAAAAACCGCGGCCGCGAGGATGAGAATCGCGGCGTTAATAAAAAGCGCGAGCATCAACGCAAAGGTCGAGTCCATGGTCGCGAATTTGATCGCCTCGCGTTTGCCGGCGGGAGTTTGCTCGAATTTTCGCGTCTGCACGATGGACGAATGCAGATAAAGATTATGCGGCATCACGGTCGCGCCGATGATGCCGATCGCGACGTAAAGCATTCCAGGATGGGTCACGATCTGCGAGCTGGGAATGAACCCGAGGAGCACGCCGGAGAGACTTGGCTTGGAGAGAAACAGTTCGATCCCGAAGCAGACCCCGATCGCGCTGATCAGCGCGATGACCACGGCCTCGATGTAGCGGAAACCTTTGCTCTGCAGGAAGAGCACCAGGAGCACATCGAGTCCGGTGATGGCGCAGCCCCAGATTAGTGGGATGCCAAAGAGAAGTTGCAGCGCGATCGCCGAACCAACGATCTCGGCCAGATCGCACGCCGCAATCGCGATTTCGCAGAGAATCCAAAGAAACCAGACGGTGGGAGTGGAATAATGGTCGCGGCAAGCCTGAGCCAGATCGCGCCCGGTTCCAATGCCGAGCTTGATGCACAAATGCTGGAGGAGGATCGCCATGAAGTTGGAAATCATCACAACGGCGAGCAGGGTGTAACCAAACTGCGCGCCGCCCGCGAGATCCGTCGCCCAGTTCCCCGGATCCATGTAACCGACCGCGACCAGGAAACCGGGGCCGGAAAAAGCCAGGAACTTGCGCCAGAAGGAGGCGTTCCTCGGGACGGTGATGCTGCGATGGACTTCCGGGAGCGAATACGCGCTCACTTTGCGGCGCCAGACTCCGGTGTCGGGAGAGGCGGCGGTCTCTTCTGGCACGAACGGCATGAATCTCTTGCATAGCAGGTTCTACAAGTCGCAGCAAGTGCTCGAAATTGTATCACGAGCTACATATTTAACTTTCCGGTTGAAAAATATGCGCATCTTTGGTCTGATTGGAGGCAAATGCCTCGCTCCGCCCATCCGTTGGAAACCACCGGCAAACGGGACCTCGCCCTTCCTCATCATCATCCCCGGCGGACCCGCGAAGAGCATTCGCACGAGATTGCACAGGATTACGTTGAAATGATTGCCGATCTCATCGAGACGACCGGCGAAGCACGCGTGATCGATCTCGCCCGGCGCCTCGGCGTCACTCACGTGACCGTCGCGCGCACGATCAAACGGCTCCAGCGTGCCGGACTCGTCACGAGCCTGCCCTATCGCTCGATTTTTCTAACCGCGAGCGGGCGAAAACTCTCCGACGAATCTCGCGCGCGCCATGAAACGGTCGTCAATTTTCTGAAGTCCTTAGGCGTGCCGCAGGTGGTCGCGCAGTCCGATGCGGAAGGGATCGAGCACCACGTCAGCCAGGAAACATTGAGAGCCTTCGTGAAGCATCTCCGAAAGAAAAAGGGCGGCGAAACCAAGTCATCCTGAGCGGAGCGCAGCTCGCGGAGCGAGCGAAACGGAGCCGAAGGATCCGCGGATTTCTAAGACTGAAGGCAGCAGGTTGCGCTTCAAGGCAGCTCAGCGGCATCCCTCGACTGCACTCCGCTCGGGATGACGTATGCCGCCTGGCCGCCGGACAGCGCTCTCACTCGTTAGGCAACCTGAAGAACCATCCTTCAGCCGAGACGAAAACGCAGGTCGCGAATGACGCGCCCGCCGAAGCGCTGCTTCAGTTTCCGCAGAATCTGCGGCTTGCTCACGCGCTCGAGTTCGTAGTGCAACGCCGGTTGGAGGACGTGCACATAGAGCACGCCGTCGCGCAACGAGATGGGGCGGGAATGACCGGCGATGAATTCCCCGACGAGCTCTTTCCATGCGGCCAAAACTTCATTTTCCTGCAGACGCTCTTTCAATCCCAGCTTTTGCATCACACCCGGCAGAAGCTCCGCCACCTTCTGCGCGCGATCGGGGCGCGGCAGATCAGACGGCAGACCGCGCCATTCGGCGATCACTCGGCGGCGGAGGGAAGCGTTCATACCGTTGTCAACCTGAGCGGAGGAAAGGACGGCGCAAGGTTTTTCGACGTCACGCCGCGATCGACATGCCTGCTTGATCCCTCACCGTCTGCGCGCTTCCGGACCACAGGTATTTGGCGCTCGTGTTCGTTAGGCGGATCGCCCGGCGACCTCGTTAGCGGATACTTCTCTCAATACTTCCGCCGCATGTTGCTCGGCAGAATATTCAGCTCCGTCCGATATTTCGCGACGGTCCGGCGAGCGATCGGTATTCCGCGCTCGCCCAAAATCTCGACGATCTCCTTATCGCTCAGCGGCGCGCTGCCCGATTCGCTTTTTACCAACTCCTGAATGGCACCTTTCACGCTCGTGTTGCTGACCGATTCGCCGCTCGCCGTCTGGTAGCCGGGGGTGAAGAAGTATTTCATCTCGAAAACCCCTTGCGGTGTGGAGATATATTTTCCGGAGATCGCGCGACTCACTGTCGTCTCGTGCACGCCGACCGCTTCGGCGATTTGCACCATCGTCATCGGCTTCAATTGCGCCGGACCATGATCGAGAAACTCCCTTTGCCGGTCGACAATCTGGTGCGCGATGTTCGAGATCGTCTGCTGGCGCTGGTGGATCGACTTGATCAGAAACTTTCCGCTCCGGATTTTATCGCGGATGTAATCCTTCACCTCGCCGCCATTTCCTTCCTGCGACATGATGTCTTTGTAGGTATTGCTGATGCGGAGGTGGGGAATCTGCTCGCCGTTCAGGATCACCTGATATTCGTCCTGGACCTTTTCGACGGTCACGTCGGGGAGGACGTAATTTTGCGGCGCCTCGGCGAAAATCGCGCCGGGGCGCGGGTCGAGCTGCGCGATGCTATTGGCGTATTTCTGAACCTGCTCGGCGCTGATTCCGATGCGGCGGGCGATCTCGGGGAAGCGGCGTTTGCCGAGATCCTCCATGTGATCCGAGATGATGCGATACTCGATGCTCGACTGCCGGCCTTCGCGTTTCAGTTGGATCAACAGACAGTCGCGCAAATCGCGCGCGCCGACGCCCGGCGGATGGAAGCTCTGGATAAGCGTGAGCATGACCTCGAAATCTTCCTGCGCGATGCCGGTGTTCATTGCCATCTCCTCAGGCGTCGTCTGGAGAAAGCCGTTATCGTCGATGTTCCCGATGATGAGCTCGGCGGTCTTGCGATCCTCAGCATTGAGCGCGGTTTGATTTAACTGCGCAATGAGATGTTGCTGGAGCGTCTCCTGCGTCGCGATCGAATCGAAAAAGAACTGGCGCTTGTCTTCCTCCTCCTTGGAGCGGCCGCTGAAGTTGTTCGATTGCGCCATGTAATCGCGCCACTCGTCATCGAGCTTGGCGAGTTGATCGAACTCCTCCTTGAAGCTGTCGTCGGCCGGCGCGCTTTCCGAGATCTTAAGCTCTTCTTCGGTCGCCTCCGCCAGTTCCTCGAGGACCGGATTAGTTTCCATTTCCTGCTGCACGAGATTGCGCAGCTCGAGGAGCGGCGCCTGCAGAATCAGCAGACTCTGCTGTAACTGCGGCGCGAGGACCTGCTGGAGCGAGAGATTTTGCGATTGAAACATTCCCGGTCCGGCCATGGGCTTGAGGGTACTAACAGCTCTCTCCGTCGCAAGCAGTTTCCAAGCCGCGCCCGAGCCGCGCTTCGCGGAACGTGACTTGCTTCCCTCTGAAAGCGAACGCCATTTGCTTATGAAAAAAATTACGCTCCTCGGCCTGCTCGCTGTTTTTGTCACCACGGTCGCCGCGCAATCACCCGCGCCTGTCGATTCGAAACAGCTCGAGGCGATGATCAAGGAAGTGCAGGCGCAGCAAATCGTGCTCGCGGAAAACCAGGCGAAGATCGACGCGCGCCTGGCCACGCTCGCGGAGACGATCCGAGTCGCCAGAATTTATTCGAGCCGGGGAGGACGCTAACGATGAGCCAACCGCGTTTCCTTCTGCTCCCGCTCGTTTTCTCCACGCTCGCGTTAGGTTCGATCCAAGCGCAATCGCCGACGCCGATCATGCTGCAGCCGGTCGCGCCCGGCGCTCTCGCTCCCAAACCCGTTCCGGCGGCCAATCCGATGGAAGACGCCGCGAAATTGCAAGACATGATGCAGCTCCTGCAAGCGATGCGCGCCACCAACGCCGATACGCTCAAGAAGCAGGAGGCAGCGCTGGCCACGCTCGAGGCGCTCGAGAAAGCTGCCGACGATATCAAAACCTTCAGCAAGCGCGGCTGAGCCGATCGTTAGGCTGAATCGCAAAGCGCAGCTTCGCGCGCTTCAAGACAGGCGGAGCGGCAATGGCGTCGTCCCGGCCTTTCATCACGGCACGGAGCCGTTCGTCACATTTTCGACGCGAGCGGTGCAGTTTGGAGATTGGCTGAGGGCATGAAAACATTGACACCAATTTTGAGCGCCGCGCTCCTGCTCACCGCGGCACCTATGCACGCAGCTGACACTCCAAAAGTTATCAACGTTCAGGTCACCGGGCACGGCCGCGCCGTTATCCTCATTCCGGGCCTGGCGACGCCGGGCGCGATCTGGGACGGCACGGTAAAGCATCTGCAGGACCGATACCAATGCCACGTTGTCAGCATCGCCGGTTTCGGCGGCATGCCCGCGGTCAAGACCAACAACTTGCTCGATGATGCGCGCGACCAAATTATCGCCTACGCTCGGACGCAGAAACTCGAGAAACCCACCATCGTCGGTCACAGCCTCGGCGGCACGCTCGCGCTCATGATTGGCGAAAAAGCGCCTGATCTTCCCGGTGACATCGTCTCGGTGGATGGCTTGCCATTTCTCGCTGGCGTGATGCTTCCCGGTGTGACGGATCTGGAGAGCGCGAAAAAGGGAGCGGCGGCGATGGAGGCGCAGATGAAGGGTCAGACACCGGAACAGCGGGCTGCGTTCCAGAAGAACGTCTCCATTCCCTCCATGGTGACGAAGCCAGACGACGTCGAGCGCGTGTATGCGATGTGCAGCAAATCAGACGGCGCCACCGTCGCGGAAGCGATGAACGAACTGCTCACCCGCGATTACCGGCCCGAGCTCGGGAAAATCAAATGCCCGGTCCTGGTGATGGGCGCGCTCGCGCAGATTTCGAAATACGCGCCGAAAGAAACGCTCGAAGCCAACTACAAAAACCAGTTCAAAAACGCGCCGCAGACCCGCTTCAAGTTCTTCGAGAACGCGAGACACTTCATCATGATCGACGACCCCGCCGGCTTCGCTGCGGCGCTCGATCAAGAACTGGCGGCGCATTAATTTCCGTGAAAGGAATAGGCGAGACAGCGATTCGGCGCAGTCCTCTGAGTCGCCGCCGGGGAGCGCACGCGCCTCGGGTGCCGTTTTCGCGCGCTCGCCGAAAAGTCCAGACCGGTGCGGAAGTTCGCGATGCTGGACGCCATCGCCAGCACACGAGACGCGTGTGCTCGCCGGCGGCGTTAGGCTAAGAACGCTGATGAAGAAGACCCGCTCACAGCCGCCCCGCCCGCCCGCCAGTTACTGGTGGTGCCAGGTGGGCGGCTGGGGCGCTTTCTTTCTCTTTGCTGTAGTCACGAGCAAAGGCTACGCCGCCTTCAGCCGGAACACCGTGGTCGGCTATTTTCTGCTTTGCTGCTGCGGTCTTCTGCTCACGCACATGTTGCGTGGGATGATCTGGCGCCGCGGCTGGATCGACCTTCCCATCGCGAAACTCCTCCCGCGCATCATCGGTGCAAATCTTTTCCTCGCCGCCATTCTGGTCGCGGTCGTCTGGATTTTTTTCACGTTCTTTCCACCGCCACACCGCGTCAGTTGGATTGGCGACACCGAGGCGACAGTCGCGATCGCGGCCGCTTTCGTTTTTAACGACTTCATCATCCTCACGCTCTGGTCGGGCATTTATTTCGGCTTCGCCTATTTCGAACGCCAACGCCGGCTGGAGATTGAGAGTTACCAGGCCCGAACCGCGCTCGCCGAGGCGGAACTGCGTGGTTTGAAGAGCCAGCTCAACCCGCATTTCCTCTTCAACTCTCTCAACAGCCTGCGCGCCCTCGTGATTGAAGATCCCGCGCGGGCGCAGGAAGCGATCACACAATTGGCGGCGATCCTGCGGTACCACCTGCAATCGGGCGAACGCTCGCTCGTCCCGCTCGCAGAAGAAATCCAAACGGTCGAACAATATCTCGCCCTCGAGCTGATCCGCTTTGAGGATCGCCTAACGATCGAGCGCGCAATCGATCCGGCGGCGCTTGCTTGCCTTGTCCCTCCGCTCGCCTTGCAGACGCTGGTCGAGAACGCGGTGAAATATGGCGTCTCGCGCGACGCTGGGGAGGCCGTGATCAAGCTCTCCGTTGCGCTGCGCGGCCGCCGTTTGATTGTCGCCGTGCGGAACAACGGCCGCCTCCGCGAAATTTCGCCTAACGAATCCACTGGGCTCGGCCTGACAAATCTGCGAACCCGCTTGCGCCTGCTTTTCGACGGACGCGCGCAGCTCGAGCTGCACGAACCGAAAAGCGGCTGGGTGGAAGCGCGCATCATTCTTCCCGCTGAAACTGGATTTGCGGAAGCGCATTCCGCCGAAGACAGAAGCTTCCGTTCGTCCAGTGTCACATTCTCCAATTCGCCTCTGGCCTAACGAATGAAAGCGCTTCTGATCGATGACGAACGCCTTGCCCGCTCCGAACTGCGCCGTCTCCTCCGCGCGCATTCCGAGATCGAAATTGTCGGCGAAGCCGCCAATGCCACTCAGGCCGAGGAAAAGATCAGCGCGCTTCGCCCCGATCTGATCTTCCTCGATGTGCAAATGCCGGAGCGCACCGGGTTCGAGCTGCTTGCGGCACTGGCGGATCCGCCGCGCACCATCTTCACTACCGCCTACGATCAATACGCGCTCAAGGCGTTCGACTTCGGCGGACTCGATTACCTCCTCAAACCGATCGAGGCCGCCCGGCTTGCCAAAGCTCTCGCTCGTTTGCAGGCGAATGAACAAACATCCGAAGCGTCCGCTGCGACGGAAGGTGTGCTCGGCGAAAATGACCAGGTCTTTTTGAAAGACGGCGACCGCTGCTGGCTCGTGCGCGTGGGCGACATCCGCCTCCTCGAATCGGAAGGAAATTACGCGCGCGTTTATTTTGCCGAAAACCGCCCGCTCATCCCGCGCTCATTGCAGATCCTCGAGGCGCGTCTCGATCCGCAGCGGTTTGTCCGCGTCAGCCGGCAGCACATCATCAACCTGCGTTACGTGCGCAAAGTCGAACCGTGGTTCGACGGTGGGTTTCTCTTGCGGCTCGGCGAAAACGATCCTGAAATCAAAGTAGCCCGCCGTCGCGCGCAGGACTTGCGCGAGCGGCTGAGTCTTTAGCCGCGCCAATGCATCGATCGAAAACGTTCATCTGCCTCTTCGGCCTTCTCGTTTTCGCCCTTGCTTCGCACTTGGAAGCCGACGCGCAAAAGGTCATTCGGGTCGATGTCAGCGGTCACGGCCCTCCCATCCTCTTCCTCCCTGGTCTTGCCACGTCCGGCGCGATTTGGGACGAGACAGTGAAACAGTTCCGGGACCGCTACGAATGCCATGTCGTCTCCATCGCGGGTTTCGGGCCGCTCGCCCCGGTGAAGAGCGACCATCTTTTCCACGACGCGCGCGACCAGATCATCGCTTACGTGCGTGTTCAGAAACTTCGGAAGCCGGCCATCGTCGGGCACAGTCTTGGCGGCATGCTCGCGGTCGCGATCGCCGAAAAGGCGCCGGATTTGCCCGGGGCGATCGTGTCGGTGGATGGCCTTCCTTTTCTGGCGGCTCTCCGCTATCCCGGAGTGAAAGACGAGGCTGGCGCAAAGAAAGCCGTGGCCGCCTCGAGCGATGCGATCAAGGCGCAAATCGCGGCGCAATTTGCTCCTCACCAGTCCGCTGGAGCGCTCCCGGCGCTTGCGCCCAATGGGGGGGATTCACGCCGGATCGCCC
>JAICMR010000229.1 GCA_025929155.1 Chthoniobacterales bacterium | reverse complement strand
GAAGGACGCCCTCATTCGTGAGAAGCACGTGCTGCTTCAGGAAGTTCAGCACCGGGTCGCCAACAGCCTGCAGATCATCGCAAGCGTCCTGATGCAAAGCGCGAAGCGCGTTAAGTCCGAGGAAACACGTCTGCATCTTCACGATGCCCACAGGCGTCATGTCGATCGCTACGCTCCAAAAGCAACTAGCCGTCACCGAGCTCAAATCGGTCGAACTAAGGACCTATTTCGCGGATTTGTGCCGAAGCATTTCGGCGTCGATGATCGACGACCCGCAACGGCTCACGCTCGAGACGAACGTCCATGCTACGGCCGCAAATTCTGATGTGTCGGTCAGCATGGGGCTGATCGTTACCGAGCTGGTGATCAACGCGATCAAGCACGCGTTCCCCAAGCACACCAATGGCGGCAGGATCATTGTGTCCTTTGCCGCAGACGGGGAAGCCTGGCTGTTGTCCGTATGCGACAATGGAACCGGAATGCCGGCCCATACCAATCGCGGGAGGCCGGGTCTGGGAACCGGGATCGTGGACGCCTTGTCGAGACAGCTCGAAGCGCGCGTTGCGGTGGTTGACGCAAATCCGGGTACGAGAGTGGAAGTTCGGCACAGCAAGATCTGAGCAATAATCCATCGACCGCCGAGCTCTGTCTGATGGAGAATGGCGCAGGCGCCTCAACGCCTGCCGGGGGGACCAAGAAATCCGCACCGATGCCAAGTAAGCACAAAAGGGCCCGGCGTTGGCCGCCGGGCCCTCTTCGTCTCTCGTGCGCAACGGCAAAAATCCGCCGCTAACCCAGCCTAGAAGCTGGTCGCGTCCTCGGACACGCCGGCTTCCATCCGCTGGCGGCTGGCATTGTGCCCGCCGTTGCGGAACAGGATCTCCTGAATCGCTTCGGCAGGAAGGCTGGCCTTGTCGGTCTCGACCGACAGGAAGATCCCGCCGTCCTTGATGCGACCTTCGTAATAGGTCGCGTCCTCTTCGCTCACGCCATGACCGGTCATCAGGCCGGTGAGGCCGCCGACGCCCGCACCTATGCCCGCGCCGATCGCGGCCGCGCCTGGGATCGCGCCCGAGGCGATCGCGCCGGCTGCTGCGAGCGCGCCAACACCGGGAATGGCGAGCGCGGCAATGCCGAGCAGCCCGCCGGCGATCGCGCCGCCGAGCGCGCCCTTTGCGCCGCCGCTGACGTTGGGTCCCTCGCCGTCGTCATTGTCGGCGCTGGTGCTGCCCTCGATCCGGTCGGAGCTTTCCTGCTCGCCGTGGCGGCCGATGATCGAGATTGCGTCTTCGTTGATCCCTTCCGAGCGGAGATCGGACAACGCCCTCTCGGCTTCTTCGCGGCTGTCGAACACGGCCGATGCGATGCGCTGATTCATATGATTCTCCTGTGGGAAGTCGCGCGGGCAAGGACGCCCGCCGTGCATACCCAACCCCTTGAATTCTCGCCCGTTCCTCGGACTGGCGCGTTGTCGCTCTCTTGGGCTGATTAGCGCCGGCCCTAAACCACGCGCGTAACCCCAGCCTCAGCATCCTCGGCTGTTCGGCCTCGCGTCTTTCGGGAGAGCCTAAAGGCGTTCCGACACTTCGCTGCTCATAATCTGGCCCCGCGTGAAAGCGGTGGCTACCGCGAACGCTAATGGCAGGAATGGGTCGAAAGCAGACATAACCAGACCGTCCGCTACCAGAATCCGCTGTTTCGTCCGGGTTGGGATCTTAATCAGCGGGTCCTAGGTTCGAGCCCTAGTGCGTCCACCATTCTTTTCGGTGACTCAGTCGATATGCGCGCTATCTAATCGCGTTGCCGCTCGCGAGCCGTGCAAGGGTCCTACTTGATTCGCGCTCGATCGGATGCCGGCGTACCGCGGGGAACCGAATGCCATTGACCAGCTTCGCCGCGCGGCGGCAAATTTTTGCTCTGGCCGCGTTGGCCGCGCTGGGCGGCGCGAGCACGGCCGCACACGCGGCGCCACAGCAAAACTATCGCGCTCGGCTTCCGCAGGACGAGGTCATCTATTTCCTTCTCCCCGACCGCTTCGAGAACGGCGATCCGTCGAACGACCGCGGCGGGCTCACCGGCGACCGGCTCAAGACCGGGTTCGATCCGACCTCCAAAGCCTTCTTCAACGGCGGCGACTTCAAGGGACTG
>JAICMR010000057.1 GCA_025929155.1 Chthoniobacterales bacterium | reverse complement strand
GAGTTCATCGGTCGTTCCCTCCAAGCTCAGGGAATGACCGAAGTAGGTCTGTGCGCAGGGGATGTCCAGTTCCGGACGAGCTTCCTTCTCGCGGATCTCCAGGAATTTCCACCCCTGCTCCTGCGCCAACCCGGTAAGATGGTGGTAAACAGGGGCGCGATCGCACCCCGGAAACAAAAGCGGACCACAAAAGTCGCTAAAAGGAAGGGAGACGCCGCGACGGCCGGTGATCCGGCTGTTCACCTCCAGCAATGGAACCAGCGCAAGGGGCCGGTCGTTCGCCGAGCAATGCAGGTAGAACGGTTTATGGCCGTAGGTTCTCGCCAAAACCTTCGCCCAGGCGGAAGAATGGAAGGGATTGGCGTCCGGATGCGAAAGGACAAGCTGATCCCACTCAGGTCCGACAAGTGGATCAACCAGTCGAGCAGTAAGTCCCTCGCTTGAAGAACCCTCCCCGACTCTGGCAACGAAGCCTTTCAAATCCGGAGATGGAGAATGGAGGACTGACGTAGTCAAAGCGAAAGAACGTAGCGAAAGAAGTTGGTTTGCTACCAGTCGCCGGTAGCAGGTGAAACCGGACGCGGAGCTAGTCGCGCCGCAGGCGCTCCGCGGCGGGTCCAGGATGAAGAGAGAGATTTGGCACTCAGAACGCGAGGCTGCAGTTCACCAGGGACAACGTGCTAGAGCGCACTGACCGGAAGAGATTGCTTTACGACTTCCGCCACCCGTTCGATCTCTTCCTCAGATAACTCTGGAAACATCGGCAAAGACAACAGTTCGGCACACACCTGCTCGGCCACAGGGAAAGCGCCCGGTGCATAGCCCAGATCGCGATAGGCTTCCTGGAGATGGATCGGCACCGGGTAATGAATACCGCATCCTATCCCCTTCTCCTCCAGCAGGCGCATGATCTCTTCGCGTTCCCGGACCCTGATTGCGTAAATATGGTAAACGCTCCTGGCGTAATCAGCCTCCAGGGGAACGACAATTTCTTCATAACCCTGGAAGAGACGATTATAAGTCGCCGCGTGTTGCCGGCGCCTCTCATTACCCTTGGACAAGTGCGGTAGCTTGACCCCCAGGACCGCTGCCTGGATGCCGTCCATCCGGCAGTTCCAGCCCACCATCGAGTGATGGTATTTGCGCACCTGGCCATGATCCCGAAGAACCCGCATTTTTTCGTGCAGCTCAGAGTTGCCCGTGATCGTCGCTCCTGCTTCACCAAAGGCGCCGAGGTTCTTTCCTGGATAGAAGCTGAAACAGCCGATATCACCAATGGAACCCGCTTTGCGGCCCTTATATTCCGCGCCATGCGCTTGCGCGGCATCTTCGATTACTCTCAGATCGTGCCGACGCGCGAACGCCAGAATCGGATCCAGGTCCGCCGGCTGACCAAAGAGGTGCACCGGAATCACCGCCTTGGTCCGACTCGTCCGCGCCTTCTCGAGAAGGGCGGGATTCATCGTGTAGGTGCGTTCGTCTACGTCGACGAAGACCGGCTTTGCTCCGGTGTAAGTGATGGCTTCGGCCGTCGCCATAAAGCTGTTCGGGACGGTGATCACTTCATCGCCAGGCCCTATGCCGCAGGCCAGCAAAGCCAGCCAGAGCGCTTCGGTTCCACTACCCAAACCCAGGGCGTGGTCGGAATCGCAGAAGTCAGCAAAATCGGATTCAAACTCTGCGACCACCGGGCCGCCGGCGAATGCGCCGCTGTCGATTACCGCAGCGATCGCCGCATCAAATTCAGCGCGCCGGGGAGCATGCTGCGCATTTAGGTCAAGGAATGGGATGTTATCTGGCATTTTTCTCTTCTGCTAATTTGATTACTTTGGCCGGATTCCCCGCGACCGTCGCGCCTGCCGGGACATCTTTCGTCACTACACTTCCTGCGCCCACCAAGGCGCGTTCTCCAACGGTAATACCCCCAAGTAAGGTGACACCGGAACCAATCGAGGCGCCTCGTCGGATGAGAGTCTTTTGGCACTCCCAGTCCGCTTCGGTTTGCGGCTCTCCGTCGCAATTCGTCGCGCGCGGGACGCGATCGTTGATAAACATCACGCCGTGCCCAACGAACACCTCGGCTTCGATCGTCACTCCTTCACAGATGAAAGTGTGGCTCGAGATTTTGCAGCGTTTCCCGATCCGCGCGCCCTTTTGGATTTCTACAAAAGTGCCGACGCGGGTTTCGTCCCCGATTTCGCAACCGTAGAGATTGACGAACCCGTGGATACGAACGTCGCGCCCAAGCTTCACATCCGGCGCGATCAACTGCTGGCTTGCGATACCGCCGCTCATGCGTTGACAGGCACGAAGGCGTAATCGGAAGGCGCTCCCGTCGAGTTGTCGCCTCCATCATGAGAAGGATGCGCCAGTGAGATCGGAGTCCCGTGGCATTTCAAGGATAAGCTGGCCGCCTCCAGGATTCTGACCAGTTCGAGCCCTTCCGGACCGCCACTCAGCGGTTTTGCTCCGGTCTCGATACAGTTGAGGAAGTGTTCGCAGACGGCTTTCAACGGCTCCGACTGCTGGATGTGGGGAATATAGCTGTCACCGTAGTGATAGGAGTATTGAAACTCCGCAAAAGTATCGTAGTGGGGAGGCCGATCCACCCGGACGTCGAAAACCTTGATTTGCTCGCGAGGTTTCAAGTCATCATAAACGATCATGCGACGGGTTCCCACGATCGTCATTTCGCGCACTTTCCTGGGCTCGAGCCAACTGCTCTGAATGGTTGCAAAATGCCGGTCGCCAAAGGTGAGAGACATGTTTGTAACATCCTGGATATGTGGAGTGACGTGTGCATTTCCCTGGCAGTTGACGACCGTGGGGGCTTCTCCAAGAATATGCAGAATAATCGAGATATCGTGAGGGGCGAGATCCCAGGCTACGTTGATATCTTTTTGGAAAAGGCCCAGGTTGAGTCGGCGGGAGTTTATATAGCGTATCTCACCGATATCCCCTGCCTTGACGATCTCGCTGATTTTCTCAACGGCGGAAGAATAGAGGAAGGTATGGTCAACCATCAGGACCAGGCCCTGGCGTTCGGCGATGTCGATCAACTCTTCACATTCGGCCGAGGAGGCTGCCATCGGCTTCTCGATGAACGTGTGTTTGCCGGCGAGAAGGCTGGCTTTGGCGAGTGCAAAGTGATGCTTGACCGGGGTCGCGATCACGATTCCGTCGGCCTTGGAATCCAGGAGTTGGTTATAATCCTGCAAGCCTTCGACCTCAGGATAAAGCGACTGAAGATGCTTTAAGCGTGAGGCGCTGGCATCGCAGATGGCGGTTAATTTGCACTGCGGGAGGGAGCGCAAGTTCCGCACCAAGAGCGGACCCCAATAACCGCACCCAACCACTCCGATTCGCGGAAGTTTTCGCTGCTGTTTGGCGTTTGTTGTCAAAATGGACGAGGCGTCTCTTCTAATTTGGTTGAGAGGATTCTTTCGGTAACTGCGGTCCGCACCCCAACGTGGCTTGGCGGGTACCAGATCTCGATCAGCTGACGGACAAGGCTGCACGGGGTTTTCGCCACGATCACAAGATCGCCCCAGAATGAGATGTGGCGCGCGTAGCGGATGTCGAGGGCGACCATTTCACAAAAGGTCGTTCTATTTTTGCCACTGACCTGCCAGAGACCGGTCATCCCAGGCAGGGCCAGCAGGCGTTCCCGCTGCCACGGCTGGTAGCGTTCGATCTCCTTCACCGTGCAGGGACGAGGCCCGATCAGACTCATTTCGCCTCGGAGGACATTGAAGATTTGCGGCAACTCATCGAGCCCCAAAGCGCGCAGCAATTTGCCCAGCGGAATCAGCCGCGGGTCCCCAGCCGCATCGAGTTTTGTCATCGGGCACTCCTGATCGATCAGGTGCTCGAGGTAATCCTCATGGGTCCGAGTCTCCACATTTATTTTCATGCTCCGGAATTTGTAGATCATGAAAACCTTGCCGCGAAATCCGACCCGCGCCTGCTTATAAAAAACCGGACCCGGCGAGACAATGCGGATTGCCACCATGAGCAGTAACATCAGAGGGAGCCAAAAAACGCAGGTCAGCAGGATGCACGCGATATCAAACCCGCGCTTCCACAGAGGAAGAGCGCGCCGTTTGGCGTCCTCAGCGACAGCCGAGGCGTCGCCCATTTCTGTCGAGGTAAATGGCGATGGCATCTTCGAACCGGTGGGAACCGACCTCTCTACAAACGGAGAGGAAAGTGCGGAGTAATCGTGCGGGAAGGAGGGTTGCATCAGCGTCATTCCTTTTCGGCTGACACTAGGTCGCTGGTTCGTTCCGGTTGGGATGACGTCCACCGGAGCGGGGCATCTGGACATGCTGCCGCCCTTGGTTGACCCATCCGAATTTTTGGGAAAACTTGACCGACTCATTAGATTGACGAAGAAATCACCTTCTTATTCTCGGGAAGGGTACCGGGCTTCGGTTTCATGGGAGAAGCCGCTGCCCGATCCAGCGCTTATTGTCGGCGAGGTAGCCGGCGGAAGGCCGAATCGGAAACAGGAAGCAGACTTTTGCTAGCGCAGACTGAATCACGCAGTAGCGCGAACGACAGAACGTAAAGACGGAGATCCTCGAGCAGGAGAGATCGAGGAACTTGCAGAAGTGATGCTGGGAAAAACATAAGCGAAATAATGACGAGCCGGATGTTGGCAGATTTTGTCTGAAATATGCAAGCAAATTCGAACGCCGAGCTTTGAGCGATCTTAGCAAAGATGAGATTCCTGGCGAATTTCGTCGGTTTTCTTACAAATCCGTTTATGAGAGGTATGGCAATCATGCTGGCGAGAATCGAAACGCCCTTCGGCGCAGCCGGAAATGAACGGCTTCTCGCTTGTCCTCTTCGAGGGAAACAGACCCCGCAGCGGGCCTGAAAAAGGCATGGAAGATATGGAACTTTGAGGACATTCTAAGCATTTACCAACTAGATTCGTGCCACATTCCCTAAACTGGCGTGTTTTTTTTGAACCACTTCGCTTCAACGGTGGCTGCTCTCGGTCGTCTTTTCGGAACTAAAGATGCGCGAAATCTCTACGCACAAACGTCTTCGAATCGACCCGGCCTGAGCCTGAAGACACTGGATGATCACCCCGTTGAGCGGATCGGTTCTTCGCCCCCGATTATCGATCGATCCGGCGCTCAGTCTGGCCACACACAACCACCAAAAAGCGGCAGAGCGCGTGTTCAAGCGCGAGGTTAAAGGGGTCGCAACATGATTTAGGGAAAGGAGAACTTGTTGCCTCTTGCCCTTCCAAGGCAAGGATCTGCCCCACGCAATCCAGAGAGAACGGTCCGTAAGAGATTCTCGTAAAACCCAGTCCTTTCCACTTCCGATTTCATGGCGGGCCGCATGAGCGAGAATCATGACGCATGAGTCAGAGCGTCCATCGCGATGAGGGTGACGCCCCCGGCCAACCAGGCATCGCTCCCCGCTGGACCTCCAGCGCCAAATCGGGCGTCGGAACTTCGGTCGGACCGCCAAGCCAGGTTTGGTTCACGGTCAGTCACGGCGTGTTGAACGAAATTTACGCACCGGAAATCGACCGCGCTTGCACGCGCGACATGGAATTTATCGTGACCGATGGGAAGACGTTCTTCTCCGAAGAGAAACGGCACACCAGACATCGCACGGAGTATCTCGCTCCCGGCGTTCCCGCGTTCCGCCTAACGAATGAATGCAAGCAAGGCCGCTACCGCATCGAAAAGGAAATCATCACGGATCCGCGGCTCGACGTCCTCCTTATCCGGACGCGTTTCATCCCAACGAGCGGAGATGAACTTTCTCTGCACGTCCTGCTCGCGCCGCATCTCAACGATGGGGGCGCGGATAACCGTGCCTGGCTCGATCGTCTCTGGGGACAGGATTTCCTCCTCGCCCAGCGAAATGCCTCCGCCCTCGCCCTGGGTTGCAGCGCACCGTTTTTAAAATCTTCGGCGGGCTATGTCGGTGTCTCCGACGGCTGGCAGGACTTGCAGCAGCACAAGAAAATGACCTGGAGTTATCCCGAAGCCCGGAAAGGCAATGTCGCTCTCACCGCGCGGATCGATCTGGCCCGGTGCGGCGGAAATTTCGTTCTTGCCCTCGGCTTTGATCCTTCTCCTGTTGGCGCGGCACATCACGTCCGTGCCAGTTTGCTCGATGGCTTCGATGCGGCACGCAATAAATACATTCGCGATTGGCAGAAGTGGCACGACTCGCTCCGGCCTCCTCCACAAGAGAAAAAAGAAAACACTTTTGATTACTACCGGATCAGCGCCGCCGTTTTGCAGACGCATCAGGCGAAAAATTTCCCGGGCGGCACGGTCGCGAGTCTTTCGATCCCGTGGGGATACGCGAAAGGCGATGAAGATCGCGGAGGCTACCATCTCGCGTGGGTCCGCGACCTCGCCCAGGTAAACGGCGCCCTCCTCGCGGCCGGAGCGGGACCCGGTGCCAAGCAGGTCTTGCGTTATCTCGCGGTCACTCAGAAGGAGGATGGGAGCTGGCCGCAAAATATGTGGGTGAGCGGCATTCCCTACTGGAGCGGGATTCAGATGGATGAAATCGCTTTCCCGATCCTGCTCACCGCTACAGCCTGCCGGGAAAAGCTGATCGATCAGGAGGAGTTGATACGTCTTTGGCCGATGGTGCGGAAAGCGCTTGGGTTCCTCGTCAGGAAAGGGCCTTCGACCGATGAGGATCGCTGGGAAGAAGTCGGAGGCTACTCACCCTATACGATTGCCGTGCAAATCGCCGCCCTGCTGGAGGCCGCCGAATTCTCTCTTGAACCAGAGCTGTCGGTCTATCTGCGCGAAACGGCCGATACCTGGAACGAAAGCATCGAACGCTGGACCTACGCGAGCGGGACGGCCCTGGCCAAAAACCACGGAGTGGAAGGATACTACGTCCGAATCGCGCCCCTAACGAACAAAGGGTTCTCGTCTGTGACCGCCGCGCTCCAGTTGAAGAACGTAACGAAACAACAGTCGGTCCCTGCATCGAGCATTATCTCCGTCGATGCCCTCGCCCTGGTTCGTTTCGGCTTGCGCGCGCCGGACGATCCGAAAATTTGCAACACCCTCAGCGTAATCGATTCACTCCTGAAAGTAGAGACGCCGCACGGTCCCTGCTGGCATCGCTACAATCGCGACGGCTACGGCGAACATGAAGATGGCGCCCCTTTTGACGGGACTGGCATCGGCCGCGCCTGGCCGCTGCTCACGGGTGAGCGTGCCCATTACGAACTTGCCGCCGGCCGGAAGGAGAACGCCGAACGGCTGCTTAGAACGATCGAGGCCTTTACCAGCGACGGCGGGATGATCCCGGAACAAATCTGGGATGCGCCCGACATTCCCGAGCGCGGTTTGCATTTCGGCCGTCCTTCGGGTTCAGGGATGCCGCTCGTCTGGGCGCACGCCGAATATATCAAACTGGCGCGTTCGATTCGCGATGGCAGGATCTTTGACATGCCGCCGGTGACGGCAGAACGCTATCTGACCGGGAAAAGCCGCGCCGCCTTTGCCAGTTGGCGTTTCACCGACCGGATAGACTCGTTAGGTAAGGAAAAAGACTTGCGCATCGAAGTTCTCGCGCCCGCCGTCGTGCACTGGACCGTTGACCATTGGCGGACCGCGCATGATCTCTGCACCGGTGATACAAGACTCGGCGTGCACGCGGC
Source organism: Chthoniobacterales bacterium (assembly GCA_025929155.1). Lineage (GTDB taxonomy): Bacteria > Verrucomicrobiota > Verrucomicrobiia > Chthoniobacterales > UBA10450 > Palsa-1392. The sequence goes on along the minus strand of JAICMR010000057.1, from coordinate 12,401 downwards.
CGATTTCCGCCGGCATCAGTTCGGCAGCGCGGAGCAATTCGAATTCACTTTTCAATGGACGGAAGCGAACCACTGGGAAGGAGAGAACTTTCGGATCTCACTATGAATGCCATCAAGCTCGGACACGATATCATCGTGATCGGCGCGCCAATCGGCGGCGGCGCCGCTCTTGCCTACCTCGTCGCGCACTTTCCGCCCAACCTGGAAGCGTCAGTTTTCATCGTTCTCCATGCCATGCCTGAGAGCCCGATTCTGCTCGCCGACATTCTCAATGCTCCCGGCCGGATGCGGGCCGCTCCGGCGCTGAATGGCGAACAGATCGAACGACGCCGCATTTATGTCGCAGCCACTGGCCGGCATCTGATGATTCGGGACGGCAAAATCCACCTGGCAAACGGCGAAATGGAGTTACCCCACCGCCCTTCCATTGATCTGCTTTTCACGAGCGCGGCGGCTGCATTTCGGGAGCGCGTTCTGGGCGTTCTCCTGCTCCATGCCCGCGAGGATGGTGCAACGGGATTGCAGGTCATTCGCAAAGCCGGCGGCCACACCATCACTCATCGGAACGAAGCGATGCCGGACGAGCCAACAAATCCAGCAACCGGTGAGCCGCTCGCCCATTATCATATTAAGTTGGACGAGATCGCGCCCCGTGTGCTCGCCTATGTCAACCCCGCGATGGAGGGTGCTGCTTAGTGCAACGACTAACGAAAATGAGAGGTGTCAGTTCGCGGCCGCGACAATCATGGCAACTGCGTCTGATCAATCCGGCACCCTGCGCCTGAACGGCATGACTCAACTCGACCTCCATCATCTGCTCCGCACCGAAGCGGCTTTGCACGAGCGCGAAATCAGTTTCACCGCGCTCGCCCGGATCGCGCCCGTCGGGATCATGCGCTTCGACGCGAGCGGCCGCTGTAACTATGTCAATGATCGCTGGACCGCGATCACCGGGCTGACGATCGACGAAGCGATCGGCGATGGCTGGCAGCGCGCGGTTCACCCGGAGGACCGCGCCGCCGTCTGTGAACGCTGGCGACAACTGCGCGACGCCGACGAATTGTTTCTCGAGGAGTATCGCGTCTGCCGCCCGGACGGGGCCATCCGCTGGGTGCTCGCGGAAGGCGTCGGCCTGCGCGCATACAGCGGCGAGTCGCTCGGCTTCATCCGCGCGCTGACCGACATCACGACCCATCGTCAACTGGAGGCCGATCTTAAAAACATTCGGGCGGAATTGGAAGAGCGGGTCCGAGCGCGGACGGCTGACCTGGAGGCGGAGATGCGGGAGCGCGCCCGACTCGAGAAAGAGGTGCTGGAAACGAAGGAACACGAACAGCGACGTTTCAGTCACGATTTGCACGATGGTCTCGGCCAATCCTTAACCGGCATTCTTTTTCACGCGCTCGCCTTGCAGCGCGATCTGGAATCGGAGACTTCTCCGCACACGGCTCAAGCGTCGAAGATCGCGAGCCTGGTCAACGACGCCATTAATCAGGCGCATAACATTGCCCGCGGCATCCAACCTGTGCCGGCTCGTCCCGACGGCCTCGTCCACGCGCTCGAGGAACTGGTGCAACAGCTCTGCCGCGGGGGAATGGCAGACTGTATTTTTCGCTGTCAACACCCGGTCGAGATCCATGAGCTGGACACGGCGACCCATCTTTACCGGATCGCGCAGGAGGCGTTGACCAATGCGATCAAACACAGCGGCACGCGCACGGTGATGCTCCAGCTCGAACCCGGTCTTTTACTCGTTAGGGATGAGGGCAGCGGATTAAAGGCAGGCACGGAGACCCATCGCGGGCGCGGTCTCGATATCATGCGCCACCGCGCCCGGCTGCTCGGCGCGGCTCTTCATTTTCGCTCCACCCCCGGCGGCGGCACGACCGTCGAATGCGCCTTTCCCTTCTCCGGAAATGAGTGCGTTGCATCTCGCAGGCAAGACTAACGAGTGAAGGATCAGCCAAAGAAAAAAAAGTCGCGTGTCCTGCTCGTGGATGACTACGCAGTCGTGCGGGACGGGCTGGCGCAGCTTCTTCAGGGTGAACCAGACCTGACGGTCTGCGCCGAGGCAGCCAGTGCCGAGCAGGCGCTCGATATCGCAGAGAAAACCCGCCCGGATCTCGCAGTGGTCGATATTTCGTTAGGCGGAGCCAACGGCATTGAATTGATCAAGAATCTGAAGACGCTCCAGCCGGGCCTGCGCATCCTCGTCTTATCGATGCACGATGAATCCCACTTTGCCGAGCGCGCCCTGCGCGCGGGCGCCAGTGGTTATGTGATGAAGCGCGAAGCACGCGACCGAATCATGAAAGCCATCCGGACGGTTTGCGCCGGCAACATTTACGTCAGCGAACGGATCGAGAAGAGCATGCTCCATCAATACCTGCATGGGAACGCGGGCGGCGAGCGATCGCCGATCGCCCGGCTGAGCGATCGCGAGATCGAGGTGCTGACTCTGCTGGGGCGGGGTTCGAGTTCGAAGGAAATCGCGGAGCGACTCCACCTCAGCCAGAAAACCGTCGATAGCCACCGGACGCATTTAAAAGAGAAGCTGAACCTGAGCGGCGCGACCGAGCTGGTTCGTTTCGCCTTTGAATGGGTTAGCGCGCAGGAGTCATAACAGGATCAGCTCGCGCTGGAATACCCCGGTTTCGGCTGAGTCGTGAAACAGATGGATTCCAGATTGCCGAAACCGGCTTGCCTAACGATGCCGAAGAACCGGCGATGCCTCGCTGTGCTCCGGCTTAGGAGGAGGAGATGCCATCAGGGCCTGAGATATTTTCGCATCATGCACCGGGCGAACCCGCTGGGACTGCGGAGTGCGCAAGAGCCGATTTCTCTCTTGGAAAGGAAAGATAATGAAAACAGAAGAAACACACAGCATGCAAAGGGCGCCGACGATCTCAGCCTGGCTGAGCGCTCTCAACGTTCTGGCTGGGATTTGGCTGATCATCGCCCCCTTTGTGCTGCTCTATGGCAACAGCACAGCGCGCATCAACGACATTGTTCTTGGCATCGTCATTGGGGTTTTTGCCTTGATCCGCGCCTTTGTCCCCGGCTTTCAAACCGTCTGGCTCAGCTGGCTCAATGCCCTTTGGGGAATCTGGCTGATCATCGGTTCGTTCTTCCTCCAATACGCCGGGCAGGCCCGCAGTAACGATATCATCCTCGGAATTATCGTTCTCGTTCTTGGCCTGTGGAGCGCCACGATGTCCGAACAGAATCGGCCGGCGCTGATTCGTTAGGCTGGTATGACAGGCAGGCTGGGGCGGCTGGTGACCAGAGTCAGCATTCCGCCCTGTCTGCCTACCGTTCTTTCGTCGGCGCGGCCCGAGCTGGAAAGTTGCGACCGGACAGGTGGTCGGCTGCGTTCCCTCCTCTGGAGAAAGAGAGTGCTTCGCCCGCCGCCGGATGCTGATCATTTCCAACCATGATTGCCTGCCCTGATTGCGGCCTATTGGAAGACGTACCGGCCCTTGCTGCGGGCTCCAACGCGGAGTGCGCTCTTTGCGGCGCCGACCTGGAACGAACGAGCGGTCGCAGCATTACCGCGGGACTTTGTTGCGCGCTTGGCACTTTCATCCTTCTCATCCCGGGCAACCTCCTGCCGCTGCTCAGCGTCGGCATTTTCGGGATGCACAACCAAAACCGGCTCGCTAGCGGGATTTCAATGTTGTGGGATCGCGACTGGCTCCTGCTCGCGATCCTGACCGGCGCTTTCGCCCTGGTGTTACCGTTCGTTCGCTTCGGGCTTCTCTCCGCCGTCTTGGCGACGGTAAAACTGGGACATCGTCCGCGTTGGCTCGGACCTGGTTATCGCTGGGCTCTCTGGCTCGATGTCTGGGCCATGCCGGATGTTTATCTTCTGGCGGGCTTCGTCGGTTACTTCCGGCTCATTCACGTGAGCGAGATGAGCGTAAAAGTCGGTGCCGGTGGTTATTGTTTTCTGGCCGCTGCTTTCCTGGCGATGATCTCACGTGCTTCCATTGATCGGCGCACCATCTGGCGCGCGATCGCCCCGGAGGCGGAGGTCACTGAAGATGAACCCACGGTTTCCTGCACGACCTGCGATCTGGTGCAGCCGCTCGATTGCGCGGGACGCGACTGCCCACGCTGCGGTGCACGGCTCTCGCCGCGGAAGCCTTACGCGATGCTGCGCGCGACGGCGCTCACGATCGCCGCGTTCGTCTTATTCTTTCCTGCCAACATCCTGCCGATGAACACTTCCATCCAGCTCGGCCGCCCCGTTACCTATACGATTTTCAAAGGCGTCCAGGAGCTCTTCGACAACGGGCTCTGGCCGCTGGGGATCATCATCTTTTGCACGAGCATTGCCATTCCCGGCCTCAAAATTCTCGGCATGGGCTGGCTCATCTGGTCGGTCCGCTGCCGCTCGAAAAAACACCTCGCGGGCCGCACGAAGTTTCACCGGTTCATCACTGAGATCGGCCGTTGGTCGAATGTCGATCCCTTCGCCATCACGGTTTTCGTGCCGCTCATGACCTTCGGCTCGCTCGCCTCGTCCGACGCCGCCTGGGGATCGACCGCGTTCATTGCGGTCGTCGTGCTCACGCTTCTGGCGACGATGTGCTTCGATTCGCGCCTGATCTGGGACGCGGCGGAAAGCGAGACGACGTGAACGAGACTTCCGCGCCTAACGATCACCGTCGGACCGCGCCGGGCCGGGCGACTGAGCATCATAGCTGGTGGCCCGGCTGGATCTGGGCCGTGCCGGTCGCCGCCATCGCGATCGGCGCCTGGCTGCTCGTGCGCTTCCTTACCCAGGGCGGCACCGATATCACGATCACTTTTCCCAACGTTTACGGGATCGATCCCAGCAGCTCGAATATCGAGTATCGCGGCCTGACTGTCGGCAGTGTGACCGACGTGGAGCTGAGCAAGGACGGTAACACGGTGAAGGTCAGTGCCAGCATGAACGACAGCGCCAAAAGATTTCTCACGAGCGAAACCATCTTTTGGTTGCGCGGCGCCAATCCCAGCCTGAGCGACCTTTCCTCGTTAGGCGCGGTTCTTTCAGGGCCGACGATCGTGATGGAGCCGGGCCGTGGAAAGGCTGCGACCAGTTTTACCGGCCAAACCCACAAGCCAATCGCACCGCCCGGCAGCGGCGCGCCCGTCCTCTTTGCCGTCGCGTTCGATGGCGATGTGGGTGGTTTGACGCCAGGTGATCCGGTGAAACTGCGCGGCTTCCCGGTCGGCGAAGTAAAGACGATCGGCTTCCATTACAATGCGCAGACGGACCGGGTCGCAACCCCGGTGACGCTGGCGCTCTATCCCAGTCTCTTTCACTTGGAAACCGCGAAGAAACCGCGAAGTCCCGAGGCGCTCAAGGCCGCGATCGGCCAGCTCATCAGCAAAGGTCTTCGAGCAAATCTTGACCGCGACCCGCCGCTCATCGGCAGCTATCGGGTGAGCTTCGAAATGGTTCCGGGAGCACCCGCTGCCACGCTCGACGTCGCCCAAAACCTGCCGCAGATTCCGACTGCGCCTGGCGGTGGATTGGCTTCAATCGTCACGCGGGTGAACAAAATCCCGCTCGACCAAATCGGCCAAAACGTTCTCGACCTGACCAAGCAGATCGACCAGCTCGCTGCTTCCCCGAAGTTAAAAGAAAGCATTTCCCAGTTGGATGAGTCACTTACGGAAATAGATAAAACCGTGAAAGCAGTAGGCCCGAAGGTCGATCAACTGGTGCAGACCTTGCGGAACACCGCCCAACAACTTGACCAGGCCTCCGCGGCAGCCAGTAAAACCATGGGGGGCGCCGCGAGCCAGACCGGACTCAACGATACCATGCGTGAAGTGAAGGAAGCAGCCCGGTCGATTCGTTCGCTGGCCGACTATCTCGAGCGACACCCGGAATCTCTGATTTCCGGCAAACCCGGACAATGAACATGCGCACCCTTCTATGTCTCTTCTCAATCCTTTCGTTGGTGGGCTGCGGCTCCAGCCCGAAGACGAACTTTTACACGCTGAGCGTCCCACCTGCGTCTCACGGCCGACTTTCCATCTCGTCTCCTGTCCAACTCACAGCAGTCCATCTCCCGCCGTCGCTCGACCGCGAGCAGATGGTGCGCATGACTAACGACAATAGGGTTCAGATCAGCGAAGTCGATCGTTGGTCAGGACCCCTCGACGAGATGGTGCGCAACGTCCTGTCGCAGGACCTGGCGACTCACCTGCCTGAGGGTAAAGTGATTCTTCCCCGGGCGCCCGCCCCGAGCGGCACCAGCCTGCTGGTGGTCACGCTTTCGCGATTCGGACCGGACGCGAGCGGCGCCGTCGAACTGGAAGGGAGTTGGGCGCTGCTTAGCGGTAGCTCTGGATCGCCGCGCCTGGAGCGCGACTTTCAGATCAACACGGGCCCGGCAGCGGACGCCGATGCGACCGCGGCGGCAATGAGTCAGGCTTTAAGCCAACTTGCCAGCAACATTGCCGCAGGGCTCTCCAAGACTGGGCTCTGACTTCCGGTGTGTGGCAGAGGCATCCTCCTGTCAGGGAAAAGGCCTCTCTGACCCAACGAATCATTTTTGTGATGGCACATCATGAGTAAACCACATATCAGGCCGACCGGGCCCATGGCTAACTTCTCGCCCGCCTATTTCGCCCTCGTCATGGCAACCGGGATTGTCTCGATTGCTTCCGACTTTCTCGGGTTCTCACTCATTGCCCGCGTGCTTTTTGCTCTCAATCTCGCTGCTTATGTCACGATCTGGGGGCTGCAACTGGCTCGCCTCTCTCGCTATCCCCGCCGTATGCGCGCCGATCTCGCCAGTCATAACCGCGGGGCGGGCTTCCTGACTGTCGTCGCCGCAACCGCGCTGATCGGCAGCGAGTTTCATCTCCGACTCGGAGCTGACTCTGTTGCAGTCGCTTTTTGGTTCTTCGCGCTCGGCCTGTGGGTTGTGCTTCTCAACTCCTGGTTCGCCGCCGCCGTCATGGTCGATCCGAAGCCGAACCTCGATCGCGGGATCGACGGGAGTTGGTTCCTTCTTACTGTCTCAACCCAGTCGATCGCAGTTCTCGGGACCTACGTGGCGGATCGGTTTGCCGTGCCCGAGCAAGTCATCTTTGTCTGCCTCGCTTTCTACATGCTGGGCGCCATGTTCTATCTCTGGGTTATTGGACTGATCCTTCTGCGCTGGCTTTTTTATCCGATGGAACGCAGGGAAGCGCTTAGCCCTAACTATTGGATCAACAGTGGCGCCATGGCCATTACCACTCTCGCGGGCGCGCGCCTGATCGCCACGACCAGCCCACATGTCGCGTCGCTCGCGCATTTTCTTACGGCCTTCAACCTGCTCTTTTGGGCGACGGCAAGTTGGTGGATTCCACTTCTGATTCTGGTTAATGCCTGGCGCTTGCTTGTCGAGCGTTTCCCCCTGCGTTACGAGCCGGGCTATTGGTCGATGGTTTTTCCGCTTGGAATGTATGCCGCCTGCACTTGGGATTACGCGGAGTCGGCCGACATCCCGTTCTTAAAGCCGGTGGCACATGGAATCCTTTTCGTCGCCTGGGCGGCCTGGTTGCTCACCGCCTTTGGAATGTGCAAAGCCATCCTGAGATGGATCAGGCACAGGAACGCTACTCTTCCTCAGACAGTTTCCTGACTGCTTGGATGATCGATTCGGTTCCCATTCCGTAATAGTCGATCAGTTCTTCCGGCTTTCCCGATTGCCCGAACCGGTCGTGCACGCCAATGAATGCCATTCGGACCGGATAATTTCGCGCGAGACATTCCGCGACCGCTGAACCCATGCCTCCAATGATCTGGTGTTCTTCCACCGTGACAATCGCCTGGGTTTCCCGAGCGAGCGACACAACTGCCTCCTTATCCAACGGCTTGATCGTGGACAGGTTCAGGACTTTGGTGCTGATCCCATCCGCTTCCAACTCCCGGGCAGCCAGGAGCGCCTTATGAACCAGCGCTCCAGTCGCAATGATGCCGACGTCTGCTCTCTTCTTACCTTGATAAAAGATGCGGGCCTTGCCGAGATCGAAAGGTGTTTCCTCGGTAGTAATGAGCGGCGTTTTCTCGCGCGCCAGTCGAATGTAAGTTGGCCCGATTAGTCTGGCCGCGGCGACGGTCGCTTTCCTGGCTTCAATCGCGTCACAGGGAGAGATGACTGTCATACGCGGCACGACTCGGGTAAGCGCCAGGTCTTCCAAAGCCTGATGACTGCCGCCATCGGGCCCCACGGAAACGCCCGCATGACTACCCGCGATCTTCACGTTCGCATTGTTGTAACAGATGGTCGTGCGGATCTGTTCCCAGTTACGACCAGGGCTAAACATTGCGTAGGAAGAGATAAAGGGAACTTTGCCCATTGCGGCCATGCCGGAGGCGACGCTGGCGAGGTTCTGTTCCGCTACGCCGACTTCTATGAAGCGGTCGGGAAATGCCTCCTTGAACAGGTTCATCTTAGTCGAGTCGGTCAAGTCTGCGCAGAGCCCAACGACATTCGGATTCTCCTGCCCCGCGAGCAGAAAGCCTTCGCCGAAACCCGTTCGGATTGCTACTTGTTCAACATCCTGGTCAAAGACCTTTGGATTCAAGCTACTCATGCTCGCTCCTGATTTTGCCGCCAAGAGTCCGCAGCTCGGCCAGCGCCATTTCCGCCTGCTTCTTATCCGGCGGTTTCCCATGCCAATGAAAGTCGCGCTCGAATTCCTTTACTCCTTTTCCTGGAATGGTGTCGGCCAGAATCATTGATGGTTTCTCGAAGACGGCTTTGGCTGTCTCGACGGCGCCCACGATCTCGCGAAAATCGTGTCCATTGATTTCCTGCACATGCCAGCGAAAGGCTTCCCACTTCTCGCGCAATGGCTCGAGCGGCATGACGTCATCAGTGAAGCCGTCGATTTGAATCTTGTTCCGATCGAGAATGGCAATCAGATTTCCCGGTTTCTCCTTGCCAGCAAGCATGGCGGCTTCCCAGCTTTGCCCTTCTTCCAACTCACCATCACTCATGAGACAGAAGAAGTAGCGATCGCTTTTGCGGCCGCGATCGATCCTGTCGGCCAGAGCCATCCCGACGGCCTGCGATAGACCGGACCCGAGCGGGCCGGAACTTGTCTCTAACATCGGCAGGAACTCGCGGTGCGGATGACCTTGGAGCCGAGAACCGAACTTCCGTAAAGTCTTTAACTCACTCACCGGGAAATAACCAGCATGAGCCATCGCCGCGTAAAGGACCGGACAGATATGACCATTCGAAAGAACCAGCCGATCCCGCTCCGGCCAGGCCGGGTTTTTCGGGTCCTGCTTCAGGATGCGAAAGTAGAGAGCCGCGAAAACATCGGCCATTCCGAGAGGACCGGCGGTGTGACCGGAGCCCGCTTCGAGTAACATCTCGATGATTGATTTCCGGATCTCATTCGCCCGTTCTTCCAGCGACTGAATCTCTTGGTCGGTCAAACTCATTGCCGGTTTCCTACCATTCATTAGACGACGTTTCCGGCCCTTCGCAGCGCCGCTGCATTCTTCAGAGATTCTCTCAGCGACGACTGCGGAATTTTCGGAGCAACTTGCGGGATGGGAAGGGAGAGCTGACGCGCCTAGACTTCCCGAGGCAGAACTCCTATGAGCATCGGAAGAAGAGTGAACGCGACCGGGAAGCCGGCGAGTCATACCGCAGGCCGGTTCACGGGAGACGCCCGCGCGCTTGCGCAGGAATTGCGCCGGCAGATCCGCGGTGAAGTGCGCTTTGACTCCGGCAGCCGCGCGCTTTATGCGACCGATAGTTCCAACTATCGCGAGGTGCCGATCGGCGTCGTCATTCCAAAGAGTCTCGACGACCTGATCACCACCATGGCGATCGCGGAGCGGTTTGGCGCGCCGATCCTGGCCCGCGGCTGCGGCACGAGTCTCGCCGGCCAATGCTGCAACGTCGCGGTCGTGATCGACACCTCAAAATACTTCAACGACTTCATCGCGATCGATCCTGAGAAGCGGCTGGTCACCGCGCGGCCCGGCATCGTGCTCGATGATTTACGGGCGCGCGCCAAAGCACATGGGCTCACGTTCGGCCCCGACCCTGCGACGCATGATCGCTGCACGATTGGCGGAATGATTGGCAACAATTCCTGCGGCGTGCATTCGGTCATGGCGCAGTTCGCCGGCACCGGCGCGCGCACATCGGATAATCTCGAAAGTCTCGAGGTTCTGACTTACAACGGACTCCGGCTGCGGGTCGGAAAAACAAGCGAAGCGGAACTGGAGACGATCGTTAGCGGAAACGATCGGCGAGCGGAAATTTATCGGAAACTGAAAACGTTGCGCGACAAATACGCGCCGTTGATCCGCGAGCGGTATCCGAAGATCCCGCGGCGCGTTTCCGGTTATAACCTCGACGATCTTCTCCCGGAAAACGGCTTTCAGGTCGCGCGCGCGCTGGCGGGAAGCGAAGGCACCTGCGTGACGATTCTGGAAGCGACGCTGGAACTGATCCCGGAGGTAAAAGCCCGCTCGCTTCTTGTCCTCGGTTACCCCGATGTCTTCGCGGCCGGCGACGATTGTCCTGAGATCATGCAGCATCAGCCGATCGGTCTCGAAGGGTTCGACAGCGAGATGGTCGAGTTCATGAAGAAGCATCACGTGCACGCGGATGAGATTCAGCTTCTGCCCGAGGGGGAAGGCTGGCTGATGGTTGAGTTTGGCGGCGAAGACAAGGGCCAGGCTGATGAACGCGCCCGGAAGTTGATGAGTGCCCTATCGAAAAGCAGCCGTCCGCCGGCAATGAAGCTTTACGATGACCCGGAGATCGAAGCGAAACTTTGGGAAGTGCGCGAGAGCGCGCTGGGCGCGACCGCGTTTGCACCTAACGAACCCGACCGTTGGCCGGGTTGGGAAGATTCGGCCGTCCCGCCGGAGCGAATCGGAAATTACCTGCGCGACCTGAAGAAGCTCTTCACGCGCTATGATTACGGCGGCTCGGTCTATGGCCATTTTGGCCAGGGATTGGTGCATTGCCGGTTGCCGTTTCAATTCGGCAGCAGCGCAGGACGGGAGAAGTTCCGGCGTTTTCTCGATGACGCGGCCGATCTCGTCCTGAGCTACGGCGGCTCGATCTCGGGCGAACATGGCGACGGCCAGGCGCGCGCGGCTTTGTTGCCGAAAATGTTTGGCGAAGAGCTGGTCGAGGCTTTTCGGGAATTTAAAACCATCTGGGATCCGCAATGGAAAATGAATCCGGGCAAGATCGTCAGGCCAAATCCGCCCGATCGAGAGCTGCGGCTCGGCGCGACTTACCGACCGGCTGAACCAAAGACGTTTTTCAAGTTTCCTGACGATCGCGGGAGTTTCGCGCGCGCCGCCTTGCGCTGTGTGGGCGTGGGCAAATGCCGGCGCGAAAGCGGCGGCACGATGTGCCCGAGTTATATGGTCACGCGCGAGGAAAAAGACAGCACGCGCGGCCGGGCCCGGCTTCTTTTCGAGATGCTCGAAGGCCAGGTGATCGGTGAAAATGGCTGGCGCGACGAGCACGTGAAGGACGCGCTGGAACTCTGTCTCGCCTGCAAGGGCTGCAAATCGGATTGCCCGGTGAATGTGGACATGGCGACCTACAAGGCCGAGTTCCTCGCCCATTACTACAAAGGTCGGCTGCGGCCTCTCCATGCCTACACTTTTGGCCTGATCCATGTTTGGGCGCGGTTCGCGCAGATCGCGCCGTCGCTGGTCAACTTTGTCAATCGCGCGCCTGTGATCAGCAGCCTAACGAAATCGATCATCGGAGTTGCGCCCGCGCGCACGATGCCGGCTTTCGCGAGCGAATCGTTCAAGAGCTGGTTCGTGCGCACCCGCGGTGGCCGGGGAGCGCATGCGACCTCGCGTGCCGGTTTCGGCGCCCGCGCTCAAACCCCTTTGGTCAAAATTCGGGAAGGCGATGCGCCTTTGCCGGCACGCGAGGCGCGTGCGCTGCCCAGAGTGCTGCTTTGGCCCGACACGTTTAATAATTACTTCCACCCCGCGACGGCGAAGGCGGCGGTCGAGGTTCTGGAGGATGCAGGCTTCCAAGTCGTGATTCCGCAGAAGGATCTTTGCTGTGGCCGGCCGCTCTACGATTACGGAATGCTCGAGACGGCGCGCCGCTGGCTCCGGCAAATCCTGGACTCGTTAGGCGACGAAATCACCGCCGGAACGCCCGTGATTGGCCTCGAGCCGAGCTGCACGGCCGTCTTCCGAGACGAGCTGTGCGCCTTTTTCCCGGAAGACAAACAGGCGTGTCGCCTGCAACAGCAGACGTTCACGCTCCCGGAATTTCTCGAAAAGCACGCGCCGGGATACCGGGTTCCAAAGTTGCACCGCAAGGCGCTCGTGCACGGCCATTGCCATCACAAAGCCGTCATGAAACTCGATTGCGAAAAGAAGCTGCTTG
>JAICMR010000039.1 GCA_025929155.1 Chthoniobacterales bacterium | reverse complement strand
TCCCGCTGCCAACGGAGGATCCTAGCTCCGAACTGGATTCCAAAAGGAATTGCACAATCTGATGTTAGATTTCTCTGAAGCGAAGCGGTGCGAGAGTTGTTCGCAGAGTTCGTGTAATCCCCGTGCTCGCGGCAGATCTGCAAGGTGGGGGCCATGCGTTGCGCTCTCGGCCATGACGCTGCTGGCGGCGGTCCGTTTCAGTGCGCGGGATGACGGCGGCGCAGTGGCGGGCGGTGATTCCGTATGGCGTCGTGCTCGGGACGATGAACATCGTGTTTTACCTTTCGCTCTCGCGAATGCCGCTCAGCGTCGCGGTGACGGTGGAGTTCGTCGGCCCTCTGGCGGTGGCGGTGTTCGACTCGCGGCGCGCAGTGGATATGGCGAGGGTCGTTTTGGTGGTGACCGGTATCGCGCGATCACGCCTTGGTCGGGCAGCGCAGCGAACGCGCTCGGTGTCTTGCTCCCACTGGCAGCGGATGGTCACGCTGGGGACGATGATAAGTGCGACGGCGAGCCATTGATGGACTGAGAGCAGTTCGTGCAGGAAGAACCCCGGACGTCGCGCCGCCCCGCGCCTCTTGTCGGAGGCGAGGCAGGAGAAGGGTGGCAGGGAGGGTGATCGGTGCTCCAAGCTCGGGCGGCCCGATGACAAGGCGCAGTGAAGAACCATCCCGAGCAACTCACTCCCACTGTAGGCAGACTGCGATTATCCTTGCCGCCATTCGAGGGCTGACTCAAGAAGGGCGTCGAATGAACCGAATCGCTCTCTGCCTCGCGCTGTCCGCACCGCTCGCCGTGATGGCAGAGCCCACTCCGACGCAGGAACCGCGCGGTTCCTCCTACGAGCAACTGGCAACCTGGTTCATCGATTGGCGCACGTTTAACCATCCCGCCATCGATAAAGCCCGGCCCGACTACGGCGCCGCGGCCATGGCGAAAAAATCCAAAGGCCTCGCTGATTTCCGCGCGCGTCTCAAGGCAATCGAGCCCGGCGGCTGGTCGACCGAGCAGAAGAACGACTACCGCGTCGTCGAAGCCGAAGTGAACGGCCTCGATTTCTTCCTTCGGATTCTCAAGCCCTGGCAACGCGACCCGGACTTCTACGCCACCGTTTTCCCAGAGATGAGCGACGTGCCCGCGCACGAAGGACCATCAGCCGAGCCGAACATCGACCTCTTCGCCTACCGATTCCCATTGTCGCCCGCGGACGACGCCCGACTCACCGAACTGCTCGGCGCCAGTCCGGCTCTGCTCGCCGACGCCAAGGTCAACCTCGCGGGCAGCACCGCGCACGACCTTTGGGTTTGGGGCGATCAAGCCTTTGCCGACCAGGCAGATTTTCTCGCCCGATGGCAAAAGGGCGCCCTCCCGGTGCGCGACCTTGGCGGCCCCCGCAATATCTCCCTTGACGGGGCGAGCCCTGCGCTCAAGGCGGCGGTGGAGAAAGCGCGCGTCGCCAGTGCCGACTTCGCCGCCTGGGTGAAAGCCGAAGCGCCCAAACGACAGGGCCCCTCCGGCGTCGGCAAAGCCAACTACGATTGGTGGCTGCAGCACGTCATGCTTTCCCCGTTCACCTACGGCCAGCAGGTCGAGCTGCTCCAGCGCGAGCTCGACCGCTCACTCGCCTCGCTCCGGCTGGAGGAAGCGCGCAACCGTGATAAACCGCCTATCACTCCCATTGACGACCCCGCCGCCTACGCCGCGATGAGTCGGGCTCATGCCGAGAAACTCTACCGCCTCTGGGTCGACACCGGCATCGTCGCCGACAAACCCGAAGGGCATGACGCCCTCCTAGCCCAAGCGCCGACTTACATCCCGTTAGCCGACCGCGGCTTCTTTGATCACGTCACCGCGCTCGACCCGCTCCCGCTCTCCAGCCACGAATTCCACTGGATCGAGCTCGCCCGGCTCTCCCACGATCCCCAGCCCACGCCGATCCGTTCCCAGCGTCCGTTGTTCAACATGTATGCTGATCGCTCCGAAGGATTCGCCACCGCGATGGAAGAAATCGCGATGCAGGAGGGGATCTACGATGACGAGCCGCACGGGCGCGAACTGGTCTGGGTGATGCTGGCCAATCGCGCCGCGCGCGGGTTAGCCTCGCTCCGCGTCCAAAACAACGAGATTACGTTGGCTGAGGCCGGTCAATTCCACGCCAGCTGGACGCCGCGCGGCTGGTCCGACGCAAAGAGCAAGCTGGTCGGCTTCGAACAGCTCCTGTATCTGCGCCAGCCGGGCTACGGCCCCAGCTACGTCGTCGGGAAAGCGCAGCTCGACCACATGCTCGCGCGCGCCAGCCACAAAGCCGAAGCGGCCGGCAAACCTTTCAGCCTGAAGGAGACCTTTGCCGCCATCTGGGCCTCCGGCATCATCCCACCGTCGATCATCGACAGCGAGTTCCTCGAGCGGCTGCGGTAAGGGCTAGACATCCCCGCGTTCCAGCAGTGTCATCTCAGGTTGCCGGAAGTTCCGAATCGGAGCAATTGGTGTCCCAAGCACCTGCGCCTCTCCAGGCGCCAGCGCCTTTCACGTTGCGAGCGCGGAGATGGACCCACCCGTCTTCGCCGCAGTTGTGCAACCGCTCGCTGATTGCTAAGGCAGTAGCGTGAACCAGGCCGCACCGACAAACAAACCACTCACTTCGACAGAGTCACCCACCACCGCTCCCTCCGAGCGGACGGAAGAGATTATGCTCGAAGGGCCGCACTCGCGTTTCGACGAGCTTTTCACCCTCTTCCGCATCATGGCTGACTTTCTCCGAGGCTTCCGGGTCCTGCACTTTGTCGGACCGTGCGTGACCGTTTTCGGTTCCGCCCGGGTCCAACCGGAGAGCCCAGAGTACGAGCAGGCCCGCAAGCTGGGAGCGGAGATCGCGAGGCTCGGGTTCACCATCATGACCGGCGGCGGCCCCGGAATCATGGAAGCGGCCAATCGCGGAGCAAAAGACGTTCGAGGCTCCTCCGTGGGTTGTAACATCCGACTGCCGCACGAACAGCAGCCCAATCCCTACCTCGATCGTTGCGTGACCCTCAACTACTTCTTTGTTCGCAAAATGTTGCTCGTGAAGTATTCGTATGCCTTCGTCGTCATGCCGGGCGGCGCCGGCACCCTCGATGAATTGTTCGAAGCGCTCACTCTTGTCCAGACGGGAAAAATCTCTAACTTCCCCATTGTCGTCATGGGCGTGGATTACTGGCGCGAGCTGACTGACCTGCTCGTAAAGATGGCGCGCCTGGGAATGATCAGCGAAAGTGATCTCCAGCTCGTTTATGTGACCGACGCGATCGAAGAGGCGACCGAGCACATTCGGAGACAAGCGATCGAACCTTTCGGACTTCACCGGATTGTCAGACGCCACCTTCCCTGGCTCGGTGAGCGCGGCGTGGCCAGCGCAACGTCTTAAGTCGCGGGGCAGCGGCGGCTCCGTTTCTACTTCTGGCACTCGCAGGAAGGATTAAACCAAGGGCAAAACTCTAAGGAGAACAAGCCTGGTTTCGTAACGACTACTAGGCGTGATGAACTTTATGGGATAAATGTTAGGGATCGTTCACGTCGCCAGCTCTTGCGTTTCCGTTGCCGACGGGGAATGCAGACGCTGAAGGGCGTGCCGGGCGACCGCCGTCTTTTCGTTGTTACCCGTAAGCCGGGCAGCGGCGGGATTGCTAGTAGCTGAATGATTGCAGCGATTTCGTTAGGTCCGGGCCGTTCACGAATCCTGTCCGCAGCGCCGGGTGCAGCGAGATGTGAGTGGGAAAGGCATTGAACCCGCCCTGGAAGTTTAAGCCCTCGATCGTTTCCACGAAGTTGCCGGCGATGTCGTAAACCTGGATCGCGCTGCCGTCGTTGAGGGAGCCGTTGGCGAAAGTTTGCGCGACCAGGAACAGCTTGTTCACCGGATCGAAGGCGATGTCCGCGCCGCTGGCGGTGGAATTATCCTGCGCAGCGCCCGGCAGCAGGACGTTGGTTCCCTTGAGTGTGTGCAGGTCGTAAAACTGCACCCCCGAGTCAAAGGACGTGTCGGTGCAAAGAACTCCGTCCTCCGTATCCACCGCGATGCCATTGATAACTCCCAGGCCGACACCTTCGAACTCGCTAAACTCGCCGGTCGTGAGGTTAGCAAAGCCGATCCGGGGCGGCTCGATGAATGGGGAAGGGAAGTCGTGTCCGAGAATCACCTGGTTTCGGACATCGTCAAAAGCGATCACGGGCGGCGCCTCGGTGGTGAACACCGGATCGGTGATCGGAATCACTGGCCCGAAGGTGTTGGTGCTCAGGTTGGAGGAGAAAACAATCGGAGTGGCGGCCGTGCTTACGTCGACCGCATAGACCGCGACCTCAGCGTTCCCGGCTGAGCTGGCTTTGACTTGGTTCACGATGTGAAAGCGATCAAGCGGCGGGGTCCAGCGGGCGTCGATGCGATTTCTCGCGAGGTCGACAGTACGGAAGCGGCGCCGGACATGAAAGAGGCTCTCCACGTGCTCGTTCTCGACCAGACCGGTGGAGAGACCGAAGACGCCGAGTGCCACGAAGTCATCCTGGCTCACTTTCTCGGCGAACACGTCAAGAACTTCGCCTGTGGTCTGATCGAACGTCTCGATCGCAGAATGGATGGTCCCGTCTCGATTGGAGACGGCTTCAGCCAAGAGGCCAGTGCTTCCGACCGGGTCTACGTCGAAGCCGAAGATATCGCCGTGGAAGCGGCCATGCACAATTACACTTCCGGCCGCGGGCTGGGGCAGCGAGGCGAGTTGGGACCCTTTAAAATCGCTCGCGAAGGTGGCCGCCAGGAGCAGCCACCAAATGAAGAGGCAACGCGGGATCATGCGCGCAGGCTGATCCCCGTCCCGATCCCGTGCAAAGGTTTTTTAGTAACAAACGCTGTTACCAAAGATTGCGACAGGCTAACCTGGCAATTTCTTACCTCGCCACCATGCTAACTCGACCTTTGTCGCGTCCATCACCAGTCCCGCTGCGCCGCGGCAGTCTTCGGGCGTTTCTTGTCACGATTGCGTTAGGTTATTATCCGGTTTGAACGGGTGAAGTCATCTCCGGATTGCCGGTTGAGGAAAGGTGTTGACGCCCAGGAAAGGGATCAAATAGAAATCTGGTAGGAAAGCCGTCGTAACGGTATTTGCTCCCGCTTCGGCTCGCTTCGTAGCGGCTCATTGCCCGGCATGGCTTGCTTTACTCTGGGGCATGAGTGCTTTGCTGCCCGCTCCTGCCAGTGCAAAAGCCGGCGCCGCGACTACGACTTCACCTTTCCGGTCGAAAAGGAGTAATCGCTGTTCACTCGTTAGGCGACTTCACCACGGAGTCTGCCCTCAGCGCGGCTGTGGTCGTGCTCGCCCTGGCTGCGTGGTGGCGGGCCCGGTGCGCGACGTAACCTGCGTCCGGTTGATCGTAGGGCGACTGGGAGTGGATTCAACAGGTGGCGGCATCGGTCGCGGAGCAACGGCTGACACTTGCACGCCACCGGTCCATCGCGGGGCCATCTGCACGGCTCCGGCAGAATCTCGGCGAGGCCGCACCCGGGGTTTCTGATGCATATCGCCTGGGCGCATGTTGCGATGCGCGCGATGAGCGGTACGGCCATTCTGATTGATGATAGTCACGTAGGAGATGGAGGGTATGTAGTTATAAGGGCTGTCGAAGAGATAAGGGTCGATATACGGATACGGCTCATCGAGCGAAGGCTGCGTTGCTTCAAAGGTGTAACTCGATGGCGCAACGTATCCCGACTGCCCGGCGTAAAGGTCGTCGCTCGGAGGCTCCGCCGCGGGCTCATCGGCGATAAGGTCTTGCGGATTACTCTGCTGCATCGCCGGATCGGATGCCTGATGGCGGGCAAGCGAGCCCACCATCGTCGCGAAGAAAGCTTCGCGCGACGCCAATTGCCGTTCGCGCGCCGCGAGCATGCTGGCGCGCTCTTGGAGCTCCTGCTTTTCCTGCGCAGCGTGTTCTTCGGCGAGCCGTTGTTGCACCCGCCGGTCGACTTCGGCGTCGCGCTCCGCAGTTGATTCCTGGTGTGTGCAAGCTCCGAAGAGCAGCGAAAGCGTGGCCATGAGCAGTAAAAGCAACGTGGCACTTTTCATAGGAACCTCCTGTTGGACGTTGCCAAAGTATCCTTCCTTTTCCTCCTGGCCGCAACTCATTCCCCTTTGGCAACGGCGCGACGAACAATTTTCTCGGAGTCGCGAAAAGGAGCAGCAAAATTCATTCTGAGGATAGCCACAAATATTTCATCGCCTGCGCGATTCGGCGCGGTGACTGTCAACACTTAGCGTTCCTCCGCAGGCGATGAGCTCCTCCCAAACCATTAAGGATTAAAAGTACGAAGTCCTCTCGCTTCAGAACGGCTACAAAGATCGGTCAACTCTTATCTGGCGCGAGGGCGTCACCCCGACAAGGGGAGGGCGAGACGCGCCATTCACCTTGGCTAGACAGACTTTCGATAAAGATCGTCGAAAGTATGAAGCGCGGAAGCGACGCTGCTGCCAAAACCAACGATCCCGACTTCCAACGAGCGACCGAGCAGAGCGACATACCTTCCGTGATCCCAACCGAGGCGGGGACGATATTTCGCCGCTGGGCTGTCTGGGTGAGATTTGAAATACTGTCGCACGGCCCGTCGGGCGGTGCGATCGAGTCGAGCTGAGAACGGCAGTGCGTTGCTCGTTTTCATTAGAGTGGAGACAGTCGCGGAGCGCTGCAGTTCAAAATAATAAGGCACCGCGTCGCCGCAAATCGGAGGTGTTGGGAGCCATTGTTGGTTTAGACCGCCTTTCGGCGCAGCACCTGATCTCCCCGACGCTTGCTGATTACGAGCAGAGGCACTAGGCAACGGCTGGCGGCCGGGGGCCAACCTGGCAAATCAGTAGCAGATTGAATAGTTGCCTGCTGCACGTCCGCGCGTCGCTGGCGGAAGGGATTGGTGCGATCGAATCGAATGAGATCCACCGTAAGCTCGATACCTGCACCCTCCCTCGCAACATCGTTTTAATCTGTCGGAGGAGCGCTTCTGACGCGGTGGAGCTGGCGCATGCGACCATTCCCGTGGAATGTAGAAGCAGGCCATGGCGCCTTCGCCCCCCAAAGCTGAACGAATTGGTTCCGCGGCTGGACGCAAGCATGCTGCCGACGCGCACCGTCCTTAGAGCGCGGCTGTGTAGATCCGCTGACGACGCGACGTGGTCTATGAATTGCCGGGACAGGGCATTCCGCCGGCCCCGATCCCCGATTACGAACGTTCTCGTTACATCTTGTCGTAATAAGCCGTATCGGTCTGCTTCTTTCCGGTCGCGTCTGTCATTGTCGTCTTGACCACACGCGATTTGTCGTCCTTCGACACCTTTACGGTGCCGGTGACAACAACCTTGCCATCCTTCATCAGCGTCAACTTATTCGAGCGCTCGTTTACTGGCTGGTAGGTCACACTGTCGAAGAGCGGTGTGCCGGTGACTTTGTACGGCTTTCCGTCGAACTTAACCGTCATGGTCCAATGCACCCGTTCGCCGTCCTTATTGATCCCATCCACCGCCACCTTGGTCATGTCGCCCTTCGCGGCAGTGTAAGTGACGGTTTGGTTCTTCGTCGCGCCGGGCGAGAATTTCGATTTGCTTTCGTTCAGCTTCCAGGTTCCGGTCATCGGACTGGCCAGGCTTGCCACAGCGCTCGTAAACACAAGCATCGCAATCACTAATAGGAGTCGATATGTTTTCATGGCGCGATTTCCAACAGTTTTCTCGTTAGGCGTCAATCCTAATATTTTCGAACCCCGGCGATCCCGCCACGAGGCGCCGGGCGAAAAACTGGCTTCAAACGAAGAATCGGCTCGTTCCCGGGATGCGGGGAGCAGCTGAGCCGTTGCGATCGATTACCAGCGTTCTCTCGGATGGCAGGCGGCCAGGCTGCCGAATTGGTAGCGCTGACTCCCATTGGTAACAGATTTGTTACCAAATTTTGCTTCGTTCAGGGCGGGTCGATGTGTCTACAAAGCAAGAGAGAAAGGATACCTATGCAAATCATGAGCACAAAGCTTTACCAGTTCGCCACTCGCTGCCGCGAGCTTGGCGCTGCGACGGTCACCTTAATCCTTTTCGTCAGTGTCCAGTTGGCGCAAGGAGCTGACGGAGACCTGGACCCGACGTTCGGAGTCGGCGGCATGGTGGTGACGGATATTAATCGCAGCACTGACATCGGCAACGCGGTCGCCATTCAAGCGGATGACAAACTGGTGGTCGTCGGGACGAGTTATAAACACAATGACTTTTCGAGCGAGGACTTTGTCCTCACCCGTTACAACACGGATGGTACTCTCGATCCGACCTTCGGCAGGGGAGGTAAAGTGAGAACGGATTTCGCCGGCCTCGCTGCGGTGCCATCGTCGGTGGTGATCCAGCCTGACGGCAAGATCGTAGTGGCGGGCGGCGCCTTCCCGCTCTTTACCTTCGCCGGCAATTTCGAAGTCGTCCGCTACAACTCGAACGGATCCCTCGATAGGTCCTTTGGTGACGGCGGAATCGTGACGACACATTTCCCACAGGGGAGTTACGCCTCTGACGTGGCCTTGCAGCCGGACGGCAAGATCGTTGTAGCTGGGACCGTCTTTGTAAATTTCATCATTGGCGAATCCTCGGATACCGATTTTGCGCTGGCGCGTTACAACCCCGATGGAACTCCCGACGCCACCTTTGGCAATGGCGGACAAGTCTCGACCGATTTTGTAGGTCTCGAAGACGACGCCTTTTCGGTCTTAGTCCAACCCGACGGGAAGATTCTCGCTGTCGGCTCGGCTAATGACTCTGCCACCTCCTATGATTTCGCCGCTGCACGATATCTTAGTGACGGCACGATTGACACGAGCTTCGGTATTGCCGGAAAAGTGCGCACCGACTTCGGCGACCAGGGCTTTGATCGGTCGCGCTCCGCTGTGCTTCAACCCGACGGTAAGATTGTCGTGGCCGGGTTCGCTACTTCCCGCGGCGGGGGAGTCCAGAATTTCGCGGTCGCTCGCTATACCTCAGCCGGCGTCCTCGACACCGGTTTCAGCAACGACGGCAAGATGCAGATCGATTTCGGCGATTGCTGCCAGAGCGCCAACAAGGTCCTGCTGCAAAGCGACGGCAAAATCATTAGCGTTGGGTATGCGAACACCGAAGATTCGGATTCCGATTTCCTGTTGGCGCGTTTGAGTCCAAGGGGTTCGCTCGACACCACCTTCGGTGTCGGCGGTAAAGTGCGAACCTCCTTTGGCGATCTGAATGGCGGCGCCAACGGGGCCGCTCTGCAGGCGGATGGGAAAATCGTCGCGGTTGGATTTCAGGCCACCTTCACTAGCCTGCGAGCACAGTTTGCGTTGGCGCGCTACCTTAATTCCCAGTAACCATCGGCCTTCGCGGTCGCGACCCTGCTTGGAAGACCCGGTTCGTCTGGAATCGGATCGCGGCGCGATCAGGATTCCGCCTAGAACACGGCCGCGTCCCGAGGACCTCTTGGATAACGAATGATGACCAGAGACTACTGGAGACGCGTCCCCAACCGGTAAGCGACGCGGCGACAGTCTCTTGATGCGTTTAGAGGCTTCGCGGTAGGCACCAAGCTCCCGACCGCGGCGTCACGTTCAGCACGCCATTAGAGCCAAACCTCTCGGATGTAATGTTGCCTGTTGTACCAATCCGAATCAAATAACCCAATCAAAAGTTGCGCGCCTTCGGCGCAAGAGTGACAAAGCTACCCGGTTTATCGCTCGACCGATTCGCCGTTACGTGATACCACCGATCGCAGAATTCAAAGTGATATCCACGCCGGTACGCTGTCGCGCGCTTTGCATACACAGCGAGTAAGAGAGCAGGCGACCAGGCGTGCGGCATCCAACTCAGAAAGCGCTGCGGTAATGTGAGGCACATGACGAAATGTCTTCTCCCCTTCGGAGCGCGAGGTCGAGCAGTTCTGAATCAGGTCCGCGGTGAGTGCCCAGTATTTTTTATCGGATCGTCCCGAATGCACCGCCCGCACGATCATCCGCAGCGAGCGCGCGTCCCTGCGGATCGTCGCCGAACGCTGCGAAGCAGATTGCTGATACCGTGCAATCAACCCGCCAATCGAGGCGTTATCGCTGCAAGCTTGAGCTCTTCTCCCGACATCCCTCCAAAATGATTCGATTATTGAGCCGCGATTCCTTTGGCGGCGGCGATCTCTTTCGTTGCCGTGCTCCGATAACGATTCGCGGGACTCCGTTCGGGGGTGGCGGCGTGAAGCGAATGTGCCAGTCATTACCTCGGGCAGGAGGCGGCTGGAGAACAACTTCAGCGTTGTGCAGCCGACTGGGATGAGTAGCTTTCGATCCTTCACTCGCCAATGCTACCAAAACCTGTCATTTCACGCTGCCGAACCTGCTCCGGAGTTCGGGTGCGCGAAGATGCAAGGTTCAACAGCATTCACGAGGGAAATGCAGCACGCACCGCTAGCTCAATTGGCAGAGCAAGTGACTCTTAATCACTGGGTTGTTGGTTCGATTCCAACGCGGTGCAACTGCGCCCAGGCAGAGTCGCTCGGCAGGCGCGTCCCGTTCCCCGGGGTTCGTTGGTGCACACTTGCTTCTCCAACACTGTTTGCCGTTCTTTTCGGTGCGCGAAATTTTGCCAAACTTAATCGGAGCGGGTCATCCTCGACCATTGCCTCGGGTCGATAGAGTCTCGCTCTAACACATGGCTCGACAGAGTCTCGCCCTGCCAGCGCGTGGGTGATTAGGCAGTTGGTTCGTTCTTCTAGGGTCCCGCGAACCCTGTTGCCGCTCTCCTGGGTGGGCGAGACTCCAGTCCAGCTTGAAAACACGCCGCAGCTCGGCTTGACAGACCCTCGCGCTACCAGCGCTTCCGCCAGGTCGCCAGCCGGGCTATGGGGGCACCTAATTCGTTAGGCTGGCGGACTGGTAGGGCAGCTTTCGCCTTCCGCAAAGAGTTCGAGATCGGTGTATCTCTGCGCGATCGGCATTTTCCGCCCGACGCCGAAGGCGCGGCTCGTGACTTTGATGCCCGGGGCAGCCTGCGCGCGTTTGTATTCGTTCAAGTCCACCCGGCGCTGAACCCAGCGCACCGTTTTCTCATCGAAACCGGCGGCGACTATCTCGCGCGCGCTCTGATTCTCTTCGACATACATCTGCAAAATTCGGTCGAGCACCTCATAGGGCGGGAGCGAATCCTGATCGACTTGTCCGGGCTTTAACTCAGCGCTGGGCGGCTTTTCGATCGTTGAAACGGGGATGATTTCCCGGTCGCGGTTGATCCCGCGCGCAAGGTCGTAAACCAAGGTTTTGGGCACGTCGCTGATGACTGCGAGACCGCCGGCCATGTCGCCATAAAGGGTGCAGTAGCCGACGGCCAATTCGCTTTTGTTTCCGGTCGTAAGCAGGAGATGACCGAACTTATTCGAGAGCGACATCAGGATCATCCCGCGGAGACGTGCCTGCATGTTTTCTTCGGTCGTGTCCTCGGGTAGTCCGGCGAAGACTTGAGCAAACTGGGCCTTGAAAGCGGCGAAGGCGTCCCCAATTGGAATGTCGAGACAGTTGATCCCAAGATTCCGCGCGAGCGCGTGGGCGTCGTCGATGCTTCCGGGCGAAGAATATGGGCTGGGCATTGAAACGCCGATGACGTTCTTTCTGCCCAGGGCATCGACCGCGATCGCGGCGACTACAGCGGAATCGATTCCGCCGCTTAAGCCGAGGACGACCGATTTAAAATTGCACTTCGCCAGGTAATCGCGCACGCCTAACGACAGCGCATCGTGCAGGTCCGCCATCGTCTCACGCGGCGCCGGCGCGATTGCTTCGGTGGATTCCGTGTCGACGATCGCCTCTGCTGTTTGGAAAGCAGGCAGTTGGGCAATCAGCTCTCCGGCCCGGTTGAAGGCAACGGAATTGCCATCGAAAACCAGCTGATCATTTCCGCCCACGACGTTGCAATAAACGATCGGCCGCCCGTGCTGCCGGGCGAGCGCTGCCAGCATCTCACGCCGGCGCGCCGCTTTGCCTAACGAAAAAGGCGAAGCGCTGAGATTGACGATAATTTCGGCGCCTTTCCCGGCCAGCGCGCGCACCGTTTCGACTTCGTAGAGCGCGCGCGGCAGGTAGGTCTCGGTCCAGATATCTTCGCAAATCGTGATCCCAACCTGACGCCCGGCGATCGAGAAAATCTCACCGCCTATCCCAGGCTCGAAGTAGCGATCCTCATCGAAAACATCATAGGTCGGCAGAAGCGTTTTAAAGCTTTTCCGGATTGGCTGGTCGCGTTGGAGCAGCGCCGCCGCATTGAAAAAAGGAGCGCCGCGTCCTTCATTTCGATCCACATATCCGACGAGCAAAGGCACGGCACCGATGCAGCTGTGAAGGCGTTGGATTGCCTCCAGATTTTGCGGGACGAAACGCGACTTGAAGACCAGGTCCTGCGGCGGATAGCCGCTGATCGCGAGCTCGGGCGCTAGCACCAGCTCGGCTCCCTTGGCACCTAGCGCACGGTAAGCCGAAAGGACTTTTTCGAAATTCCCGCGGAGATCGCCAACGATGGAATTGATCTGTGCCAACCCGATTCTCATGAGCCGGCTTAGCGTAGCTGCGCGCCCACTTCGGGCAACGCTTTTCCCGGCGCTAATGATCGGCCAGAGTGGTGTGGTCTTTCTTATACGCGCCGTTCAGCGCGTCATCGGCGCCTTCGACAAAAACTTTGCTCCACTGAATCAGGCAGGCGGCGAAGAAGCCGGCGATGACGCAGATCAGGAGTTTTTGGAAAAAGGTTGAGCGCATTCGACGTCTGAAAAGCAGATGCGATGCCAGCATTTATCGGAATCCCCGGTGGTTCGTGGGCCTGATCGAGACCTCGAACGCCAAGTTCGTCAAAGGTGGCGGCAGCGCCAGGAGCGCGAGGGAAACCTTGAAAAAACCGGGGAATCAGTGCGGGTGCAGAAGTGCCACGAACTGCTTGCCTACTTCGCGGACTCACGCACTTTCGGCTGTGCCGGAAGATGGAAATAGCAATCGAGAACAGCGAGTAAGTGAAGCTGATGCTCTCGCCAAGGCTTTAGACCTTGAGTTGACACTCAAGAGGGCTTCCTGGGAAAGGGCGCGCGCGAAGCACAACAGATGGAGGCTGCTCAGCATCTTCTTTGTTCTGCTCGTCCTTCTCGCCGCGCTCTTTGCGTTCTTTTTTGTCCTTCCGCAGATCCGTTCGCGCGGCGCCGTGCGTGCGAACGCTACCGTCGAGGCCAGTCGTTAGGGAAACGGGCCTAGTGAAGCAGATGGAACCCGGCCGGAAGCGAGACAGCCACGCCGACCGGAAGGTCGCGATCGACGCTCGCGTTTGGCCCGCCGCCGGAAAGCGGCTCGGTTTCTTCAAAGGCAATCTTTGCGGGCGGCGCTTCAATGGCGGGCTGTCCTTTGGCTTTTAACGTCTCGTTCAATTTCGGAAGATCGTTTGTAAGGAGAGCCTCGAAATCCCGGGTCGCATCGTCCAGTTCTTTCCGGAGCGCTGCGATCCGCGCCAGTTGGTAGTCGGTCGGTTTGCCTTCATAGCTCAGGATGGCGCCGTAGAGTTGATCCGTATGTTCCCGCAAACGCTCTTCACCGGTAATGGCGCCGCCTTCAGTTGTGGCTACGATTTGCTTGCGCACTGCGTCCACTTTCTTGTCCAGGTCAGCCAGCGCTTGATGAGTCCCCTCATCTCCGGCGGCGCTCTTCTCGCCCTGGGTTAACTTCGACCGCAAAGCGACGACGCGATCCATTAATGCGCTTTCGTCACCGAACAGATCGCGGACCTTCAACGCCGCATCGTATTGCGCCTGACGATCCGCGGCACTGAACTTGACCCGTTCATCGAGGCCAATCGTGATTTTCGTCTCGTAAGGCTTGTTATCTTTTGTCATCCGCACGGTATAGGTGCCTGGTAAGTAGCGCGGCCCTTGCGTGCCAGCGAAAGCGATCTGCGCGGCTGGTGGGACCCGCGGAGGTTTGCTGTGCATGCTCCAGGTGACGCGGTTAAGTCCCGGTCGTTTACTCGCCGGCAAGGTATCAATAACCTTACCGGATGGATCAAGGACTTCGATCTTTAACTTACCGAAAAGATGACGTGACTTCTGATAATAGGTGATCACGGCCGCGTCGGGCGGGTTATCACCCACAAAGGTAGCCGCTCCATTGGCCCAGCCGCCGTTGGCTTCAATCCGTTGCTGGATCGGCTTGATCGCAACAAAGCCGGCCTCTTTCGTCAGCAAATCAGGAGTTAGAGAGCGCAAAGGATTGATATCGTCTACAACCCAAATGCCCCGTCCATGGGTGGCGAGGACAAGGTCGTTAGTGCGGCCTTGGATGGCGAGATCGTCAACCGGCACATTCGGAAAGCGACTGCCTTTAAATTGCGCCCAGGATTGGCCGCCGTCGATTGACACATAAAGCCCAAACTCCGTTCCGAGAAATAGAAGGTTTGACTTTATCAGGTCTTCTTTAATGACATGGGCAAACCCGCGAATGCCTTTTGCGTCCGCGGGAGTCGCGAGTGGCGTCCAGGTCTGGCCGTAATCCGTGGTGCGATAAACATAGGGGGCGAAATCGCCAAAGGTATGGCGGTCGAAAGCGACATAGGCAGTGCCGGGGTCGAAGTTACTTGCCTGGACCCAGTTAACCCATGAGTCCTTCGGCAGGTCAGGCACGTTTGCGACCAGGTTGTTCCAAGTCTTACCGCCATCCCGAGTGAGCTGGACATTGCCGTCGTCCGTCCCCACCCAGATGAGATTCTTATCTTTAGGCGACTCACTGATAGAATAGATCGTGGTGTACATCTCCGCCGCGGAGTTATCGACCGTGACTCCACCGGATTTTTCCTGCTGCTGCTTTGCCGGGTCATTGGTCGTGAGATCGGGGGAAATCCGATCCCAGCTTTGGCCATGATCGCGGGAGCGAAAGAGAAATTGCGCGCCGATATAGATAGTTCCTTTCTCGTTCGGCGAAGGCACCATCGGAGTGTTCCAGTTGAAGCGCAGCTTCTCCTTGTAGTTCGCGAGCGGTTGGACTGCGCGGCCATCGAGAGTGTGCCGGTTGACGCGAACCGCTGCGCCGCCCTGAGACTCGGCATAGACATAGTTGGAGTCTGCTGGATCAACAAAGGTGCAGAAGCCGTCGCCCCCGAGGATATTCTCCCACTGCGCGTTGGTAATGCCGCCAGGATATTCTGATTGCCCGATCCAGCAGCTATTATCCTGCAAGCCTCCATAGACCTGAAACGGATCAGCGTCATCGAGACTTACATGATAGAACTGAGAGATTGGCAGGTTGGCTGCTTTCCACCACTTGTTTCCACCATCGTAGGCATACCAAAGACCACCGTCGTCGCCGGAGAGGACGGTCTTTGGGTTGGTCGGGTCAATCCAAACCGCGTGCACGTCGCCATGCGCTCCCTGAAAACCGCCGACGGTCGCGAAGCTCTTTCCGCCATCCTGACTTAGAATCAAGGCGCCGTCGGTCTTGAAGACCCGGTCAGGATTTTTTGGGTCGACGATCAGGTTCGCAAAGTAGAACGGCCGCCAGACCATCCAGGTGCTCTTATCGCGCTGGTCCCATGTCTGACCGCCATCATCGGAGACAAAGAGCGCGCTCTTCGTCGATTCGACGAAGCAGTAAATCCGTTTGCCATTCGAAGGGGCAACCGCGAGCGCGAGTCGACCATAAGGTTTCTTGGGGAATCCTTTATTCGCCTCCGGTGTAATTTCCTTCCAGGTGGTGCCGCCATCGGAGGTGTGGAAAAGTCCACTTCCGGAAAAAGCATCGGGTCCGTCTCCGCCGGAGCGGAAGGTCCAACCTTTTCGGCGAAAGTCCCAGAGACCGGCAAAAAGCACATCCGGGTTGTTTGGATCCATCGCAATGGTCGAGACACCGGTGGAAAGGTTGGGGCCTTTCAGGATCTGTTTCCAGGTCTTACCACCGTCCGTTGTCTTATAAAGCCCGCGATCGGGTGAGTCACTCCAGAGAGCGCCCGGAACGGCAACATAGACCGTGTTACTGTCTTTAGGGCTTACGATAATTTGGGATATGCGCTCGGAGTTAGGCAGTCCGGCTTTCTCCCACGTTTCACCGCCATCGGTTGACTTATAAAGGCCGTCACCGATGGAAACACTATTTCGGGTCCAGGACTCGCCCGTTCCCACCCAGATGTTCTTGGAGTTCCTCGGATCGATCGTAATCGCGCCGATCGACTGAACCGGCTGCTCGTCGAAGACCGGGCGAAATTCCGTGCCGCCGTCCTCAGATTTCCAGACGCCGCCGGAGGCCGCGCCGATAAAGACGGTTAACTTGCCATTGGTCTCGCGGTGCGCGTCGATCGCGCTGATGCGCCCGCTCATCGCGGCCGAGCCGATGTTGCGCGCGCCGAGGCCGGAGATCGTGGCGGAGCTGAAGGGCACTTGTTGGCCGGCAGCCAGGCCGACGAATGGGAGAGTGACAAAAAGAAGAGTAGAAAAGAGGCGCATGTTAGATAAGTGGTTGATTACTTCGCGGTCGGCTGGGGGAAGTTAAAGTAAGAATCTTCGACCGGGATGTTCGCTTCAGCTTTGTCGATGATGATTTTTTGTTTGTCGTTCGAGCCCTTTGAGCCGGATTCGAGTGAGAAAGGGAAATAGACGTTATTGACCTTTTCGTAGTCACCGAGGTCGGTTTCCACTTCTACGCGCGCACCTTGTTCGGTGCGCTGACTCACTTCCCGGATCTCGAGAAAGTAGTCAGGATCGAGATAGACATAGGTGAAGTCGCCATTCTTGCGCACAACCTTCAGCTTATGGGCCGCGGTTCCTTCGACGTCTTCCGTGCCGAGATAAGTCACTGTCTTGCCGTCGGCTTTCCAGTTGACCAACGGCCCACCAATCTCGGCGTCTTCTACGAGAGACTTTGCTTCGTCAGCGGACATTTTCTCCGGATCTTTCCGGCCTTGAAACGGAAAGATTTTCCAGCCATCCGAGCCGTTGTAAGCCTGAACGATCGTCATCCCTTGGAGCACTGCGTCGGTTCGAATCTTGCCGGGCCGCTTCTTTGTCTGCGTATAGGTCAGTTGAATCTGTCCCTGGTTCACGAGCATGCGGCCTTCGAAGCGAATCGTCTGGATTGCCTCCAAGGCTTCCGCGCCGCCCTTGGCTTTAATGTTTTTGGTGACCAGATCATCCACGGTCGGGGTCGGCGCAGGATTTTGCGCGTAGATCAGTGGAGCGGAAAGAAGGAGAGCGGCGAGCGATGCAAAGAGTGGGCGTAGATTCATAAAAGAGCTAAGACGGAATCGAGGTTGAACTCGGAAGACGCCTTATGCAAGCGACATGCCATCACCTCCTGGTTAATCAGAGCAGCAACGGCCGGAGCGACTTGCGTCAAATGTGCCCGGCTGTCGCTCCGAATTATTTTCCCACGGGCGGGATTCAGACGAACCGATTTCGGGATGTCTCACGGCGGGGTGAAGCCGATCTGCGGCCGGGGCGGATCGGGCGGCGGAGAGAGAAGTGGCAGGAGTTTTTCGTAAATATCCTGGAGCGCGCTGTCGTGAAGCAACAAGTCGCGATCGATCTCCGCCAGCCTTTTCAGGACGGTGGTGTTGGCAGTGAGTTTCTCGCGTAATTCCACGAACGCGCGGATGACGTAAACGCTCATGGCGATGGCGCGGTCGCTGTTCAAAATGCTCGCGGCCATCAGTGCACCGTGCTCGGTGAAGACGCGTGGCAGATACTTGCGATGCATTCCGCGGCCGGTCTTTAAGGTCGCAAATTGCGATCTTAGATCTTCGTGTTCGGCCGGCGTCAGCACAAACGAGAAGTCTTCCGGAAATCGCTTCGCGTTGCGCTTGACCGCTTCGTTGAATCTCCCGGTCCGAACGCCATAAATTTTGGCGAGGTCCGCATCGAGCACGACCCTTTGTCCGCGCAATCTCAGGATGGGAATCGGCGTGAGCTCGGGAGCTACGGAGAGAGGATGCGAACTCATGCCAAAATCCGCAACGCGGTTATCCCATGTAATACCCGCCGTTCACGTTCAGCACCTGTCCGGTGATGTAACTGGCCATTGGCGAGGCAAGGAAGAGCGCGGCGTCCACGATTTCGTGCGCCTGGCCGAGCCGGCCCAGCGGAATCTGTTTCTTGAAGTTTTCGGTGACTTCATCCGGCATGCCTTTGCTCATCCCGACGTCGATAAAACCGGGCGCAATCGCGTTGACGGTGATCTGCTGCCGGGCCAGCTCGCGCGCCGAGACTTTCGTCAAGGCGATGATCGCGGCTTTACTCGAGGAGTAATTCGCCTGCCCGAAGAGTCCCATCTGGCCGCTGACGGATGAGAGGTTGATCACCCGCCCGCCGTTCCGAAGGAGCGCCGCCGCTCTTTGAGTGACGTTGAAGGTGCCGATCAAATTCACCCGCACCACGCTCTCAAAATCCGGGAGCGTGAGCTTTTTCATCGTCCGATCGCGGATGATGCCGGAATTGTTCACGAGCACATCGAGACCACCGAATCGGTCCGCGATGGTCTGCATCATCGCCTCAACCTGATCCGGCTGCGTAACATCGCATTGGATCGTTAGGGGATTCTTCAACTGACTCGCGACTTCCTCCGCTTCGCTTTTGTTCCGGCCTTCCGGATCGTCGATGAAGTTGACGACGCAGTCCGCGCCACGCGCGCCGAAAGCTTGAATCATGGCCGCGCCGAGACCGCGCGAGCTGCCGGTCACGAGCACGACTTTGCCGTTGAAATCGAGAGGGTCGTTCATTGCGCAAGGTCCACCGGGCCGCGAAAGCTTCAACCAGCGGTCCGCGAAATCCGCCCGCTTTCTTGCCCGAACCGACGTTCTCGTTAGGTTACGATTCCATGGCTCCCGTTCGAATCCTCACGGCCGTCCCGATCTGTGACGGCCACGACAGCGCGATCAACACGATCAATCTCGAGTTCATCCGGCACGGCATCGAGGTGGTTTATCTTGGTTACCATCGCAAGGTCGAAGACATCGTGCGCACGGCGATCCAGGAGGACGTCGGCGCGATCGGCATCTCCAGTTATAACGGCGGACACGTCGAATTCTTCTCCGAGGTCGTGCGGGCTCTGAAACACAAAGGCGCTGATGACATCAAGATCTTCGGCGGCGGCGGCGGCACGATCACGCAAGCCGATGCGGCGGCGATGGAACGAAACGGTGTCGATCGGATTTTTTTCGCGGGCACGGCGTTGAGCGACATGGCTGATTTCGTGCGGGAGAATTACCGCAATACCCATCGTCGCCGTGCAAAAGCGACCGCCGACATGAAGCTGGCGCGCGCCTTGACCGAGATCGAAGATCGCTACGCGAAAGGCAAGAGCGGCAAAAGACCGGCGGCCAAAAAGATCAGAGGCCAAAAATCGAGAGGCGGTCATTCGACGGTCATCGGCTTCACCGGCCCGGGCGGCGCGGGCAAAACGACCTTGATCGACGAGCTCGTCCTGCGCCTACTCCAGCGCGACCGGAAAGCGAAGATCGCGATTCTCTCGCACGACCCGAGCGTGGTCGGCGAAGGCGCATTGTTGGGCGATCGCGCGACAATGATCAACTCACAGGATGACCGGATCTTTATGCGGAGCATGGCAACGCGCGGCCAGGCCGGCGGATTATCGCCTGCGACGGGCGAATGTCTCGCGCTCCTCGCGCGCTCCGATTTCGACTACGTGATCTTGGAAACCGTCGGCACCGGCCAGGAAGCAATGCCGTTCCGCGACGCGGTGGTGCAGAAAACGGTCTTGGTAATGAATCCGGATTATGGAAGTCGATTGCAGTTGCAGAAAATCGTGATGCTCGACCTCGCGGACCTGATCGTGGTGAACAAGAGCGATCAGGATCGCGCCCGCACTGCGGTCTCGGAAATCGAGCAGCGGATGCGGCAAAACAAGCGCGAACAGCGGCTTCTCTCGACGGTGGCGAAACGGCATCGCGATCCCGGAGTCGACGAATTATGTGACTGGATTATGGACAGCGGGACGAACGCAGTCGTCCCGAGCAGAGCCGATGCATCCCGCGGAGCTACCGGGAAGAGGTCGGGCAAACGCGTCGAGAAAGCGCGGAAGAATCCTTCGACTGCGCTTCGCTCTGCTCAGGATAATCGGGCGACCGGACACGCCACACAGACAAGGGGAAGAAAATCATGAGCAAACTCGGGCAGGTCGTAGAGGCCGTAGAAAATTACAATCAGTTCGTGCTCGACGAAGTGAAGCGGGCACGGAATGACGACGAGTTCGGCCAGCAAATGGTCGATCGCTGGAACGAGGTGAAGGCGAACACGCCAATGGGGACGGCGCCCACCGGCCTGAGGCTGCCGCGGCTCGCCCTTCCGGAGATCGACGAGGCCGGCGAGATCACTCGCTACTTGTTAGGCGAAGGCCTTCCCGGCGAGTTCCCATTTACGAATGGCGCATATCGCGAAATGTATCTCGAGCCATTGCGCGAACCCGAAGACGGCAGCTACGGAAAGAAGGCGGGGTCGAATGGCAAGAATGGTCAGGCCAAGAACGGCAGGAACGGTCACGCGCCTAACGAGAAGTCGAAACAGACCGAGGAACCGACGCGGCTCTTTTCCGGCTTCGGGTTGGCCGAGGATACAAACAAACGTTTTCACTACCTGACTGGTCATCAGCGTAGCGCGCGCCTCAGCACGGCCTTCGACGGTCCGACTCTTTACGGCATCGACAGCGACGCCGACGGCGTTTTCGGCAAGATCGGCGAGGGCGGTCTCGCGATCGACACCTACGAAGACATGGTTCGGCTTTATGACGGCTTCGACATGGGTTCGCCCCATTTTTCCGCCTCGATGACAATCAGCGGCCCAGCTCCGATCATCATGGCGATGTATATCGCGGCGGCGAAAAAACGCTTCGGGTCGAAGGTGGTCCCGCATCTACGCGGGACAATCCAGGCGGACATTTTCAAGGAAGTTCAGGCGCAGAACGAAACCATTTTTCCGACCGAAGCGTCGCTCCGTTTCCTCTGCGACATGATCGAATGGACGACCGCGGAGATGCCGCGCTGGTATCCGGTTTCGATCAGCGGCTACCACATCGGAGAAGCGGGCGCGACGCCGGTGCAGCAGGCCGCCTACACGGTTTCAAATGGTTTCGCCTACGCGGAAATGCTCGCGGCTCGCGGTATCCCGGTCGATCAATTCGCGCCGCGGCTTTCCTTCTTTCTCGATTGCGGACTCGACGTGGAATACATCGCGCTGGCCCGCGCCTCGCGCCGGATCTGGGCGATCGGGATGCGCGATGTCTTCGGTGCCAGCCATAAGGGGCAAATGTTCAAGCTCCACACCCAGACGAGCGGCCGCTCGCTGATCGCAGCCGAGTTCAAGAACAACCTAACGAGAACCGCCGCCCAGTTGATGCTCGCCTACATGAACGGCACAAACAGTTGCCATTCGAACAGCGCCGACGAGCCATTTACCACGCCGAGCGAAGAGTGGATTCGACTCGCCGCACACGGGCAGGCGATCCTGCTCGATGAATCGGGAATTTTTAAGCACACGATGAACATGCTAACCGGTTCGCCTGGGATGAAAGCAGTCGAACGCGCGGTTGAAGCGGCGATGCTGGAAGAATTCCGCCAGATCGATGAGCTCGGCGGCGTGCTGCCGGCAATCGAGCACCGCTATCAGCGAGCGCAGATCCAGACGGCAGCGCATCGTTACGAGGAGCAAATCTACAACGGCACCCGCCCGATCATTGGGCTCAATAAATACAACGACCTGAAAGGCGAGATGCCGGAGGTGAAGATGGTGCGCACGCCGAAGGCCAAGAAGCAATTGCAGGTTGATCGACTGACCAAATTCAAGAAGCGCAACGCCGCGAAAGCCGAGCGCGCGCTCGATCGGTTAGCCGAAGTGGTCGAAAACGGGGAGAACTATTTCCCGACCTTGATCGAAACGGTCGAGGTTTGTTCGTTAGGGCAAATCACGGAGCGTTTGCAGGAAGTCGTGGGGCGGTTCCGCCCGATGGTTTAACGACGGCCGTACCGACCGACTTCCGATCACCGGAGCTGAGGAATCCGGGCGAGACGCCCGCCGCTCCGACGCTTCGGCCGTTTGCAGTCTGGCGTTCTCCAGCGATCATACGCTCCCGAAAATGTCGGATCCTTCCGATCGCGTCTCGTTTATCTTCTCCGACCCGTCTGGCCGGCGCTGGCCGCGGTTGCGCCGCATTCTCTTGTTCGGGGTCGCGTTGCTCTTTGTCGGTGTCATCCTCTTTGCCCGGACTCTTTTTGTGACGCCGCAACTGCGCCTGCCGCTTTCGCTGCGCCACTTGAAAGGCCAACTGAAATCGATCCAGAAAGCCAATCCGGCGGCGGCGACCGCGGCCCTGCCGGCGCAGGTGCCGCTCTGGCAAAAATACGGCGCGCTCCGGAAGGCGAACAAGAAAGCGAACGCCGCGCCCGCGCCCGCAGTCGTCAGGCGGACAGACGCGCGCGAAGTGCATCTCGCCTTTTACCGTAACGGTGATCCTTACAGCTACAGTTCGCTCATCCAGCACGCCGCGCAGATCACGCATCTCTGCCCGGAATGGATGTCGGTCGTGAACGGCATGGGCAACCTGCAAATCGATCCCGATAATCGTCTCCCGAAGCTGACCGCGGCCCATCAGATCGCGCTCATGCCACTGCTCAACAACCTCACGGGCGACAAATGGCAGCCGGAAGCGATCGAGAATCTCGCGAACGCAGACGCCGCACGACAGCAGAAGTTTTTCAGCAACGTGCTCAAAGCGCTGAGGGACGCGCGCGCGGCCGGCGTGGTGATCGACTGGCAGGAAGTCGATCCGGCTTATCTCGATAAGATCGGCGATCTCGTAGGCCACTTCGCCGATGCGCTGCACCAGGATGGTCGCGAACTCTGGGTTTGCGTGAACCCCGGCGAGCCGCTCGACCTGAGTGAATCGGACAAGGTGGTCGAGAAAGCCGACCGCTTCGTGGCGCTGCTTTACGACGAAACTTCCGAGGAGGAAACGGCCGGCGCGCTTTCTTCGCGACCGTGGTTTGAGGGCTGGCTCGATACGCTCCTCGACGAGGCCGATCCGCAACAATGGATCATCGGCCTGGGCAGCTACGGTTATGATTGGACGAAGGGCCAGCCAAAAGCGGACGAAATCAGTTTCGCGGAGGCGATGAGCCGCGCCAGCTCTGCCGACGTCCCTGGTTTTTCGGTGGGCGCGCCGGATTATAATCCGACGTTTTCCTACGACGACGGCGACGACGAGCACACGGTTTCCTTCCTCGACGCGACCACTTTCCTGAACGAACTCCGGAGCGCGCGGCGGAAGAACGTCGGCGGGTTTGCGCTCTTCCGGCTCGGGACGGAAGACTCTGCCATTTGGAATGCGATGCTGTTTTCGCCTAACGACAAGTTGAATGCGGCAAGGCAGTCGCAGCTCGACCTGCTGAAAAGCTCCGACACGATCGCCGACATCGGCGACGGCGAGGTCGTGACCGTGGATGAAAGCCGCTCTGATGGTCTCCGCAAAGTCGGCATCGACGCGAACGGCAATTTCACCGCGACCTACGAGCAGTTCCCGGAATTTCCCACGCTCTACCACCAGGGCGGCGGCAAACGGAGCGAGGTTTCGCTGACCTTCGACGACGGCCCCGATCCGAAGTGGACGCCGAAGATTCTCGCGATCCTGAAAGCTGCGAATGTGAAGGCTGCCTTCTTCCTCGTCGGTGTGAACGCGGAACGTTATCCTGCACTCGTTAGGCAGATCGTCGCGGAAGGTCATGAGATCGGAAACCACACTTATTACCATCCGAATCTCGCGGCCTGCTGGCCCGAACACATCAAGCTGGAGTTGAACGCCACCCAGCTTTTGCTCGAGACCATCACGGGCCGTTCGACCACGCTTTTTCGTCCGCCTTATGGCGCAGACACCAGCCCGAGCAGTCTGAGCGAGCTCTACCCGCTGAAGATCGCGCACGACCTGAATTACCTCGTCATCCTTGAAAATATCGACCCGCAGGATTGGGCGCGGCCGGGCACCGACGCGATTGTGAACCGAGTCAAGCAACAGCGGCGCGACGGAAATATTATCCTCTTGCACGACGGCGGCGGCGATCGCTCGGAGACGGTCGCGGCGCTCCCGCGCATTCTGGATTACCTCGCGACCCGCGGCGATGCAGTCGTGCCACTGAGTCAGTTAATGGGAACGACGCGCGATGCGGTCATGCCGCTTCCGCAGGCGGGTTCGCATGCGATGGTGCGACTGGTGAGCGGCACCGGTTTTAGCTTGCTCCGCAACATCGAGGAATTGCTCTGGGCGTTCATGATCGTGGCCACGGCTCTCACGGTCGTGAGAACGCTTTTGGTCGTTTGGCTGGCGACGCGTTTCCGCGGCCGGAAAGATGAATTTGCCGAACCAATGAGCGTGCTGATCGCTGCTTTCAACGAAGATAAAGTAATTGCCGGAACGCTCCGTTCGGTGCTCGCGAGCGATTATGGCGCCGGACTTGAAGTGATCGTGATCGATGACGGATCGAGGGATAACACCGCAGCCGAAGTCGAAGCGATCGCGCGAACGGACAGTCGGGTGCAACTTTTGCGGCAGCAAAATTTTGGCAAAGCCGTCGCGCTGCAACGCGGTATCCGCGCGGGGCGGCACGAGATCGTGGCTTTTCTCGATGCCGACACGCACGTGCAGCCGGACACATTTAAATTTCTCGCCCAGCCGTTTGCGGACGCGAAGGTCGGCGCGGTTTCGGGTCACGCCAAAGTGGGAAACCTGCGAACCTTTCTCGCGCGCTGCCAGTCGCTCGAATACACCTGCGGATTCAATCTCGACCGGCGCGCTTACACGCGCTGGGATTGCGTGACGGTCGTGCCGGGTGCGATCAGCGCCGCGCGCAAGAGCGCGATCGAAGACGCAGGCTGGCTGAGTCTCGATACGCTGGCGGAAGATACGGACCTGACGCTTTCGCTGCATCGCAAAGGTCATCGCGTCGAGTACGCGCCGGCTGCGATCGCGTGGACCGAAGCGCCCGAGACCGTGCGCGCGCTCGCGCGGCAGCGTTTCCGTTGGGCTTATGGCACCATGCAATGTCTCTGGAAACACCGCGACCTCACGTTCAACTGGCGCTACGGCGCGTTGGGATGGTTTAGCCTGCCGAGCGTCTGGTTCTTTCAAATCATCCTCGTCGCGCTGAGTCCGCTGGTGGATTTCCTGCTCATCGCTTCGCTGCCTTTCGGGATTTGGAGCGCGGTGCTGCCATTCGTCATCATTTTTCTCGCGATCGATCTGCTGATCGCGCTCATCGCCTGCATCATCGAGGGCGAACCGATCATTCGTGCCTGGCGGATTCTGCCGATGCGACTGATCTATCGGCCGCTCCTGAGTTATGTGATTTGGAAAGCCAGCTTCCGCGCGCTGAAAGGCGCGTGGGTGAGCTGGGCGAAGCTGGAACGGACCGCGTCGGTCCCGGCACGCACTTGAGTGCGTTAGGCAAAACGCAGCTCGCGCTCGTGCTCGTGCTCGTGCTCGTCGGCTGTCGCAAACCCCTGACGGCTACGCCTAACGAGACCGGCAAAATCATGCAACTTGCCGTGCCGACGACTGGGAAATATACCGGTGCCTATATCGATTTCGGCGACCAGGAAGACGATGTCTCCCTCGAAGCGATCGAGGATTTCGAAACCATGGTCGGCAAACACCAGGCGATCATCGCCTCGTCGAGCTATTGGGGAGAACAGAGCTTTCCGACGCGCAATCTCGAGCTGATCTCGCGGCATGGTTCAGTCCCGCTCGTGTTTTGGTCGCCGTGGGACAAGCCTTACCTGCAAAAGCGCGGCCCGGACCGGTTCAGCCTGACGGAGATCATCAAGGGAACCTGGGACAGCTATATCGATCGGTGGGCCGACGCGGCGCGCGCTTTTGGGAAGCCGATGATAGTCTCGTTCGCGAACGAAATGAACGGCGACTGGTTTCCCTGGTCAGGCTGGTACTACGGCGCGAACAAACCGATGCCCGGTCAGCCAAACAAGTGGGAAGGACCGGAGACTTTCAAGAAAGCGTATCGCCACGTCGTCGATCGCGTCCGGGCGCGCGGAGCGACAAACATTCAGTGGCTCTTTCACACCAATAACTACTCCGAACCTAACGAGACCTGGAACTATCCAGCGGCTTATTATCCCGGCTCGAACTATGTCGATTGGCTCGGGATGAGTATCTATGGTGAACAGATCGGGGAGGACGACTGGTCTCCGATCGAGCCGCTCATCACCTGGCCTTACGAGCAGATGTGCGCAGTCGATCCGACGAAGCCGATCATGGTTGCGGAATGGGGAGCGGGGGAATTCCCGCGCAAAGGCAACAAGGCGACCTTCATTCGCGAAGGCCTCGATCTGCTACGAAAGGGTTATCCGCGGATCAAAGCTGCGGTTTACTGGCACGAGCGCTGGCAGAACGACGACAACACCTACAGCAATCTGCGGGTGAATTCGTCGGTGGAATCGCTGCAGGCGTACCGGGCCGGAGTCGCGAATCCCGCGTGGCTGGGCAAGCCGATTCTTCGCCCAGTTAAATGAGTTGTCATGCTGAGCCGGCGAAGCGCGGCGAAGGATCTCAGTGACTTTCGAT